>JAUPVQ010000025.1 GCA_030916965.1 Patescibacteria group bacterium
TATTTTAATTTCTACAGTGGCTGTAGTACTTGCAGGATTTATCACAATTGTTGCTGATATGTTTATAAGATCACAACTCTTTGGTGGTAATCGTGATAGTGACAATAAAGCTGGGGGAGTATTGGTGATTGTTGGTATCGTGCTTGCAATACTTGCACCAATATTTGCGAGCCTTATACAATTGGCAATTTCTCGTAAAAGGGAATTCCTTGCCGATGCATCAGGGGCACTACTTACTCGCTATCCAGAAGGATTGGCTAGCGCATTGCAGAAGATTTCGCAATATTCGCAACCGATGGCCAAAGCAAGCAAGGCAACAGCGCACTTGTTTATTGCCAACCCATTCGGTGCAAATAAAATAAAAAGTTTGTTTTCAACTCATCCACCAGTGCAAGCAAGAGTAGAAGCATTGTTGGGAAAGAAAATTTAAAGATATAACAACAAGGAGGATTCGCATAGCGGTCTAGTGCGCACGCTTGGAAAGCGTGTGTGGGTAAAACCACCAGGAGTTCGAATCTCCTATCCTCCGCAAATGCAAAATCAAGGGAAATCATGGGAACAGGAATATAGGAAACCACAATTAATGACTGGGGACAATAAACCACAGGCAGATGTTTTGCGATTTTTAAAGTATTTAAAAAAGGAAGAGAAGTATAAAGTTGAAGATAGAAATATTTTAGATCTTGGCTCGGGCACAGGCCGGAATGCAAATTATTTAGCAAGTTTGGACAATACTGTCATCGGTATAGAAATATCTGAAACTGCATTAAAAATTGCGAAAGTTAATGCAACAAAAGAAAATCTAAATATTGATTACAGGTTAGGAGATATAGGAAGGGAATATGATATACAAAATGAAGGTATTGATATTATTCTGGATGTCACATCTTCAAACTCGTTGAATGAAAAAGGTAGGGAAATTTATTTGAAAGAAATGCACAGAGTTATTAAAAAAGGTGGCTATGTATTTGTGCGAGCACTTTGCAAAGATGGCAATACAAATGTAAAGAACTTATTAAAAGATAGTCCAGGTGGTGAGTACGACACGTACTATATGAAAGATTTGGATTTAATCGAACGAGTCTTTAGCCAGAAGGATATTCGAGATATGTATAGTAAATATTTCAAAATTTTGAAATTAGAAAAGAAGACTGGCTATGCAAAAGTTGCAGGTAGGATATACAAGCGTGATTATTGGATGATGTACCTACAAAAAATTAATTAGAATGTTGATGTCTATGCATCGGATGTAATTGCGAGGCTATACCCATAGCGCAGGCAATAACGACCAGATTCTTGATGATATATTGGCCTTCAAGGCTTGGAACAAGGAATCCACTCCAAGTGACTTCAGGGAGCATAAATAGGGGCATAAATGTAGTAATCATATGAAGTAGCAACATTGGCAACACAATTCGCTCTAATCCCTTGATCAAAAATAGTATACCAATAACACACTCAAAAATTCCAAAAAGAATTATAAATGTATCGAAGCTCATAAATGAAATAGTAGCCTCGAACAATTTCTGCACGAGTGGGGCCGCAGGGGATAAGCCGAAAACTTTTAAAATTCCGAACCAAAAGAAAATTACAAATAATCCAAATCGTGCCATTCCTAACCAATACTTTTGAAAAAAGTGTATAAGTCGCACATCTAAAGTTATATATTCTTGCATTTTAATATTATAACAAGTTTCTTAATTAATGCTATATTGTACCTATGGCACAAATAAAGACAAAAGAACAAATAAAAAAAGTCGCACAAGCGTGCAAGATTACCGATCTGATTTTCTCTAAAATTATACAGAATTTTTATTTCAAAACAGAGAATGAATTGAAAGCTTTTATCTTGCAAGAAATTAAAAGTAGAGGCTTGAAGCCAAGCTTCGACCCGATTGTCACAAGTGGCGGACGTGCAGGGAACGAGATTCATCCGCAAGCTACTGATTCAAAGTTGAAAGGTTTTGTAATTATAGATATGGGTGTAATTTATGAAAAATATATGTCGGACATGACCCGCACAATTTTCATCGGTACTCCGACCCTGAAAGAGAAACAAATCTATAATAAACTATTAATCTCGCAGGTCAGCGCAATCGTGAATGTAAAAGATGGCGTAAATGCTAGTATGATAGATGCATATACTCGCAAGCTACTTGGTAAAGATGCAAAATATTTTATTCATATGCTGGGTCACGGGGTAGGGACCAAAATCCACGAAGAGCCGAAATTGTATCACAAACTCACCAAGCCAGTATTGAAGGCAGGCATGATAATAACAATCGAGCCAGGCCTGTATGTTAAGAATCGGTATGGAATAAGAATAGAAGACACAATAGAAGTCACCAAAAAAGGCTTTAAAATCCTAACCAAATCCCCAAAAGAATTAATTTGGATAATGTGATAGAATAAAAATATGACATTCGCGGAACAAATATTTATAATCTCAACTAGTTTAGTATTGATTGTTTTGGCATTAACTATCAAAAGGATTGATTGGGGAAAATTGGGCTTCAAGCCTAAATCAATTTTGCAGGGCTGGGGATCAATATTAATTTTCAATATTATTATTTTTACTCTCGTACAGCTCACTATTACTTATAAATTTATAAGCCTTCCGGAGTGGGTTCTTGACCAAGATCCTTTGTTGCCATTAATCATAATATGTTTCCTCCAAGAAATATTATTTAGGGGATTAGTAATACGATTCTTAGAACGCTGGGGTCAAAAAAAGGCATTATGGATGAGTATCGTGATATTTGTGGGCTTCCATATGATAGCACCTTATTCATGGTCTAAAACCGGACTCATTTTCGCATGCTTAACTTTCTTCGCAGGATATTTTTGGGGTTGGCATTTCTTAAAGTTTAGGAATATATACATGCTTGGAGTTTCTCATTTCTTAGTGAATTTAAGCTTTAATTATGTAGTTTTTAGCGTACTTTCATAGCGGGAATTAATTTGGATAAAGTGATAGAATAGGAATATATGAAGATAGGTATATTTGATTCGGGACTTGGGGGGCTTTGGGTGCTGGCGCACTTGGAGAGAGAAATGCCAGAACATGAGTATGTTTTTCTTGCCGACCAAGCCCATGTACCTTATGGTGAACGGACAGCAGAAGAGATTGTAAATCTCTCTTTTAAGAATACAGATTTCCTTCTTGCACTGGGTTGCCAAATGATTGTGGTTGCTTGCAATACTGCTACCTCGGCTGCTATCAACAAATTACGAGAGAAATATAGTGATATCCAATTTGTCGGCATGGAGCCGGCGATCAAGCCTGCTACCGAGAATTCAAAGACTGGGCACATTGGAGTCTTGGCTACTAAATTAACAATCGAGGGAGAGAAAATAAAAGAAAGTATCAATAAATTTGCAAACGGAACAGAGGTACATACTTGCATTGGGCAAGGACTTGTCGAGCTTGTAGAAGATGGGAAGTCGGATACAGATGAAGCAGAAGAATTACTGAAGAAATATTTAGAACCATTACTCGTAGAAAATATCGATCAACTTGTTCTAGGCTGTACTCACTATCCATTTTTAATAAAAAGAATCCAAAAAATTCTAGGGGATAAAGTAAATATTATAGATCCTGCACCGGCTGTGGTAAATAGAGTGAAATTCTTATTGGAGGAAAAAGGCGTAGTATTAAATGATGGTGTGGGTAATATGAAATTGTTTACAACAGGAGATGAAAACAAAATGCAGAAATTTACTCAAGAATTATTCCCAAATATTAATGTGGCTCATATAGCAATTTAAGCTATAATTAGGGTATGAAGAATGACATTTTCAAACAAGCATATGGCAAACTCAATCCCGCTCAAAAGGAAGCTGTGGATACTATAGACGGCCCTGTAATGGTTATAGCAGGCCCTGGGACGGGCAAAACACAGGTTCTGAGCCTCCGTATTGCCAATATCTTGGTCAAGACTGATACAAAGGCTGACGGGGTACTGTGTCTGACATTTACGAATTCGGGCGTGCGCGCTATGCGAGCACGCCTATTGGACCTGATTGGTCCCACAGCAACACAAATCAAAATCTCTACATTCCACTCTTTTGCCGGCAATATTGTCGATGAATTTTTCGGAGTTTTGAATCTTGAGCAACCACCAACAATTATTGATGACGCAGAGAGCGTGGCACTTGTGGACGAGATTTTGGAACAAGGTATTTGGGAACATTTGCGTCCACGCGGAGACGCTGGCAAATATTTCCGTGATATTAAATCCCTCATTTCTATTTTAAAAAGAGAGAATATAACTCCCGACGAATTGTTAGTATCTATTAAATCGGATATTCATAATCTTGAAAATGATGAGAGCAGTATATCTACAAGAGGTGAGAGCAAAGGTAGTTTGAAAAAAGAAATTATCACAAAGATTGCGGGATTAGAAAGAACACAAGAAATTGTAAAATTTTATGAAGAATACGAGAAATTAAAAATGGATCGCAATCTCTGTGATTATGATGACATTCTCAAGTATGCACTCGATATTATCAAGACATCCGAAGATGCCCAAGCTGAAATTCGTGAAAGGTACAACTATATATTGGTAGACGAGCACCAAGATTCGAGCAATGTGCAGAACAATTTGTTGCGTGCAATCTGGAGCGATACAGAATTGCCAAATATTTTCGTAGTTGGAGATGACAGGCAACTCATCTACGGCTTTGGTGGAGCAAGCTTGGAATATTTCGAAGAGTTCAAAACACTTTTTGGGCGGGCCAAATTAATCACACTTATAGAGAATTACCGTTCAACACAAGCTATACTCGATACTGCAGACAATATGTTAGCGAGCACCCTGACTCTCGAGAAGTTGAAGAGTAACACAAAGGAAATGCATAAATTGAATCTCGTAGAGTGCAACTACCCCAGAGACGAAATTATTATGGCCGGTCTCGCAATAAAAGAAAAAATTGCAAACGGTATGGACCCAAATGAATGCGCAATACTTGTACCAAAGAATTACCAAGTCAAAAACGCAGTCCAGATATTACGTGATATGGATATACCAGTGGCCTCAGCCAACACTCTCACACTGTTTGAGGTACATGATGCTCGCACATTTATCAATGTGTTGAAGGTGGTAAATGATCCATATGACAATGTGGCATTGGGTGAGATTCTTTTTGATCCAATCTACAATATACCACCACTAGAGGCCCACAAATTTTTGCAGAGCGTGGACAAGTATAAATTGTCTGTAAGTGATTTATTAAAGAATTCTACACCAACACTAATATCGGATCTTGATCCAATTACAAATCTCGGCAAGAATCTTGAGAAATATATAAATGAGAAAAACAATAAAGATGTTTACGAGCTCATCCAGTATGTTGGCGAACACCTATTGTTGGACGAGGCTCAGGATCACGACAGTTTGATCAAGAGGGTGGAAGTCGTGCGGACAATGCTCCACTTAGCACTCCTTATAAGGGAGAAATGTCAAAGAGACAATAAGCAATTCACATTAAAATTATTCCTAGAATTCATTGAGCGTTTGCAGAATTACAACCAAGACATACCTCTTGCAGTATTCTATGGCGACCACGGGGTCAAGGTGATCACATTACACTCATCCAAAGGTTTGGAATTCGATTTCGTATGGATCGCGCATATGGATGAGAAGTCTATCATGCATACCAAACGTCAAGCATTTACACTACCCAAAAAGGTGGCGGATCATATAGAAGAGAAAGATGTAAGCATGGTAAAAAGACAATTGTATGTAGCTCTCACACGGGCAAAGAGATTCTGCACATTTTCATATTCTACAATGAGCTTAAATGGAGCAGGGCAGGAGCTCGCACATATAATCACCGAATTGCCAGAAGTATTTTTCGAGAAAAAGTCATCGACAGATGTAGAAAAGGAAATCTTAGGAAATGATCCGAAATTGTATGTGACAAAAGGCGCGACAAAAGAAAACACATTTAATATAAAAGATCTGACAGACATGGTAGCCGAGGAATATATGAAGACAAAAGTGTCTGTGACAATGCTCAACAACTTCTTTGAATGCCCATGGAAGTGGTACTTCCGCAATTTGCTCCGACTGCCCGATGCAATGTCGGAGAGTTTGGTCTATGGGAATGTAGTACATGGAAGCATAGAGCAAATTCTAAAAGATAATAAAAGCAAATTAGATGATATTATCCTAGAGCAAATTCATAAACAAAATATATACGATGAAGTTACGATCAAGAGATTGTCTACCCAAGCCCACAAACTTTTGAGTACTTGGGTGAAAGATAGATTGCCTGAGATTGAAAAGGGGTATGTTAGCGAGCGCTCGGTGTCATATAGGGATCCACAATTTACCAATTTGTCTTTTTATGGCAAGATCGACTTAACAGAGAGATTTAAAGATGGCTCTGTACGAGTGACAGACTTCAAGACTGGTAGTGTCAAGACAAAAAATGATATCGAGAAGCGTGATGAAGATGGACGTCTAAGTGGATATTTGCGTCAGCTCGCAATGTATTCATATTTGATAAATGGATCAGAGAAGGGGATAAAAGTTGCGGAATCGCAATTGGAATTCTTGGAAGCAAAAGATAATGAAAAAAATTCAATTTATAAAACTCAAATATCTGGCGAAGAAATAGATTTACTCGTGCGAGATATTGCAGAATATGACGAATATCTTAAAAATGGGGAATGGGTAAATAGGGAGTGCCACTTCCAATCCTACGGCACCGCCAAAGAGTGTCCAAAATGTAAAAGAGCCTTGATTTATAAAGGATTGACAAAATAGGCTTATTTGTGCTATAATACTTGAAAATCACCTTACAAACTACTAAAATCATGGAAGAACAGCAGCAAGAACCCAAAAACGACTTTAAGTCTTTTTCGGCCCGACAATTATCAATTGTGTTTATAGGAACACAAATCAATTCTTTACGATATACAATAAGTCCTAATAAGGATAAATTGATATCAATAGGCAGGGCATTTATAGATTTATTTTCCTCTTTAGAAAAAGAAGGAAAACCTACTCCGGCCAGAGAAAGACAAGAGTATTTGAACTGGATAAATGATGTAAAATTTGTACGTCCTTACACGTTTAAATAACTGTTTAATTAAAAAATTTAAAGAACCTTATTGTTTATTCAATAAGGTTCTTTTTTATTTAACCCCATTATCAAGCCATCCGAGGTAGAAGCCTACTACTAGGAAAACACATAGGATAATGATTAAGAATGTTCTTGTACGAGAATTCATGTATATATTATAGCATGCAAAAAAGATTGTGATATAATTTATGCATGCCAACAATACACAATCATACTGTTTCTTATGATGAAAGTTCAGACAGCTTGCGAAAGGCTGCTTATTATCTACAGCATACCCTCAGTAGCGAAAAGAGAGAAGAACTTTTTACTGAAGCAAAAACATCATCAGCGAGAAAGGCTCGCTTTTCTGTTTCTGGATACGGATATTTTAAACTAAAGAGAGAAAATGGCCAGTTTACCCTTTCCAAAACCGACAATTACTAAAATAAAATTTAGATTGAAAAAAGACCCTAAAAAGGTTATATTTAACCTATGGAAAATACTGAAATAGCCAAGGGTACAATACACCCACTGACACTGCTAGCCGAGGAGGCTTATTCTGTATTCACTAATCTCGGGTTTGAAGTTGCTATGGCTCCTGAACTCGAGACAACTTGGTATAATTTTGATGCCCTCAATGTACCCAAGGATCACCCAGCGCGTGATATGCAAGACACATTTTATATAAAAGAAAAGCCGGGTTTTGCTTTGCGAACCCATGCTACTAATTCAACTGCTCGCTCGCTCAAAAATATGGCAGAAAGTGGGCAAACAGAAGGAGCATATATTTCTATTGGTAAAGTATTTCGCAATGAATCTACAGACGCAACTCATGAAATGCAATTCTATCAGATCGATGGATGTATGCTTGCCCCGATAGAAGCGGGGGTTGGTTCGACTGCAAATCTCGCTAACATGAAGGCGGTCTTGATAGAATTTTATAAAAAAGCACTCGGCGAAAATATTGAAATAGAATTCCGCCCAAGCTTCTTCCCATTTACCGAACCATCTGTGGAAGTTCATGCCAAATTTAATGGCAAGTGGCTCGAAATGATGGGCGGGGGAATGATTCATCCAAATGTACTGAAGAACGCAGGACTCGACCCAGAGAAAGTCCAAGGATTTGCTTTCGGCGGAGGGCTTGATCGTATAGCAATGATCCGCTGGAATATTCCCGATGTGCGATTATTTTACCAAGGAGATCTAAGACTCAATCAATTTTAATATGAAAATTTCTTACAACTGGCTCAAATGGTACATACCCGAGGCTCCTACTGCAGAAAAACTGCATGATGTTATTACCTATCACCTTACTGAAGTGGAGGGGATGGAGAAATTGGCGGACGGTGATACTATTTTGGATATAAATATTCTTCCAAACAGAGCACATGATTTACTATCACACTCGGGTGTTGCTCGCGAACTTTCGGGACAACTTGGCCTAGCATTTACTGACCCTACAAAGACTTATACAGATATAATGGCTAAAAAACCCCAGTACCAAAGCAAGCTTGGTACGGGGCAAGGAAATTTACAAGTAGATATAAGAAATTTGAATTGTCGTAGGTATTCTGCAAGAATAGTAAAGAATATCAAAGTTGGTCCATCCCCAGAATGGGTGGTCAAGCACCTTGAGAGTGTAGGACAAAGAAGTATAAATAATATTGTTGATGCGACCAACCTCGTAATGTTTAATTGTGGGCAACCGGTACACGCATTTGATGCAAGGAAATTTGAGGATAAAAAAGTTGTAATCACAAATGCAAGTGAAGGTAGTGAATTGGAGCTTGTTGGCAAAGATAAAATTGTAGCAAAATTAAAGGATACTGATTTGGTAATAGGTAATAGTGCCGGTGTTATCCTTGCACTTGGTGGGGTAAAGGGTGGCACGAATTCTGGAGTTGCCGATGATACAACAGATTTAATTCTCGAAGTTGCCAATTTCGCCCCTACAAGTATACGCAAAACGGCACGACGTATCGGAGTACTCTCTGACTCTGCTAAGAGATTTGAAAATGATCTATCACCAGAACTCTGTACTTTTGGAATGCTTGAGCTCTCGGCATTGATTTCCGAAATGTGCCCGGATGCAGTATTTGAAGAAATTGTAGATATGTACCCGGTAGTAGATTTTGGCGAAGCACAAAGTGCAAGTGATGAAATCACATCGCCAAAATTCACTAGCCGGGTGTATCCAAATAAGCAAGAGGAGAGAAAAATATCTTTTACTACAGAATTTGTAAATAAAAAAGTCGGTGGCAATATAACAAATGATGAGGTGGAACAAATACTCAAAAACTATAAATTTACATACGAGAATAATAATGGAAATTTCATAGTTGTTGTACCAAGCTTGAGACTTGATTTAGAGAATCCAATTGACATGGCAGAAGAAATTGGACGGATTTATGGCTATGATAAATTAGTACCAGTATTGCCACAGATTTCTTTTCAGGCGAAACAAAATGATACATACCAGAAAATTCTTGTAGTTAGGAATCATTTAATTAATGAAGGATATAGGGAAGTAATGACTTACGCTTTTGGCAAGAAAGGGGAAGTGGAAGTAATGGCTTCGGCAAGCGATAAAAACTTCTTGCGTACAAATCTGACAGATGGGCTGAAAGCTAGCTTTGAGATGAATCGCCTGAATGCACCACTTCTCGGAATTGATGCAGTAAAAATTTTTGAAATTGGAAATGTATTTAAAAAAGATAAGGAAGAAATTCATGTTGCTTGCGCAGACAAGAAAGGAGTAACAGAATTTAGCCTAGATGAGTTCCTCACAAAATTTGGTATAGACTCAAAAAAGTCCTCGGATCTCCTCTCTGGAGATTTGGTAATCTCCAGTACGGAGGCGACTGTTTTTGATCCAATCCCAAATTTTGTGCTGTGGTCCGTCTATCCTTTCATCACTCGTGATTTATCTTTATGGGTGAGTAATGATAATGATAAAGATGTAGTTTTGGAAATTATAAAAAATGAGGGAGGAAGTCTATTGGTAAAAGACCCACAAATACTTGATCGCTTTGAAAAAGAAGGCAAAATTTCTTTTGCTTTCCGAATGGTTTTCCAATCATATGAGCGAACTTTGTCCGATGAGGAGGTAAGTAAAATAATGGACCAAATTAATCAAAAAGTGATGGAAAAAGGTTATATACCAAGGTAAAAAAGGCCTCTAAAAGCTTGGAATTACCAGGCTTTTTTGTTATAATAAATGAATATATGGCAAAAGACGAATCATCGAAGAAAGGTAAATACGGAGCTAATGAAATCAGTGTTTTGGAGGGCTTGGAGCCGGTACGCCGAAGGCCTGGAATGTATATTGGATCAACAGGTATTGAGGGCCTACACCACCTGGTGTGGGAAATTTTTGATAACTCTCGGGATGAAGCGATGGGAGGATTCTGTAATCGTATTGAGGTCACACTTCTACCAAGCAACCGTGTACGTGTAGTAGACAATGGACGTGGTATCCCTGTGGATATGCACTCAAAGACAAAAGTATCAGCGCTCGAAACTGTTATGACTACGCTCCATGCTGGAGGTAAATTTGGTGGGGACGAAAGTGGATACAAAGTTTCCGGAGGGTTGCACGGTGTGGGTGCATCTGTTGTAAACGCTCTTTCTATTTTTACACGAGCCGAGGTTCACCGCGATGGTGGCCACTACATGCAGGAATATTCACAAGGTAAAAAGAAAGCCGCTGTAAAGAAGATTGGTAACTCAAAAGCCAACGGTACTATTATTACATTTGAGCCAGACCAAGAAATCTTTAAACAAGTTAAATTTGATTGGAATACAATCGTCAATCATTTGCGCCAGCAAGCATACTTGGTAAAAGGTTTGCGTATTCATATTATAGACGCGCGAGAGATGGGCGAACAAGTACTGACTAAAAAGAAGACAGATGTAAATGATACATACTGGTTCGCAGACTTGAATTTGGAATTGCCATCAACTACATTCTACTTCGAAGGGGGACTGGTATCACTTGTATCTTTCTATAACAAACTCCAGAAGCCAATTCACCCAACAGTATTTTATGTAGAGAAGGAGATTGATGATGTAGGTGTAGAAGTAGCACTCCAATATGTAGATGATATGCAATCTCGCATCGTACCTTTTGCCAACAATATCTACAACCCAGAAGGTGGTACACATATTACTGGGTTCAAAACAGCTCTTACTCGCATACTCAATACTTATGGCAAGAAAAATAATCTGATCAAAGAAGCAGATGGTGGATTTACAGGAGATGACGTATTGGAGGGATTGATGGCAGTAGTGTCTGTTAAATTGCGCGAGATCCAATTTGAAGGCCAGACAAAAGGTAAATTGGGTAGTACCGAAGCTCAAGGTGCAGTAGCGACAGTCTTTGGTGACGCATTCTCCAACTTCCTTGAGGAAAATCCTGATGAAGCGAAATCAATCATCAACAAATCACTTCTTGCAATGCGTGCTCGCAAAGCTGCAAAAGCTGCCAAAGATTCTGTGCTTCGTAAGGGGGCATTGGAGGGTATGACTCTTCCAGGTAAGCTTGCCGACTGTCAAACAAAAGACGCCGAGAGCGCCGAGCTATTCATTGTGGAGGGAGATTCTGCGGGTGGTACAGCAAAGATGGGCCGAGATCGCAAGACCCAAGCCATATTGCCACTTCGTGGAAAGATACTCAATGTGGAGCGTGCACGTCTTGATAGAATGCTAGGTAGTGAACAAATTAAAAATTTGGTTATTGCTATGGGTACATCTATCGGAGATACATTTGATTTGAGTAAAATGCGTTATCACAAAATAATTATCGCAACCGATGCCGACGTGGACGGAGCGCACATTCGTACGCTTATCCTGACACTCCTATACAGATACTTCCGACAAATAATTGACGCAGGATTTATTTATATTGCGCAACCTCCACTATTCAAAATCAAAAAGGGTAAAGAAATCTTCTACGCATACAGCGACGCAGAGCGTGACCGCATACTTGGCGCAGATGCACCACGCCTCGAAGAGATGCTAACAGAATCTGCAGAAGAGGGTACAGTTGAAGAAGAGACAAATGAAGAGGAGGAAGAAAAAGATTCCAAGAAACCAAAGTCTGCTAAAATTCATATCCAAAGATACAAAGGTCTCGGAGAAATGAATGCTGAGGAATTGTGGGAGACAACTATGGATCCAGGCAGGCGTATCATCAAGCAAGTAGGTATCACCGATGCCGAAGACGCCAACAAAGTATTTGATATGCTCATGGGTAGTGAAGTCCCACCAAGAAAGTCATTCATCCAAGCCAACGCCAAATACGCAAATCTGGACATATAATTTATTAGTAGTATCATATATGATATGAATAAAAAAATCATTGTTTCTTTGCTCACTATAGTTTTATTTGTTGGTGGTTTGTTTGCATTACTTAAATTGAATGTTGATAAAACTCTTAAAGATACGACAGATATTTATAATAATAATGAAAATGAAAATGAAAATGAAAGTAACACAAAATCCGTTAAGACGTATATATCATCAAAATTAGGCATAAGTTTTACTTATCCTGAAAAGATAAACTTTGTTTTTGGTTCTCCAACATTTGGAAATGAAGCACAGGGCAGTCTCTCTTTTATGTTTAGAGAAGAAGGTAATAAGCTTTATATTATAGGTGATATAAAAGAAGAACAGACAGAAAGACAACCCTCTCAAGGAGATGAATATTTTATAGAATTTTTTTCCAAGAAAGATAAAGAAACTTTTAAAGAAGCTATAGAAAACCAATTTTTGAAAGGGAATAAAATTTGTTTTGTGGACAACCCATCAAAAGATATATATGTTCTTTCTCTTATTCCAGAGGAAGCCGCAAAATTTGAAATAGGAGATTCATTTTGTAATGCTACAAAATACGGAGATGGCTATTTTTCCATTCTTAGTAGCAATAGATATATGTTTGTGCAATCTAGTGGACAAGAGCCTTACTTTGGACAAGGAGATGTTATGGAATTTTGGCCACCTGTACTTAATAAAAATCTTAAGTTGCAATAAAATTCTACAAAAATTAAAATAAAAAACCGCTCGTTACGAGCGGTTTTTTATTTCTTTTTCTAAATGCTCTATAAATTCATCTTGGGACATTTGGATTTTTGTGCCGTCTATTTTCTCTATTGTTAGATTTCCACTTTCGATTTCTTTATCTCCTAGGACTATGATGTATGGAGTGTTGTATTTCTTTGCATGGTGGATTCTTTTGCCCAATGATTCATTGCTACTGATTTTCTCTACACGAATAAATTTATTGATAAGGGTATCAAATAGTTTAGTTGCAGCTTCGTCGTGATTCTCTCGGACAGGAATGATTGCAACTTGTATTGGAGATAGCCATGTAGGGAACTTACCAGCGATATGTTCGATGAGTACAGACATGAATCTGTCGATTGATCCCATGATCGCAGCGTGAATCATTACAACTCTTTCTTTTTCACCTTTTTCATTTGTACAATTAAGATCGAAACGTTCTGGCATATTCATATCGAGCTGGATTGTCGCTACTTGCCATTCACGGCCGATAGCATCTTTGGCCATAAAATCAAGCTTAGGACCATAAAATGCAGCTTCACCAACACCTTCAAATGTCTCTACACCCTTCTCGACTGCTAGATTTGTGAGAGTTTGTTCAGCTAATACCCACTTCTCTTTATCACCAATATAATTATTGAAATTTTCCGGGTCATGTTTAGAGATACGAACACGCAATTCGAATCCAAAAGTTTTGTAAAAAGCTTGTACAATATCAAAAACTTTCAGGAATTCCTCGCGAGTTTGGTCCATACGACAGAATACATGAGCATCGTCTTGTGTAAAAGCACGCAAGCGTGAAAGTCCAGACAATTCACCAGATTGTTCGTCGCGATAGCATGTAGTTGTGTTGGCGTATCTCTGAGGAAGCTCTTTGTAACTCCAAGGTTTGCGGTCGAAAATTTGAGTGTGGTGTGGACAGTTCATCGGCTTCATTGCAAATTCGTGGCCCTCACGAGACGTCACATGGAAGAGGTCATCTTTGAATTTATCCCAGTGACCACTCTTCTCATATAATTCTTTTTTTGTAATATGTGGAATTTCTACTTTTTCATAGCCTGCACTTTTTCTTAATTCCCAAACATATTCATCGAGTAAGTTGCGCACCATTGTACCGCGTGGTGTCCAGAGTGGAAGTCCCGGGCCAATAAGATCTGAGAATGTAAACAAATCTAATTCCTTACCCAATTTTTTATGGTCGCGAGCGTGAGCTTCGTCACGGCGATCAGTATACGCATCTAAATCATTTTTGTTTTCGAATGCCAATCCATACACGCGAGTGAGCATTTTGTTCTTTTCATCACCACGCCAGTACGCGCCTGCCACTCGGTCGAGCTTCCAGCCAGCCATATCAATATCACCCATATTTTCTACATGGCCGCCACGACATAGATCTGTAAACGATCCCGAAGTGTATAGAGTTATCTCTTCACCCTTATCCTTGATTCCATCTATTAGTTCATTTTTATATTCATTTTCAGAAAATGTTGATTTAGCAGAACTTTCACTTACCACTTCTTTTTCAAAAGTTGACCAAGACTTTATTTGTATACGCATTTCGGCTTCAATCTTTACAAGATCATCTTCGTGTATTTTGCCTACAATATCTACATCATAGTAGAATCCGTTGTCGATAGCAGGACCAAGCGTTAATTTGCTCCCGGGATAAAGCTTCATCAAAGAAGAGCCCAATAAATGGGCGAGTGAGTGGCGTATATGAGCCAATTTTTCAGTATTTTCCATCCCTATATAATAGCACAAAAGCCTTGTTTTGTAAGGTTTTATAAATATTGACATATTACATATAATGTGATACTATATAACAAAATAATGGGAAGCCGAAAACAAAAGAGTAGGCAATAATTAAAGATATTTATAATGGATTTTTTAAAAAAAGAAGAGTTAGCTGAAAAGCTTAAAGATTTAGAAGAACAAGGTTTCGATAAGATTCACTTGCCAGGAGGAAGTTCCTGGGACAATAGTTTTTGTTCAAGTGTGATTATTCCAGTTTATCATCACGAGTCCAAGGATGTTTATTTTGTTGGAGTTCCTTATAACTCTAGTTATGAGCAGAGTAATGGGAATAACAAAAAAGCAAACGAAACTCCGGAAGAAACTGCATTACGAGAAGTAATGGAAGAAACTGGAATTCGCGGGTATGCATCTGATTTAATTTTTTTAAAAAATAGTAGTCATAGTGTTCCTGATAGGTTCGATACATCAAAAACACATTATAAAAATTATTTTTTATTAAAAACTTTTACAGGAATAATTTTTGATTTTGAAGGTGCAAATCATATTGATCCTGGAGTAGCAGCTCCTTTATTGTTCCCCTCACGTTACTTTAAAGAGATTTTATTTAAAAATCATCAAATAGCACTAAAAGAGGCTGTAGATGTTTTAATGGGTGAGCATATAGATTATTGTTATGCTCTCATGAATTTAAATAGATAAAGTAATAACTTATAAATAAGAAGGGCTTCGTAAGAGGCCCTTTAAATTTGCCTTTTTTGTAAAAATTGGTATACTCTTCTTATGGTTATACGAATGAGACATACACGATCCCACACAGGGAATCGTCGAAGCCACCACGCTTTGAAGGGCACTAATTTTACTGCTTGTTCTAATTGTGCGGCACCTCGCGCTACACACACAGTTTGTACAAATTGTGGTATGTATCGAGGACGTAAAGTATTGGACGTAGTAAAGAAAGTAGAGAAAAAGCAGGCAAAAAAGACTGTAAAAAAGTCAAAATAGTTTGGTAGTTATTGCTTAGTGGTAGAAATTTTGCCACTAATATAAAGTTACTTAAAATATGGCAAACCGGCACCTTTCAAGATCAATAGTTCTGCAGACACTCTTTGAGTGGGACTTCGCTGTGTCGAAAGACAAGGACGAGCCGAGTGTGATGCTAGAACGAAATATCGAAGAATTTGGTCCAGGACTAAATGACGATGAATTTATTGCCAAGCTCTATAATGGTGTACTCTTAAAAAAAGAAATAATCGACGAGATTATTACTAATGCTGCGCCAGATTGGCCGCTTGCAAAGATTTCAATTGTAGACCGCAATATATTGCGACTTGGACTTTTTGAATTACTGTTTGGTGATCGCGAGCAAGTCCCTCCAAAAGTTGCTATCAATGAGGCTATCGAACTTGCCAAAAGTTTCGGTGGTGAGAATTCCAGCCGTTTCGTAAACGGAGTGCTAGGTGCTGTTTATAAAGAAATAGGTGAGCCAGGCAAAGATGATTTCAACAAAAAGAAATTCCCTAAGAAGGTTGTCGAAACTGACCCTGCAAAATTCCCAATCGAGAAAAAGGCCGGTGCAGTAGTATATGCACGCAATGAAGGCAAAATATATTTTGCATTTGTGCACGATGTGTTTGGCTACTGGACCCTTTCAAAGGGAGGAATAGAAGCTGGCGAGGACGAAGAGCAGGGCGCAATCCGTGAAATTAAAGAGGAGATGGGGCTTGATATAAAGATAGTAGAATTCCTAGATCGCAACGAATACATCGCATCACATCCAATCCAAGGCAAGATACGCAAACAGGTTACATTTTTCCTCGGTGAATCTGAATACAAAGATTTGGTATTGGAGAAGGGTACAGGAGGACTCGATGATGCAAGATGGTTTGCTATGGAGGAAGTACCTGAATTAAAAATGTACGATAACATGATACCACTTTTGACTAAGTCAATGGAAATATTAAATAAAAAAAATGATTGATTTCTCACAATTTGAAAAGAAGACTGGAATAATATTTAATGACAAAAAGCTCCTAGAACAAGCCTTTATTCATCGTTCATATATCAATGAGAATTCTGGTAACAAAATTTCGCACAACGAACGACTGGAATTCCTCGGTGATGCAGTGCTTGAGCTTGTTGTGACAAGCTATCTATATACAAAATATCCTGACAGAGACGAAGGGGAATTGACAGCATACCGCTCATCGCTTGTGAATGCTGTGATAGTGGGTGAAGTAGCAAGTGAACTCGCCATGAATGAATTCCTCTTACTTTCACGCGGAGAGGCCAAGGATATGGGCAAGGCTCGCACATACATACTCGCAAATACATACGAGGCATATGTGGGTGCTGTGTATCTCGACCAGGGTTATGAGGTTGCACGAGATTTCATTACAAAAACTATTTTGACCAAACTTGATGAAATAGTAGAGAAGAAGTTGTGGCGCGATGCCAAGAGTCTAGTTCAAGAAAAATGCCAAGAGTACGAAGGTGTTACACCTGCTTACAAAGTCCTCAACGAAGCGGGCCCTGATCATGACAAGCACTTTACTGTAGGAATATTTTTCGGAAATTCACGTGTTGCAGAGGGTAAAGGCAAGAGTAAACAAGAGGCCGAGCAAGCCGCAGCGCGCAATGCATTAGAAATAAAAAATTGGCTCGATTAAATATGTTGATGCTAAAAAATATAGAATTGAATGGTTTCAAATCTTTCGGTAAGAAAAGTATCGTCAATTTTACTACACCGATTACATCTATTGTAGGACCAAACGGTTCAGGAAAAAGTAATATTGTAGAAGCAATCCGATTCGTATTAGGTGAACAATCTATGAAGTCACTTCGTGGAAAGGGAGGAGTGGATTTGATATTCAAAGGTAGCAAGATAATGCCAAAGGCCAATCGCGCATCAGTTGCGATTGTTTTTGATAATAGTAAAAAGAAATTCAACTTTACCAACAGTGGACTTGGAGTACCACTTGATTATGATGAGATCACAATAATGCGTGAAGTCGTAACAGATGGGGTAAATAAATACAGTATCAATGGCACTGATGTGAGGCTGAAAGATATTGTGGATTTGCTTGCATCGGTCAATATTGGTAGCTCAGGGCACCATATAATCTCGCAAGGGGAGGCGGACCGTGTACTCAATGCATCGAGCAAGGATCGCCGAGCAATGATCGAAGACGCATTGGGCTTGAAAATATACCAATACAGAATAAAAGAAAGTGAAAGGAAGCTCGAGAAAACAAATATAAATATGAAAGAAGTGCAGTCACTTCGCCGGGAGATTGCACCACATATTAATTTCCTAAAGAAGCAGGTGGAAAAGATAGAGAAGGCTCAGTCGCTACGTGGAGAACTTGCAGTACTTTTCAAAGATTATCTATCACGCGAATCTTTTTATATACAAAATGAAAACAAGAGATTGAATAATTTGCGCCGAGTTTCGGATGAGAAAATCTTGGTAATAGACAATCGTATAGCCGAGCTACCAAGTAGCAATTCCGTGCAATCAAATGCGAGCGTGGAGAAGAATCGATTGTCTGAACAATTGCGCAAAACTAATTCTTCGCTTTCGGATCTGGCACGAGCACTCGGACGACTAGAGGGGATGATCGATGGAGCGCACGATGTGGTCAAGCAAGAAGAGACTGTAAAAGGTGCTGTCCCACGCTATGAATGGGACAACTTGATCAATCTCTGTGAAGAAGAGATTAACAAAATGCTCGAGAGTGAGGATGTATCAATGGTCCACAACACTTTGCGTGCTCTGAAAGAGCGATTGAAAGTATTGCGAGACGGAGAGAGTAATACGATAGAGGAAGGTCAAAATAATGATATAAAGAATCGTATTGCAACATTGGAAGCTGAGCGCGAAAATATCCAAAGAGAAATAGAGAATCTAAAAAAAGAAGAAATTGAAATCCGAGAGAAGATTAAAGTTTGTGACGAGGAAGATAAGCAAGTTTCCGAATCACTTCGCGAAGGGGAGCGTATGCGCTATGAGCTCATGCGGGAAAAGAATGAAGCAGTATCTGATCTACATGCACTCAAGTACGAAGAAGAGAAATTAAATCAAAACAAAAATATTTTTGAAAGTGATAGTCAAGAGGCCAATGCACTCGTCGGTATAGAGATGGTAAATTTAGAAAATACTGTAGAGAATTTAGACGTGCCTCGTATCGAGCAAGAGGAAGCTCGTCGCAAAATCGAACGAATTAAAATCAGGTTGGAAGATGCGGGTATAGGTAGTAGCTCAGAGACACTGAAAGAGTACAACGATACCGTTGAGCGCGATCAATTCCTAGCAAAAGAATTGGAAGACTTGGCAAATAGTGTCGTAACACTGAAGAAAATAATTGTAGACCTCAAAGATACACTCGATACAGAATTCAAAACTGGTGTGGAGAAGATCAATAAACAATTTCAAGAATTCTTTGCACTTATGTTCGGAGGAGGATCGGCATTCCTATCTATCGTACTCGAGCACAAAAAGGTCCGTAAAGATGAAGACGTAGAGGATATGACAGAAGGAGAAGGGGAAGAAGATGACGGCACAGAGCTCGCATTTGAGCGCGGAATCGAAATCAATGTTTCCTTACCACAAAAGAAAGTGAAAGATCTGCATATGCTATCTGGAGGAGAGAGATCTCTAACATCTATTGCGCTCTTATTCGCAATGTCACAAGTTAATCCACCACCATTCCTCGTGCTCGACGAGACAGATGCCGCACTCGACGAAGCCAACTCTCGCAAGTATGGCAACATGCTTGAGAACCTTTCCAAGTATTCACAACTGATCGTAGTAACTCACAATAGGGAAACAATGTCTCGTGCCCAAGTCCTCTACGGAGTAACAGTCGGAGCCGAAGGTGCATCCAAGCTCCTCTCCATCAAACTCGAAGACGCGAGCCTTTACGCGAAATAACTTTAAAAAATATGAAAACAAAAATCTTACTAGTTATTATTTTAATCTTAATCATTGCTCTTTTTATAACCAACAAGAAAGTTGTCATTATTCCTTTTTCTAATACTGTTACGTTGATCGCAGTAGAGGATACTTCTGGTGGCGTCCTTACTGGAGGAAATTCTCAGTATTATAATGTGTCTATCAACGCATCTTCCTCGCTCGGGACTTCAGTGATTACTATTGTGTATGATACTTGGGCAGTGGTCCCAAACCCTGTAGTAGAAGAGCGCAAAATTGAACAGACTATCACTATTAACCAAGGTGAAAATTTAATTGGGAAACTGGTAATTGGAAAAATCACTAAAGTGTTAGTAAATGGTAAGGAAATTCCATTTAAACAAAAATAATAAACAATTCCGCTAGGCAAGACCTAGCGGAAAAATAGCAAACAGTTTATAATCAGTATATGTCTATACGAAAAGTAAACCTAGTTCCGGGTGAATATTATCACATATACAATCGTGGAAATAGTAAACAAAAGATTTTTAATGATAATGAAGATTATTTGAGATTTTTAGGTTTACTATTTGCTTGCAATCAAGAAGCAAACTTCAAGATTGATAATTTAAATAAAGGCCAAAATTTATACGATATAGATAGATCCAAACAACTAGTTTCTATTGGCAGTTATTGTTTAATGCCAAATCATTTTCACCTAATCATTACAGATACTAGAGAAGGTAATATTAGTAAGTTCATGCAAAAAGTTACAACTGCTTATGTTATGTATTACAATAAAAAATATAAAAGGACTGGTAGTTTATTTGAGGGAAAATTTAAATCACAACATGCAGGAACAAATAAGTATCTGAAGTATCTTTTTGCATATACTCATTTAAATCCCGTAAAGTTGATAGATAGCGATTGGAAAGAAAAGGGGATTAAAAATAAAAAAGAAACACTTGAATATTTACATAAATATGCATATTCTAGTTTTCTTGACTATGCGGGAGCAGAGCGAGTTCAAAGTAAAATCTTAAGTAGAAAAGATTTCCCTGATTATTTTCCGAGTAAAAATTTGTTCCAAAAGGAAATTTTTGAATGGCTTTCGTATGGCGATGTATCCCGCTAGGCAAGACCTAGCGGAAAGGAAGAATATAACAATTCAAAGCTACTCTCTATAAAACTCGAAGACGCGAGCCTTTACGCGAAATCCTAACCGTCTACCCCAAAAAGCCCTTGATTACCAAGGGTTTTTTACTTGACAAATAGGCATATATTGTGCTATAATACTACCAGTATGAAACTATCTCACATTATGTCCCATGGAGGGATATACGTTTGTGAATAGGCAAGTAGTACGTCCGGGAGCCGAAAAGGAGATAGAGTAGGCAAGTTCTTTAATAATTTTTCAATGTTTTTACTAAAAAAACAAGTTTTGTTCGCCGTACTTTTATGTATCGGCCTGGGTGTTGCAGCACAACAACACACGAGTGTTAATCCGAATTTTTCACACTTTGGAATGCAGACAAGGTATTATCATGTTGGGCCTGGGGATAACCTATGGAACCTAGCAGGAAAACTTTATGGTGATCCAACAATGTGGAGACGCCTTGCGGAAGAGAATGGTTTGTCTGATGAGGTCTTTAAAGGCCCAAAAGGTAAGTACAACAAAAACCAGGAATATTGTCCTCTGGATGAATCTTTGGTTTTAAAATACTACACCTTCGGTGACACCTCTGAGGTTGCTCCAATTCAAACTCCAACTCAAAAGGATGAAGCTTTAGTTCCTCCCGTACCACTTGAGGATGGAAATGCAGACACAATTGCATTATGGGTGATAGCTTCACTTATGGGCTTAATTATTCTTTTGTATCTTATTTCAAGGTTCAGAAGGGAAAAAAAGGAGAGGGAAGCAGATCCAGTTGGGTCTGGTGCACCTCAGGTAGTTGGAGGCGTGGATGAAGCAAATGCTACACAGAGAATTATGAACATTGCAGAGGCAAGAGGAATGACTCCACTTAGAGTGACAAACATTCAAAGAGGAAGATTGTTCGGTCGTGGTAATGTATCGTACGCTGATGTACCATCTGGTTTAACCAAAAGGTTTACTGGTGAAGTAGGTTATAGGGGAATTATCCTTCGTACAGACGCAACACAGGAAACTATCTACTTCCTTCAAGGTTGCGGAAATGATGCGCAGGAAAAATTTTTCACTAACCTTCGATTTGTTGCCGATGAAATTCAACCCGAAGCATTCAGAGCTTACAATGAGGAACATCGTGTTCCAATTGTAGATTCTACTGAAGAGCAAAAAGGTAGCACTATCGAGCCAGCGCCAAAACCGTTCAATTCAAAAGAACAAACTTTTGTTCTTGCGGATAAAATTATCGAAAAAGGTTTAGAAACTTACTTTGAGGTTTCGATTGACGGTATGAAGTTCAAACTTGATACCACCACTCAAAAGAAAAATCAGGTGAAGCAGGTAAAACCTTCTGATAAACCGTCCGCTGAGTAACAGCGCGAGCAAACAAAAAAATCCAAACCCGAGAAGTTTTACTTCCCGGGTTTGTTTTATTTTATATCTTTTGGATCTATGAATATATAACCCTATTTCTCTATTTCAGTTAGGAGGGCGTCGAGGTTGTCGGTGTCCCATTGGTGTTCGTGCATTAGGATTGTTGTACCTGGGTGGAGATCTTTGATTACATTATTTATAAACACTTTCTGGTCTCGAGCACTTTTCTCCCAATCTTTGGTAGACCCTGACCAGTTCATTGATATCATATTTTGCTTTTTTAAATATTCCCTAGAAAATGTACTACTGACTCCAAATGGCGAACGGAAGAATATTGGATTCGAGCCTGTAATTTCTTTGATAAGTTTTGAATTACTATCTATTTCTTTCAAAGCTACACTTTCTTTTATTTTATTCAAATTCTGGTGGCTCCAAGTATGGCTACCTATTGCGTGGCCTGCATCAAATTCTTTTTTGATTACACCTTTATAATCTTTGTCATGCATGCCGTTGATAAAGAAAATTGCTTTTACATTATGTTTCGCTAGTATGGCCATTAAATTCTCGGATTGATTACTTGGTCCGTCATCTATAGTCAAGAGTACCACCTTTTTATTTCCATTTGGGTCAGTTGGTACGACATTGAAATATTTATCAATTTTGTAACTTGCGATTGATTTTGTAGTATTTGTATTCTCTGCGACCTTGTCTACTATCTTTGTATCAGTTTTGACCACGGAAGCAACAGTATCCATAGGATAAGAATCAGTATTTTTATTTTTAAATATTATAAAGACAATTACTACGATGATTAGTATTATAAATATAATATAGAATTTTTTGGATTTTTTAGATAAAGACATAATCGATTATTTTTTTATTCATATCGGCATTTTTGACTTGGATTCGAGCATTGTCGCCAAGTGTATACTTCTTGCCTGTCTTCTTGCCCTTTATCGTCATATGTTTCTTGTCGAATGTATAGTAGTCATCTCCAAGCTCTCGCATGCGGATCATACCTTCGCATTTAGTACTCTTCTCCTCTACGTATAGGCCCCATTCACTCATGCCTGTAATAATACCATCGAATTTGTCACCAATACGACTCGCCATATACTCGACTTGTTTGTATTTGATACTTGCGCGCTCGGCTTCGGCAGCTTCCTTCTCGCGATTGGATGCTTCGATACTCATTGCTTCGTATTCATAAAATCGCTCTTTTGGTACAACGTGATCACTCAGGAATTCTGCAAGCAAGCGATGGATGATGACATCTGGGTATCGGCGGATAGGGGAAGTGAAGTGAGTGTAATATTTAAATGCCAATCCATAGTGGCCGATATTTTTGGTAGTATAGATTGCTTTGGCCATTGTGCGGATGATTGCTGTGTGGACAGTATCGCGAAGCGGGCTCGTCTCGAGCTTGATGACAAGCTGATTGATCTCCTCGCTTGGAATTATGCCGTCTTTTAATTTAACTGTATGACCGAGGCGCTTGAGAAAGAATGCGAGGTCCTGCATCTTGTCTTTGTTGGGCTTGTCGTGCACACGATAGAGTACGAGTGGATGAGCATTCTTTTTGTTGGTCGACATAAATTCAGCTACACGACGATTGGCAAGTAGCATAAATTCCTCGATGAGTTTGTGTGTATCGCCACGCTTCTTGATATACACACTTACTGGCACACCGTGCTCGTTTAATTTGAATTTAACTTCATCGGAATCAAGTGATATAGCACCATCCTCGTACCTCTTTTTCAGAAGTTTCTTGGCAATTTGATTTAGTGTATTTAATTCTTTGTAAAATTCACCCTCTTTTTTATCGAGTACTGATTGCGCATTTTCGTAAGAGAATCTTTTGTCAGAATGTATAACAGTACGGCCGAACCATTGTTTGTGCACAACACCATTTTTATCTATTTCAAAAATTGAAGAGAATGTGAGGCGGTCGACATCAGGCTTGAGACTACAAAGATCGTTGGATAATTCTTCGGGCAACATTGGGATAGTCCGGTCTACAAGGTACACAGATGTACCACGACGACGGGCCTCGGTGTCGAGAGCTGTACCGGTTTGTACATAGTGCGAAACATCCGCAATATGGATTCCTATTTCATACATTCCATTTGCCAATTCTTTAAATGAGATTGCATCGTCGAAATCTTTGGCATCATCGGGGTCGATAGTAAAGGTGACAGTATCGCGCATGTCACGACGATTCTTGACCTCAGACTCCTGGATACCATTTTCTGCAATATTTTTGGATTCTGTTACAACACCCGGTGGAAATATTGCGTCGAAACCTTTTTCAAGAGCGATGGCTTCCATCTCGGCGTTGTGCTCCATCGGAGTACCCAATACTTTGGTCACTTCACCTATAGGAGCCTTCTTGTGATCGGTCCAATTTGTAATTGTAACGAAAATTTTCTGCCCAACTTTGGCACCATTGAGTTTATCTTTTGGAATTACTATATCTGCATACATTTTCAAGTCACTTGGAATTAGGAAATATATATCATTCTCAACTTCCAATATTCCAGCAAAGCCTTGTTTGCTACGGCGTAGGATTTCTACCACTTGGCCTGTTTGAATTTTGTCTTTGGCTTTTGGGTGGAGCAATATTTTAACTGTGTCGCCGTGACATGCAGTACGGAGGAAATTGTGGTCGATCTCTACGACATCATCACTATTTTTGATCCGTAAGCGCCCCAATCCTTTACCCGAAATTGAAATAGCACCTTCCATGTATCGGTCGCTAGGATTACCCCTCTGAGTTTTGTGTTCATTTTTACCTTTTTGCATATATGGAGTATAGCATAAAATGATTTGTCCGACTCGTAAAATGCACCTCACACCCGACCCCTCTTCACAGTAGTGGCGAAGGGAACATACTTGATTAAATCTATATTTATGGTAATGTAAAAAGAAAAAAATAATCATGTATTCTAAAATATTTCAAGTAGAAAAAAGGTACCAATCGGTACTTCTTGTTTGTAATGACCTTATCTTACGTTTTCCAGATGTTTTTACCGCATTTTTCAATTGCACGTTAATGGAAAAGTTTGATTTAAGTGTTTGTCCTGCGCACCAAGGCGGTGTTTTGGGAGAGGACGTAGAATTAATAAATTGCGAACCATTAGGTTTACAAAATAATTTGAATCACCTTTCCCCTAAAACGAAAAAAATTTTAGAGTATTATGAAAGAATGCTAAATAAATATTTAGTTTATGGTATTACTGGCTGTTATATGCCATATGTTTTATTCGATTCTAAAAAGAAAGAATATGATAATTTTTTCTTGAATTCAAGTTATCTATTTAAGTATTTTAACCTTGGATTGATGGAGCTTGAAGCTGAATTAGATAAAAATAAATCTTTTGACGAAAGACAAATTTTTTCTAAAGATGTTTTTAAAAGATTAATAATAGAAACAGAACCATCTCTTATGTCTCCGTATTTAACGGGGATCTAAAATTTAAAGCCACCACACAAGAGTCACTCTGTTGGTGGCTTTTGTATTAAATCTCTCCAGAGTGCTGGCGAGGGGCAGGGGGTGAGGCGAATCTTTAGGCCAATTCCAGCCCTTGATTCAAAATCCATTGTGTGCTAGTATGGCTCTATGTTAAAAATTCGATTACAAAGAACAGGACGCAAGAACGACCCGGCATTCCGAGTTGTTTTGACTGATTCAAAAAACGCTACTAAGAGTGGTAAATTCTTGGAAATCCTAGGATCTTATAATGTTAAAAGTGGTGAAGTTCTTTTCAAGGGTGACCGCATAAAAGAATGGATCAAGAACGGTGCACAAGTATCTGATACAGTACACAATTTCCTAGTTGGCCAAAAAATTATCGACGGAAAGAAAAAGAATTCACTTTCTCGCAAATCTCCTACAGTAAAGCGTAAAGAACTTAAAAAAGCTTAAACAAAAAATCCCCATTAGGGGATTTTTTGTTTGTATTATTTGTATTGATTATGATACAATATATTGATACAACTATTGTCGGGATAGCTGTAGCAGATATTAAAATTAACAGAAATTAAGAATATGTCAGACGACAAAGCATTTTTAGAATACGTAGTAAAAGCATTAGTAGATAACCCAAATGATGTAGTAGTAGATCGTACAGTAGATGAGATGGGTGTATTGATCACAATGACAGTCAATCCTGCCGACATGGGCAAGATCATCGGCCGCCAAGGAAATACAGCCAAGGCTATCCGTACATTATTGCGTGTTATCGGTATGAAGAACAACGCACGTGTAAACTTGAAGATCAACGAACCAGAAGGTGCAGAGCCAAGACCTCCTCGTGAACCTCGCGAGCATGTAGCTCATACACCTGCTCCTGTGCACCACCAAAGTGACGCAGCGAAAAGTGTAGATGACGCAATGCAAGATTTGAAAGGAATATAGAGAATTAGTGACTAGCTTCTAGGGGCTAGGGACTAGTAAGAAATGCTCTGTCGGCTAGCCGGCGGGGCATTTCTTTGTTATGATGTGTTTATGAAATTTGAATCATTTCCTCGACCTAAATCAACAGAAGAACTAACGGGTCAAACAGAAAAAGTAAGCCAAAATCTGGACACGGGCCTCGTTCACGAATCAATGAAAAAGGATTTGGAGCTTTTGTCTATTTCTGAACTCAAAGGAAAATACAAGGTTCGTTACAATGCGTATCTAGCGATGTTACGGGCTGAAAAACAAGGTAAAAGTCTGGATGCAAGAGATTTAGAAAAAGCTCAAATCTATATAACTGCTTTTAATAATCTAGACAACTATATCCTAGAGCAAGAACATGGGGAACGAAAAGTGCTTCGTGGAAGACAGATCCATGTGTTCGATGCAATTCGAGATAAATTAGAAGAGGGAATTACTCGTGGGTATATTAAGCTACCAACTGGTGTGGGTAAAACAGTTTTATTTTCTCAGGTGGTGGAGGCTCTTAAAATGAAAGCCTTTATTGGAGTGCCGAGTTTGCCTTTGGTTCGGCAGACAAGTGACAAGCTCGAAACTTTCACCAGCAGAACATACGGAGTCTATACAGGAGAAAAAAAAGATTTAACAAAAGAGATTACAACCATTACCTACCAGTCGCTGATAAGTGCAGTTCGAAATAACGTTATTAAACCCGATAGTGTTCCTATCTTTATTGCCGATGAAGCACATAAAGCATCAGGTCCTGAAACCACTAAAGCAATGAAGGACTTTGAGTTAGTATTAGAATTTACTGCAACACCAGGACACGATCTGCCTGAAAAAATATATGAGATGAAATTAAAAGAGGCTATTCAAGAGGGGCTTGTTTGTCGGACAAAAACAATTCATGCTTATACGAATGTGGATTTATCTAGCGTGCCAATTATTGCAGGAGAGTATGATCCAAAGATTTTGGAGAAAGTAGTAAATAATCATGGCAGAAACATGGCGGCGCTTGAGCTATATAAAAATAAATTTCAGTCTCTAAAAGGAATGGTAAATTGTACTGGAGTACAGCATGCGAAAGATGTTGCAGAGTTGTTTGTAAAAAATGGAGTAAAAGCAATTGCAGTTTATGGTGATATGCAAATAGACGAGAAAAATAGAATTCTAGGTTATGTCGATAAAGATGGCGTCCGGCATCCAAGTATGATTGAAACAGGGGAAGTGCAGGTGATAACAAATGCCAAGCTCCTTATTGAAGGCTTTGACGAACAAAGTATATCTGTAGCTATAAATCTTGACCCGACGATGTCCCCAACAAAAGCGGAACAACGCGGAGGAAGAGCTCTTAGATTGGATGATAATAATCAAGATAAATGGGGATATGTGATTGATTTTATTGATCAAAACAGCAAAAGAAAATGTGTTTTATTTTCTCAGATTCTTGAAGGTGCGGAAGTTATACCATACGAATCTGAAGAACGAGGACCAAGAGAATTAGATGAAAATCAAGCACCACGAGAATCAACACCACCAATTGATTTGAGTGATATAAATATTGAGGGACTTCGTGTTGTTGTAGATACACATGAAATTATGGAAGTTACAAAAGAACATGAACAATCTCAAGAAAAAAAGGAAAAATGGACATATCAAACTCTTCAAGATGATGTAATTAAAAATGGTATTAAGTCATCTCACGATTATGCAAACAAGCAAAAAGAAAATGGATGGCCAGCTATTGCAACAATTATTATGTTTCCTGAATTCCCTAAAAACATTGACAAAACAAATGATTGGCAAACGTTTTTAGGGTTAGAGAAATTTGATTTTGAAAAATTGCGTCAAGATGTAATTAGTAAGGGAATTAAATCTTCTAAATACTATAAGAATCATAGGCAAGAGAATAAATGGCCTGTTATTAGCACTCTTGTAAATTTACCTGAATTTCCTAGAAATTCTGATGGTACAACTGATTGGAAGACATTTTTAGGGTTAGAGAAATTTGATTTTGAAAAATTGCGTCAAGATGTTATAAGTAAAAATATTCAAGGAGCTAAAGAATATGAGAGGGCACAAAAACTAAATAAATGGCCTAAAGCAATAACCAATAGGTCCGAATTTCCAAAAAACCCAGATGGTTCTAACGATTGGAATACATTTTTAAATACAGATAGAGAATACAAAGAAAGAAAAATTTGGACTTATGCAACCTTGCACGAAGACGTACTTAATAAAGAAATTAAATCTTCTAAAGATTACGCAAAGAGTCAAAAAGAAAATGGATGGCCTACTGCTAAAACCCTTACTTCTATGCCCGAATTTCCTAAAACTCAAGATGTAATAAATGATTGGAACAAGTATTTAAATATAAGTAAGGAAAAAAGAAATTGGACATACGAAACTTTACGTGCAGATGTAATAAGTAAAGGAATCAAATCTTCTCGCGAATATTTAAACGAACAACAAAAAAATAACTGGTATTCTAATGCAACACTTGTTAATATGCCAGAATTCCCTAAAAATCCTGATGGAACTAACGATTGGAATACATTTTTAAATACAGATAGAGAATACAAAGAAAGAAAAATTTGGACTTATGAAAATTTACGCCAAGATGTTATTAGTAAGGGTATTAAATCATCAAAAGAATATGCAAAGAAAAGAAAAGAAAATGAATGGCCTGATTCTGAAACATTGCGTAATAAATCTTGGTTACCAAAACATTCTGATGGGACAAATGATTGGAGGACTTTTTTAGGTAGGGATAAAAAATAATTTATGCAATTTCACATCATCACATTGTTCCCAAATATGTTCGACTCGTACCTTTCTGAGAGTATTTTGGCGCGGGCAATCAAGGAGAAGAAGATAAAAGTGACCTTTGTAAATCCTCGTAAATTTGTAACCGGTAAATACAAGAAAGTCTGGCCAGATGGAAATATTTCCCAACAGATAGACGAGCGCCCTTATGGCGGAGGTCCAGGCATGGTCATGATGGCAGAGCCTGTGATTAAAGCAGTAGAAAGTGTAATTAGAAAAGTAGTAAGTAGTAAGCAGAAAGTAGTAAGGAAAATCAAAATAATTAATTTCTCTCCAAGTGGAAAAAAGTTCGATACAGCTTATGCAAAAAGTGCTGTGAAAAAATACACAGATATAATCTTGATCTCTGGAAGATACGAAGGCATCGATGCTCGTGTAGACAAAATACTAAAGACTGAGAAAATTTCAATAGGGGATTATGTACTGACTGGTGGCGAATTGCCAGCGATGATCATGATCGACTGTATAGCTCGCCAAGTAAAAGGTGTGTTGGGCAACTTCGACTCCCGTGAAGAAGAACGCGTTTCCTCATCAGAAACATACACAAGACCAGAAGTAATTGAATACAAAGGCAAAAAATACAAAGTTCCAAAAGTCCTCCTTTCAGGTAACCACAAAGATATAGAAAATTGGAAACAAAATAAAAAATAACTTACAACTGAAAACTAATATGAAAAGCAATTTTGTATGTACAAAATTGCTTTTTTGTGTTATTGTATTAAAAAAATTTAAAATGAAAAAAATATACCAATTAATCCCACTTGTTGCACTTTTAGTGCTAATTTCACCTATTCATACTTCTGCGCAAATTGTCTATCCAGACAGTGTAAAATCCTTCATTATTGTTAAAAATACCCCAATGAATAACAAAACATGGAAAGAAGACGGGTATTCTTATTACTTCTTTTCAAAGATGCCAACGATAAACGAAGCTCTAGATACAAGAATTTTTTATGTAGGATTCGAAGATTCACTAGTAAGTGAGACTACAAGCGATAAATTACTAAAGTACACAGCAAGTAATGGAATAAGGTTGCTACTTTTACCACTCGTCCACGATAAAAATAGTTTGTCATCTTATAATGTTCAGCTTTACTTGCAGCAGCGTTGTGAGTTCGACAAAGTGAGTTCTTCTCTGGCTATATCAGAAATGATAACAGCCTATAAACAAGTATTGAAAGAAGGTAATCCAAATAAAGATTGGACTACACTGCTTGACTTCGATATTGGTAAAAAGAAATAAAAAAAGGCTCTGATTTTTCAGAGCCTTTTTTATTAAATTTATAATTTAATTTTATAACGAAGTCTTGATATCTTCTTGTATTTAACTTGGTTGATTAATTTACCACCATTACTTTCAATAATTTTCTTTGAGCCAATATTAGATGCGTCGCAGGTAATGAGGGCATTTTTTATACCCAGCTTTTTTGCTAGGGGTAATGCCCGCGCGAGCATCTGGGTGCCGTAGCCTTTTTGTCTTTCAGACGGCACAACTGTGTATCCTATATGCCCACCAATTACACGCAAACCTTTATTCAACTTATGGCGGATATCTACACGACCGACAACTTTATTACCAACAATTGCCCAATACAGAGTAGAGGGTACACGGCCTTTTGCTATATTTATACCATTTCGTTTTTCTCGAGCTTTTTTGAAATAGGGTCCAAAGTCTTTAGGTGTATATAATGGAATATGTACTCCGAGAGCAGTCTTTTCTCCTGCTTTTTCAAACTCCTTGAAAGCCTTTAAGTAAGCTCGAGAATATTTTATCGATGGCAAAACCAGCTTAACTTTTCCAGACTTTTTCATATATAAATTTTAGCATACAAACAACAATTGACAAAGTGTCATAAATATGCTATCATTCCGATGATAATTGTTCTTTAATGTTTGGTTTTTTGAGGTTGGGTTAGCTGAATTATTTTTGTTTCTATTTTACAGGGAATAAAAATAATTCAACTAATATGTTCAATAATTTATTTAAATCAAACAAAGACAAAGAATCGCTTGAGGGTTTTTTCCACCTACTTTCCGCAATAGGCGGTAATAGTGATACTGGCAACGGTGTTCCATCCTCAGATGCAGATGACTTTTCAAAAGGTGCGAGGTTTATTCCTTATGAAGTAACTGACGCAAGACGAGAAGGTAAGCAAGTCACATTCGTAAAACAATGTGGTCAATGCTGCTGGTATTGGCAAATGCCAGACGGAACAAAGATCTACCATTGGGAACGATTTGAGTTTGAAAACATTGCTAAGGCTAACGGAAAGGTTGCTTCAGGAGATGTAGGCCCTTGTCCTAAATGTGGAAATGTTCACACTAAGGGAGGTATGGTAAATCCATAAACACAACCCACTAAAAAACTAAAAAAGGTACCTACACTATGTGCAAGGACCTTTTTTGCATGTTATTTTGTGTTTCGGAACTATTTCCTTGACTATTTTGGTATTTTGGTATAATATAACCCCTAGATTGAACTGATTGAGTTATTGCCTTTTTCGATCAATGTTTATCGAGATTCTCTGTTGGTAGCAGGGAAGACTCATCTATTAATAGGTAAAATTTAATAAAAATACACGTAAAATTTCCACTATATAAGTGGTATTTAGTTTTTACGTTTATTTATTTTATTATGAAAAAAACAGCCACACGCGAGAAGAAGTATTTTTCACGGTATAAAAAGCCGTTGGTCGAGTTTCCAAATTTAATTGAAAACCAACTTACATCGTTTGCATGGTTAGTAGAGAAAGGCATCGGAGAAGTTTTTAAAGAATTCTCTCCAATCAATGACTACTCTGACAAGAAGTTCCAACTGGACTTCACATCATTTGCTCTTGGTGAACCAAAATTCACAGAAGAGTATTCCAAAATAAACAAATTGACTTACGAAGGTCAATTGAAGGTGCGCGTCAAACTTTTAAATAAAACAATCGGTACTTCAAAGGAACAAGAAATATTTATGGCAGATATTCCTTTGATGACAAATCACGGAACTTTCATCATCAATGGTGTAGAGCGTGTTATCGTACCACAACTTGCCCGATCTTTCGGAGTATTCTTTATGGATCAAGAAGCAAAAGGCAAAAAGTATTTCGGAGCAAAGATCATTCCAGCACGTGGCGTATGGATTGAGATAGAGTCCGATGCAGATGGTGCTATATATGTGCGTATCGACAAGAAGCGCAAGTTCTCTGTGGCATCACTTTTGCGTGTATTAGGTTTGCATACAAACGAGGCAATAGAGAAAGAATTCTCAAAGGATGAGAAAGTATTAAATACTGTAAAAATTTGTCTTGAGAAGGACCCAGCAAAGAATGTTCAAGATTCATACATAGAAATATACAAAAGATTGCGTGATGGCGACTTAGCAACTCCTGATAATGCTCGCGACTTTATAAATACACTTCTTTCTAGTGAGCGGTATGACCTTTCGCCTGTCGGACGATTCCGATTCAACAAGCGTTTCGATAAAAGTATGGATGAGAAAGAAATGGAACGCCGTACAATATCATCAAGCGACTTGGTAAATATAATCACAAACATTGTAGCACTCAACAACACACTTGGAGCAAAGGCAGATGATATCGACCACCTCGGTCAACGTCGTGTCCGCTACGTAGGTGAAATGATGCAACAAAAAGTGCGTATGGGTATGGCGCAAATCAAGCGTAATGTTCAGGATCGTATGTCTACTATTGATGTAGGCACTACACTACCAATCCAGATCATCAACCAGCGTCCACTCCAAGCTCGTATCAAAGAATTCTTTACAGCCAACCAATTGTCACAATTCATGAACCAAGAAAATGTGATGGCGGAAGTCGAGCACTTGCGTACACTTTCAGCGCTCGGACCCGGAGGTCTTACACGTGAGCGTGCAGGACTCGAAGTTCGTGACGTGCATACATCCCACTATGGTCGTGTATGTCCTATCCACACACCTGAAGGTCCGAACATCGGTCTGATCTTGCACTTGTCTACATATGCAAAGATCAATGAATTCGGTATTATCGAAACTCCATATATCAAAGTGAAGAATGGCAAGATAACTGGCGAAGTTGAATACCTAAATGCTCTTGAAGAAGAGAAATTCAACATTGCTCATGCTGGACTTAAATATGACGAGAAAGGAAATATTGAAGAAGATCTTGTGGAAGCTCGCGTACAAACAAAGCCAGGTATCGTTCACAAAAATGAAATCGACTATGTTGACGTAGCGACAAACCAAGCTTTCTCAGTTGCGACATCTATGATCCCATTCCTAGAACACGATGCATCAGAAAGATCACTCATGGGAAGTAATATGCAAAAGCAAGCTGTGCCGTGTGTGGTTCCAGAAGCACCGCTTGTAGCAACAGGTATGGAAGAATCAGCATCACGAGATAGTGGTCGCTTGGTAGTATCTGAAGTCAATGGAAAGGTAAGCTACGTAGATGGCAAGAAAATTACAGTTACAGACGAAAAAGGCAAAGATCATGTTTATCCACTTATCAACTTCTCTCGTACAAACAACTTCTCAGTATTTCATCAGCGTCCAAGTGTGTCACTTGGTGATTCTGTAAAGAAAAAGCAAGTACTCGCAGATACAAGTACTACAGACCGTGGACAAATCGCTCTTGGACAAAATGCACTCGTTGCATTTATGTCATGGGGTGGAGCCAACTACGAAGATGCGATCATTCTATCTGAGCGATTGGTAAAGAAAAGTAAATTTACAAGTATCTATATAACTGAGTTCGTATGTAATGTGCGTGATACAAAATTGGGCCCCGAGATTACAACTCGTGATATTCCAAACGTTGGTGAAAATAAATTGAAGGACCTCGACGAAGACGGTATTATCCGTATCGGTGCCGAAGTTCGTGAGAACGATATCTTGGTAGGTAAGATTACTCCAAAAGGTGAGACTGAACTTACTCCAGAAGAGCGATTACTCCGTTCAATCTTTGCTGAGAAAGCTCGTGATGTAAAAGATACATCACTACGTCTTGAACACGGCAAGAAAGGAAGAATCGTTGGTGTTAAAATATTCTCTCGTGATCAAGGACACAATTTGGAATCTGGAATCATCAAAAGAGTTGTTGTAGAAGTTGCACAAATTCGAAATATTTCTGTTGGAGACAAGCTCGCAGGACGCCACGGTAACAAAGGTGTTATTTCAACAATCCTTCCAGAAGAAGAGATGCCATTTATGGCCGACGGTACACCTGTTGATATCATCCTGACACCACTTGGTGTGCCATCTCGTATGAACCTCGGACAAATTCTTGAAATGCATCTTGGTTATGCTGCTCATGAATTAAATTACCAAGCAATCGTACCACCATTCTCTAGTGCGACAGTTCCTGAAATTCGTGATGAATTGGTAAAAGCTGGTATGCCAGAAAACGGACGAGTAACACTATATGATGGACGTACAGGAGATGCCTTTGACCAAGATGTAGCTGTAGGATATATGTACATGCTCAAACTGCACCACATGGTGGAAGACAAACTTCACATGCGTTCTATCGGTCCGTACTCACTTATCACACAGCAACCACTCGGAGGTAAAGCTCAAGGTGGAGGACAAAGATTCGGAGAAATGGAGGTCTGGGCTCTCGAAGGACATGGCGCTGCTCATACACTACGCGAAATGCTTACAATCAAATCTGATGATATTATCGGTCGGTCACAGACATTCGATGCGATTATCAAAGGTAATCCAATGGGGGAACCAAATGCACCAGCATCATTCTCCGTATTGCTCAACTACCTACGAGGATTGTCACTCGATGTCGAATTAAAAAAGGATGACCTTACTAACTAATAAATAAAATTTTATGAAAACAATAGATACATCAGATTTTAATTCAATACATATCAAGCTCGCATCTCCTGACCGAATCCGCGAGTGGTCATTTGGCGAAGTTACAAAGCCAGAGACTATCAACTACCGTACAGGCCGATCCGAAAGATCAGGACTATTTGACGAACGAATATTCGGACCAGAGAAGGACTACGAGTGTTACTGTGGTAAATACCGACGCATCCGCTACAAGGATATCGTTTGTGAGAAATGCGGAGTGGAAGTTACACGAAGTATTGTTCGACGTGAGCGTATGGGTCATATCGAGCTTGCAAGTCCTGTCGCACACATCTGGTTCCTACGTGGAGTACCAAGCCGTATGTCTACATTGCTTAACATACCAGTTGCTGATCTAGAAAAAGTAATCTACTTTGCTGGATATGTGATCACAAATGTTCACAATGAAGAAAAGGAAAATGTCCTAAAGAATCTAGAAAGTGAATTCAAGGCAAAGATAAAGTCAGCTCCAGACGAAGAAGGCAAAGAGAAATTGAAAGAACTTCTAACAAATACAAAACGTGAGATCAATGATATCGTTCCAGGTAAAGTGCTTAATGAAATATCTTACCACCACTTCTCACTGAAGTATGGTAGCTGTTTCGAAGCGAGTATCGGTGCCGAAGCAATATATAAAATATTCTGTACACTTGATTTGGAAAAATTGAAGAAGGAGACAGAGGCTATGTTGCCAAAAGCAAGTGCAGTTGAGAAAGAGAAATTGGAGAAGAGAATGTCTCTAATCCGCTCAATGCTTTACTCAAAGATCCGTCCTGAATGGATGTTCCTAAACGTAATCCCAGTTATCCCTCCAGCACTTCGCCCTATGGTTGCGCTAGATGGTGGACGTCATGCTACAAGTGATATCAACGACTTGTACCGCCGTGTGATCAACCGTAACAATCGTTTGAAGAAACTCAAGGAGATCGGTGCACCAGACGTAATCTTGCGTAACGAAAAGCGTATTTTGCAAGAAGCTGTAGATGCACTTATCGACAACTCAATTGCAAAGCAAAACGATTCACAAGCTGTGTCCGCAAGTCAGAAGCGAGCACTCAAATCTCTTTCAGATAACTTGAAATCAAAACAAGGTCTATTTCGTCAGAACTTGCTCGGTAAGCGCGTGGACTATTCAGGACGTTCTGTTATCGTTGTCGGTCCAAATTTGAAATTGAATCAATGTGGACTTCCAAAGCATATGGCTCTGGAACTCTTCCGACCATTTGTGATTTCCAAAATTCTCGAAACAGAATTGGCTTTCAACATCCGTGGAGCAAATAAACTTATCGAAGAAAGTGTGCCAGAAGTATGGGCAATCCTCGAAGAAGTTATCCGTGGTAAATTCGTACTCCTAAACCGTGCACCGACTTTGCACCGTCTTGGTATTCAAGCTTTCAACCCGATATTGATCGAAGGTAATGCGATCCAAGTGCACCCACTCGTTTGTACTGGATTCAACGCCGACTTCGACGGAGACCAGATGGCTGTATACGTGCCACTATCTGATGCTGCACAAGCTGAAGCTCGTGACTATATGGCTGCGAACAAGAACTTGCTCAAGCCTCAAGATGGCGCTCCAATCGTGAACCCAAAGATGGATATCGTGCTTGGATGTTACTGGATGACAAAGACTGTAAGTGGAGAGAAAGGAGAAGGAATGATCTTTACAAGTCCAAACCAAGCGATCACCGCTTTCGACCTCAATGCAATTACATTCCGCGCAAAGATCAAAGTACTCGGAAGTGAGAAGCCAAAGTACAAAGAATTTGGTGGTGTGCCATTCGAGACGACAGTTGGACGACTATTCTTCAACAGTATTTTGCCAGAAGATTTCCCATATTTAAATGAAGAAATTACAGTTAAGAGAATGGGACAATTGGTAGATGAGATTATTACACTTTATGGTATTGATGCGACTCCACCAGTGCTCGACAAGATCAAGAGCTTCGGTTACCGCTATGCTACATACGCTGGTATAACATGGGGAATCGACAGTGTGAAAGTTCCAGAAGGCAAAGCCGCAATTGTCAAAGCTCACCGCGCAGAAGAAGCTACAATCATAGAACAATGGAATGATGGACTTTTGTCTGAAGATGAGAAATGCCAAAAGGTTATCGAAATCTGGGAACAAGCCAAAAAGGAAATCGAGAAATGTATTCCGGCCTCTTTGGATACTAAAGGTTCTACATACGACCTTGTTATGTCTGGAGCCCGCGGAAACATGGGATCACTCGTACAGATGTGTGGTATGAAAGGTTTGATCGTGAATACATCTGGTCAAACATTGGACTTCCCAATTATCCCTTCTTATATCGAAGGATTGTCACCACTTGAATACTTCATTACTACACACGGATCTCGTAAGGGTCTTGCCGATACTGCGCTCAACACTGCAAAGGCTGGATATCTAACACGCCGTCTAGTAGATGTGGCACAAGATGTTGTGGTTACAGAAGCTGATTGTGGTACAAAAGAAGGCAAGATAGTAGAGCGAGTAGATGACTCACTTGTAGAATATGTACACGGAAGAATATTGCTTGCAGATGTAAAAGATGCAGATGGTAATGTTTTGTACAAAAAAGGATTCCTAGTAGACAAAGAAGCTGCGAAGAAAATGGAGAAAGCTGGAGTAAATTCTGCACTAGTTCGATCACCACTTGCATGTGAGACAGTACACGGAATTTGTCAGACTTGTTATGGTCTTGATTTGGGACGAAACTGTCTAATCGAGATCGGCCAAGCAGTTGGAATTATCGCAGCGCAAGCTATCGGTGAGCCAGGTACACAGCTAACACTTCGAACTTTCAAAGCTGGAGGTGTGACAGGTGTCGACATTACAGCCGGATTGCCTCGTGTTGAAGAAATTTTTGAACGCCGAATTCCAAAGAACCCAGCATTGATCAACCATGCAGACGGACAAGTAATCGAAATACTTGATAGTGGTAATGGTAAGACAATCAAAATTCTTGGAGATGATATAACAAATACAAAGACTCGCGAGATGGAATATGATGTTCCATTCCGAAGACAAGTATTGGTAAAGAAAGGCGAGCATATCAAGAAAGGTCACATACTTACAGATGGATCTGCTGATATAAATGAAATTGTTAAATACGCCGACAAAGAGGCTGCTGAGGAATACATCGTACGCGAAATCAACAAAGTTTATGACTTGCAAAGTGCATCTATCTCACGTAAGCATATCGAAATTATCATTCGCCAAATGTTCTCTCGAAAGCGTATTAAAGATGCAGGAGATTCAACATTCTCTCCAGGTGAAATCGTAGAATCTATTGAATTGATAGAAGAAAATAATCGTACAGAGAAATTCGGTGGCCGTCCTGCAAAAGCAGAAACAATCGTACTTGGAATCTCTGAGGTGTCATTGACTACAAAGTCATGGCTATCTGCGGCATCGTTCCAAAACACAAACCGAGTTCTTATCAACAATGCTATCCGTGGAGGGGTTGACGATTTGAGAGGTTTGAAGGAAAATGTTATTGTAGGAAACTTGATCCCAGCTGGAACTGGATTCGGCGCAGAGAAAGTTTCAAAGAAAGCTCCAAACGTTGAAATTAATCAAGAAGCTCAAGCTTAAAAAATTATGCATGACAGGACTAATTCACCTGTAACAGAGATAAAGACACGTCTTTCCATTACGGACGTTCTTTCCTCTTACATAGAATTGATTCCGTCTGGTGTAAATTACAAAGCAAAGTGCCCATTTCACAATGAGAAAACTCCGTCATTCTTTATCTCACCAGTTCGAAATGGGTACTACTGTTTTGGTTGTGGTGCCAAAGGAGACATATTTTCCTTCGTAGAAAATTTCGAAGGAGTAGATTTCAAAGGTGCTCTCAAAACATTGGCTGAGCGTGCGGGTGTGCCACTTGTATACACAAAACAAGAGGGAGATAATCGAACTATTCTTTATGAAATAATGGACAAAGCGACCCAGTATTTTGAAAATGAATTTGCAAAATCAAATGAGGCGCGAGCGTATTTGATCAGTCGTGGTTTGACTGACGAGACTATTAAATCTTTTCAAGTTGGATATGCTCCAGATGGATGGAGAAATCTTTCTGATTATTTAATTAAGATGGGTTATACTCAAAGTGATTTGGATAAAGTTGGATTGATAAAGATTTCTGAGAAGGGTATATATGATAGATTCCGATCAAGAATTATGTTCCCAATTTCAGATTCAAGTGGCAGAATAATTGCCTTTTCGGGTAGATTGTTTGGTAAGGAAAGTGATACAGAGGCAAAATATTTAAACAGTCCTGACACAGTACTCTTCAATAAATCAAATGTACTTTTTGGTATAGACAAAGCAAAGTTAGCAATCCGACAGCGTGGGTACGCTGTGATAGTAGAAGGGCAATTGGATCTACTTTTGTCGCACCAGATGGGAGTTACAAATACTGTTGCAGTTTCGGGAACTGCACTTTCGTCAACAGTAATTGATGCAGAAAATAGTATAAATAATCTCGGATTGATACGCCGACTTTCGAGTAATATTATTTTTGCTTTTGATGGAGATAGTGCAGGTGTGCGGGCAGCAGGCCGGAGTGCACTTATAGCACTGTCGCTTGATATGCAGGTCAAGATTGCTGTACTACCA
>JAUPVQ010000005.1 GCA_030916965.1 Patescibacteria group bacterium
TTGTTTATATTGTTTATTTAGCGATAAATGGCAATAGGCCCATGAATCGTGAACGCTTGATTGCCTCGGCTACCTTGCGTTGATTTTTAGAAGTTGTGTTTGTCTTCTTGCGACCCATCATGCGAGCATTTGGGGCAATAAACTTTTTCAGCAATTCTATATCTTTGTAATCAATATATTTTATATTGTTTGAAGAGAAATAATCTTGTTTCATAAATTTTTAATAATTTTAATAATTAGAATGGAATATCTTCTGATGCGATTTCATCTTGAGGATAATCTATTGTATCAAGCCCACTATCATCTTGTTCGTTTGATTTAGCAGGTGCTTGTGTTGGGGCTCCTCCTGTACGTGGTGCATTGCCTGTAGATCCAAATTGGACTCGATCTGCAACAACCTCTGTACGATACTTCTTTGTGCCAGTTGTGGCATCATCCCAGCTACGTGTCTGCATGCGGCCCTCTATCATTACTTGGCTACCCTTTTTCATATATTGGGCAACTGTTTCTGCTTGGCGACCAAATACTACAACATTGTGATAATCTGCTGCTTCCTGTTTGGCACCATTTTGGTCCTTCCAAACACGATTTGTAGCCACAGAGAAGCTACACACTTTGATACCAGATGGTAATGCTTTCAACTCAGGATCCCGAGTTAGATTACCTATGATTAATGCTTTGTTTAAGTACATATATAATATAGGATTAATTTATTAATACCTTTATTCTACCACAAGAGCATCGATATCTTTGTCGATAGTCTCTTCGTTTATTGGTCCTGCTTCTGCCTCCACAGCTTTTGCAGTACGGCGCTTTGCACCTGCACCACCTTCAGTTTTTGTGTATGCACGCTTTGGAGCCATTGTGCTCTCTCGAACTGTCTTTATAAGAAGGAATCGGATTATTGATTCGTTCTTATCAAGCATTTCTTTTACCTTTAGAATATTTTCTGTTGGGATTTCGAATTTCACCCATCCAAAATAACCTGTAGTAAACTTTGCTTTTTTGTTAAGGATTGTACGAGACATCTCGTAAGCAAGCTCAATCATCTTTGGATATTCATCAGAAATGAATTGTGCTCCATTCCCTGACAACATATCCTTCAACACTGTAACTTCACCTCCTACATTCTCTTCCGCAATAGTTGGCACCAAAAGGTATCCAACCTCATATACGGTCATTTTTGCTTCTTTTTCTTCCATAAAACGTTATTTTTTAAATTTTAATAATACATCTCGCTATGGACCTAAGTGATACGCTTTCAGGAGCGCATCAAACGAGACTTGCCTATATTAGCAGAAATAAGGCCACATGTCAAAGTGACTATTGATTCTGGGTTATTTTATGGTGAATTTACTGGAAACTGCGTAAAAACTATCCGTGAAAGGAGTATCTTTCGTAGTATTGGTAAATACATTATTTTTTATAGGAATAGGGGTAGAGTTACCCATTGGTATATGAGTACTATCCATTATAGGATAATAAACAGAAAATTGATATTTATTAGTAAAAGATTTACTTTTTGGATTTAAAGCTACCCCGAACAACTTACGTGCTGGCAAGGTAAATGTTGCTGAACCAGTATTTTTTGTCTTAAGTCTATAGTTTACAACTGGGGTATTATTAATAGTACCACCATTTGAATCGACTGTTGATATACCTATTATAACTTCCGCATCACTAGGAATGTTTCTAGTATTCCATTTTACCTTTACGGTATCGCCCGGCTTAAAAGTATCCCTGCTCGTTGGAGAAATTACTTCAATCTCAGGCCCAGTACATTTTTTTGCACATGGAGTTACCTTAAATTTTTTCGAGCTACTATTCTTCCCCGCCACACCATTTAAGGACGTAACTGAAATATCAAACTTATTGTTTAAAAATTGACTTGGTAAATCATTTAGCAAATAAAAACTTGCTGAGCCAGTATTCTTTGCATACGCTTGAGCCCCAAACCCCGCACTTCCTGTGGTAGTATTTGTGTTAAGCCCTATTACAACAGTCTCATCGGAAGGAACCCCAACACTACTCCATTTGACTGTTATTTTATCCCCAAGCCTAATCGTCTTGCTATCCATTGGGGAAAGGATTGTAATACTAGGAACTGGGTCCGCGTTTACTTTTTGTGCCCCTAAACCAAAAACCAATATAAAAGACAGAAGAGTGAAAAGTTTTTTCATAATTATTCTACTTTATTAATATGAATATATTGTACCATTTTAAATTTAAAAGGCTAAAAAAATTTTCTTATTTTTTTAAAACACAATCTGGTAAATGTTCTAGGACGTCTATTGCATGAGATGCATCACTTACGCTATCTACTTTACCAAATCTTATTTTCATATATTCAACATTTTCAATCATTCTTTTTATAGCACTTTGAACAATTTTTTTCGTATTAGGATCTAGTTCAAAATCATTTGGCAATTCAGTAAATGGAAGTAACTCGTGTGATAGATCATGAATCAAGTCCATAATTTCATTCTTTTTTTCTGGAATTTTTGTTTCCATAAGTCTTTTTTCAAGCATTTGTGTAGCTAAAGCCAAATGTTCATTTAATTTAATAGAATCCTTTGAATACAAATCATACATCGTCAAGGCATGTAAAGTATGTGCTCCCTCGCATGCAGTATTGTGTGTTTTTAGGGTCTCAGCTTGTTTTTCCATTTGCTTCAAAGTAAATTTTTCTTCTCTTGATGTAGTTGTATCAAATGTGAAGTCAAGCCTTTTTTGGTTTATATTATTTAATTCTTCCAAAGTAACAGGATTACCAACATTACTTCCCATAGTAAAATTTGTTTTAATTTCCCTTTTTTCAAGCTCTAGTAAAGTTGAAGTAATCCATTCAACTTCGTTTGGATTTAAATATGAGCCAAATCTAGATATTACTAAGTTATTTGGATTTTTAGCATCGCATTCATAGTGTGCTGGATTACTAATATCATTTATTATTTTATTTACCAATTCTTCACCTTCGCCACCTTCTTTTATAAATTGATCATATGCTCCTGAGCGCAATAATGCGTAAGCTGTGCTTCCTAGGTGATATTCTCTTGTTTCTTTGCGTGTATGTTTAATATATTCTTTGTATTTTTTTTCTTCTTTTATTAATTTATCACCTTCTACCCAATTACGGTATATTCTCAGATAATCTTCAAACCCACCTTTAGCCATAAAAGATCCCTCTTTTTCCAATGAGTCGTAATCTGATTTTATTTTTTCAATGGCTTTTGCTTTTTGTTCATCATTGTACAAATGTAAATTTTTGTCTGCAAGAAATCCTTCAAAAGACATTTTGGGTGATTCCTCATAATAAATAGAATCCCCTGTTTTACCCATTAGTTCTAAAAAATCTTTTGTGTTAAATTTTGGATTATCTCCTAATGCAAGTATTTCATGATCATGGGAGTAAATTTTCTTATATTTTTCGTATCTATCATTGTAATGTTTTTCTATATCTTTAGGAATTTGCTTTATTACATCATCTCTTAGTGTATTTATTGTTTTTTCAATACGCTCTTTACTTATAAAAGTTTCAAATTCTTTTGTTTTTTCTTCTACTTTTTTATCATTAAAATGGCCCATAGTATCAGGACTAATTTCTTTAGGTTTAATTGCTTCTGTATGAATAGCAGGGGGATTTAAGTCTTGATTAGAAATTTGTTTATTGTCACCCGTCTTACTTGGGATAGATCCAATCACGAGAGCTCCGGCTATCTCTAAACCTTTTTTTAAATTTTTCTTGAAAAAATTATTGTCCATATTATTTTAAATTGAAAACTCTTTTCGCATTTACTACGAGCTGATTGGCAACTTCGTCGATTGGCAAACCTTTGATTTCAGCGATTTTTTTGACGACTTCTATTACATATACTGGCTCATTTCTCTTGCCACGATATGGTATAGGGGTTATGTATGGCGAATCAGTTTCCGACATAATCATATCAAGCGGTGTTTGGCGGACAACTTCATCATAATCATGAGTAAATGTAATCACTCCTGTAAAAGATAATGTGAAGCCGAAATCTACAAACCCTTTCGCATCTTCGAGACTTCCTGCAAAGAAATGCACATCCCCTAAAACCCTCGCATGCTCTTTCAAAATTTCCAACGCGTCGCTGTATGCATTGAGAGTTTTATCTTCAGGGTTATTGCGAATATGTAGCATCAATGGCTTGTTATATTCATTTGCGAGATTTATCTGCTCTATGAAAGCTTGCTTCTGCTTAGCAATTGTTTCCTCTGTACAACGATAGTAATCTAGCCCGCATTCCCCTATTGCTACAACCTTTGGATCGACAATTAATTTTTTGTAATTTTCGTAATCAAAAACTTCGCCACGGCTTGTAAAAGCCTTGCCTTCCTCCCCAAGTTCTTTCGTATCGTGATACGATGCGCCAGTATGTATCGGATGCAATCCAATAATCGCATATACACCATCATATTTATTTGCCATCTCCACTGCAAATCGTGATGTATCTATCTGCGTGCCGACATTGATCACAGCAACGCCTGCATCGAGCGCACGCATAATAACAGCATCTCGATCCTCCTCGAATGCCTTGAAATTTGTATGTGAATGTATATCTATGTATTTGAAATTCATAAATTTTTTGACTTCCTCCCCTCCTTACCAAGGAGGGAAATGAGGGGGGTTCCCCGAATTAATTAAGAACCTCTCCCCTGACCCCTCTCCTTGTTAAGGAGAGGGGGAATCCAATTCCCTCATAATTTTATCTACCACTCCATCTATATTAGCATTTACTTCATTATTCCAAAAACGCAAAACCCTGATACCTAGATTGTTTAAAAATTTAGTTCTTTCTTTGTCATACTCTTTATTTTCAATATGTTGTGAGCCATCAATTTCAATCGCTAACTTTTTTATTGAACAATAAAAATCCAAAACATACGGTCCAACAGAATATTGCCTTTTAAATTTATACCCCGTCTGTCCCCTCCTTAATCTTGCCCACAAAATAATTTCTTGGAGAGTTTGATTCCTCCTTAAAAATAAACGTTTGCCTAAATTCTTAGATTTGTTGTACAAAATTGTCATATTAGCATTTCCTCCTCTCCTTAATAAGGAGAGGACTGAGGAGAGGTTCTTAATTTAAAATCCATATTAATCCGTGACAACAAAATCAACCCATTTATACGGCGAAGCTTTTGGGTCTATCTCCTTTAATTTTTTACTGGTTATATAACACACCTTGTCCATCCCATATTTATCACCTGAATGGACATCTCCGTCTATGTCACGAATAACTTCAAAAGTAATATATGGAAGAGTAACATCTTTTCCATCAAGTTTTTCACAAATGATTCTATTGTTATAATTTCTATAAATAATGAAAGCAGGCATACTTAAAAGTAAAACAAGGCAAACTATATAATAAATTTTCTTAGAATTTTGCCGACGTGTAATAAAAATTATAAATGTAAATACCAAAAAAGATACAAGTATTACCCCTCCTACTCCTAAACGAGACGGTATGGGTACCACCTCCCACAGCAGAAAAGACATGACTGTTGGGAGAATTGCAATAAAGGCACTATACAGAAAATCTTTTATGATTGGAATTATATTTTGCATATTTAATCTTTTCTTAAAAACAAAGGTTCTGTTGGTTTTTTGTTTTCTTTTATCAGATTTAAAATCTTTTCTGATGTTTCTGGAATAATAGGAAGTAGCATTTCAGCAATACCATGGAGACGCACGACAAGATCCTTAATTAAACTTTTACCTTTTTCTAAATCAACTTTAACAACTTTAAAAGGTTCTGTAGATTGAATAATTTTATCTACATTTTGAATTTCATTCCAAATAAAATCTGTTGCATGTTTTATTTCAAATTTTTCAAGATAATCAAAGCAAGCTTTTTGCATAGAATTTGTAAAAGTCTCAGGGCATCCATCCAAATATTTTTCTGAAAGTGTTAGGATACGCGAAGTTAAATTACCTAATCCATTTGCTAGTCCAGAATTATATGCATCTTTGAATCGCTCTATTGTGAACGGTGAATCTTCAAAATTGCTTACTTCTCGGAGGAGGAAATAGCGAAGTGCATCTGTACCATACTCAGCCACTATATCGCTCGGGTCTACTACGTTCCCTAGTGTTTTACTCATTTTAAGGCCTCCATCTGCTGTTATAAAGCCATTTACCACGATTTGATGGGAGTTCGGTACATCGGCTGCCATAAGCATGGCTTGCCACATAGCACTCTGGAAGCGTGTATTGTCCTTACCACAGTATTGCGTCGGATTGCCATTGACCCAGTATTTCTCAAAGAGAGATTGCATTTCCCCTCCTCCTTTATAAGGGGGAGGCTGGGTGGGGGTTCCTAAATTAAGAACCTCTCCCCGGCCCTCTCCTTGGTAAGGAGAGGGGGCACCCTCTGGCCAGCCTAAGGTAGAAATATAATTTGTAAGCGCATCAAACCATACATACATAACTTGCTCCTCATCGCCGGGCACAGGTATCCCCCACGGCATTTTGGATTTGAGTCGTGAGATCGAGAAGTCTTGCAAGCCATTCTCGACAAAAGAAATAATTTCATTAAAACGAAATTCTGGAATTACAAAGGTAGGATTATTTTTGTAGAATTCCAAAAGCTTATCTTGGAATGCAGAATACTTAAAGAAGTAATTTTCTTCTTTGATAATTTGCAAATCAATACCTGGATGATCCGGGCACTGCCCTTGCTCGTTGAGTTCGCTGTCCGTCTTTTCACTTTCACACCCTACACAATATTTTGCTTCGTAGGTTTTCTTGTAAATATATCCATTGTCGTATACACGTTTCCAGAATTCTTGGGCAGCTTGCTCGTGATTACTATCTGTAGTACGAATAAAGTGTATATCATCGCTTACACCAAACATCTTGATTTGATTTTTAAATGTAGCAAAACCAGCATCTACAAACTCTTGTGCTGTTAATCCATTTGCATTTGCCTTCTCGTAAATTTTTGTGCCATGCTCATCGGTCCCAGTATTGAAATAAACATCAAAGCCAACGAGCTTTTTGTACCGAGCGATTACGTCGGCACGTACGAACTCCAATGCATGCCCCATATGAAGTGGCGCATTTACATATGGTAATGTTGTAGTTAGATAAAAAGGTTTTCCAGTATTTTCATTATTCATAAATTAATTTGCCCGCGCAGTTATCTTTTTCTTTTCTCTGTCGTCTAGGAATTCCAGCAACAACACAGCAACTGGTATAGCAAGTACTACTCCCCAAAATCCTGCAAGTGTATAACCGATTAGTAATGATAGTATCACAACTAATTGTGATATTCCTACAACCTTTTTTACAATCAGTGGATATATTAAGTACGCTTCAAATTGATGGATAACAAAGTACAATATTCCCACCATAAATGCGAGGCTTACTCCCCCTCCGAGATATCCAAATAACATAGCAGGGATAACAGCAAGTAGTATACCAAATGGCACAAGCTCCAAACATGCAGTTAACAATGCCACAACAAGCGCATACTTTACTCCCAGAATGACCAAACCTAAATATGTCAGGAGTCCTACAATCACACCAAGTAACATCTGCCCCTGCATCCATAGTCCAATCTTGTGCTCAGTGCGTAGCCACAGATCTATCACATACTCTTCATGTTTGTCCGGCACAACAATACGCAAGAAATTCTCTATACCCTTTTCTTTAACAGAAAGGTAAAACGAAATAATTACAATAAGTACCAAGTTCAATATTCCACCAAAAGCTGTACTAAATATTGTGAGGAATCCTCCAGAGAAGCTCCCTGTAAGTCCTTGTGTACTTTTGATAACTTCGCCAAGTGAAGCATTGTGGGAAATTGTACTTACGACTCCTTTTGCCCCAGTAATAGTATTGGATTGGAAAGAATTGAGTATACTACCCTCTGGAATATATTTTGCAGATTGATCAACAAGTGCAGACATTTCCTCAAGGAATACTGGTACAAATACACTAAAGAGTCCTACTACAATCCCAAAAGATACAAGGTAGATCAAGAATACTGCAATTGCGCGATTTTTTATAAAAGGCTTCATCTTTTTTACGCCAGACTCTATAAATGAGGCGATTACAATCGCAGTTAGAACGACAAGCACAATATCACGCAATTTTATAAGGGCAAAGATAGAAATGACAATAACAGCCACGCGAACAAGCGTACCAGTCGATATGGAGATTGTAGTATTTTTGGGACTATCATTCATATTATAATAATATCACACAAACTAAAATTCTAGTATTTTCTCAAATTTCATTTTATCTTTAAAAGGCCCAATGATTGTAAGGTTCAAATTCTTTTTGATAAATATTTTGCGTGCCATATTGCGTATATCAACAGCGGTGACCTTGTTGAGCTCTTTGGCTTTTTCCTCGATAGTCTTCATTTCCTTTTTCAAAATCTCTTGCCCCCCGTAGAAATTGGCTATATCATCCGTCGCTTCAAGCGATAGTTTGGAGTTCCCTATGATAAATGATTTTACTTTTGCCAATTCTTTTTCACTTACTAATTCCTCTGTAAGTTTTTTACATTCTTTCAAAATTTCTTTTATTACTTCCTCGGCTCTTGCATTTGTAACTCCAGCAGAGATCTGGAATGCTCCATGATCAAGACTTGTGTCATTACCTGCGCGCACATAGTACGCTACTCCCATATCTTCACGTAATTTTATAAATAATCTAGAGCTCATACCCATACCAAGTATTCCTCCGAGTAATGACAGTGTGGAATTCTTTTTATCGAACATATCAAAGCTCCTCACCCCTAGCACGAAGTGGGTTTGATCGCTATCTTTGTATTTCAACAAAACGGCAGGACTCTTTTGGGTACTGATTGTTTTTTTCTTTTTGCCTTTTGCTCCTGTGTGGACTTCTTTGAAATGTTTTTTAGCTTCATTTAAAACTTGCTTTGTGTCGATATTCCCAGCCACAACAATCGTTGTTGCACTTGCTACATAGTGTTCTTTTTTATATTTCACAAAGTCATCCCTCTTCATTCCCCTCACATTTTCGCGTGTACCTGCAATATTTCTACCGGCAGGTTGATCACCATATAGCAACTCTTGGAATAAATCTTGCACATGACGATGTGGCATATCTTCATACATATTTATCTCTTCTACTATTACACCCTTCTCCTTCTCCATTTCAGTTTCAGGAAAAGTGGAGTTTAAATAAATATCCGAAATAATTTCAAAAATCTTTTTGAAATGTTTGCTGTCCGCTTTTGCATAGTAGCCTGTCAATTCATGATCAGTAAAAGCGTTGTATTGGCAACCTAGAGCATCAAGTTCGTGTGATATAGCTTGTGCGCTCGGCCGAGCAACTGTACCCTTGAAGCACATATGCTCTAGGAAGTGTGATATTCCACCCACCTTTTTATCCTCATAGTCACTCCCCGTCCCCACCAATACAAGCACAGTGACAGTAGGATTGTCCTTCATAGGCACAGTCACAATCCGCAAGCCATTTGGTAATGTTGTCTTCTTAGGTTTTTGCATTAGTTCATCTTCTCTTTTATGTAATCGATGATTTCGTCTTTCTTGATTCTTTCTTGGGTGCCTGTGTCGCGGTCGCGTATGGTGACTGTATCTTTGTGCTCCGGATTCTCCTCACCTAGTGTGTCGAAGTCTATGACTATACACCATGGTGTACCGATTTCATCTTGTCTGCGATACCTTTTACCTATGTTGCCATTGTCATCCCACATTACTCTGCCAAATTCATCTTTGAGCATTCTATACACTTTATGAGCATAATCACGTAACTCTGGCTTGTTCTTGAGCAATGGTGACACTGCACAAACCACAGGCGCTATAGACGGGCTAAGTGCCAGGTATGGCCTTGCTTCCTCCCCTTTTACTTCCTCTTTGTAAGCACTAGTTAACAATGCCAAAACAGTACGATCCACACCAAATGAAGGCTCTATAACATGAGGGATCAATCGCTCTTTTGTCTCATCGTCGAAATATGACAAATCTACAGTACTATTTTTCCCATGAGTTTGAAGGTCGAAATCTGTACGGTATGCGAGTCCATATAATTCCTTGCGTCCAAAAGGAAATTCAAATTCGAAATCAATTGTGCGTGAGCTGTAGTGGGCAAGATCTGTCTTCTCCACCTCAAGCTCATAAACACTATTCATGTCTAAACCGATGCTTTCCATCCATTCGAGCATTTCTGCGCGCCAGTATGTGAAATATTTTTCCCAATCATTTGGGTGAAGAAAAAATTCAATTTCCATTTGCTCGAATTCACGCTGTCGGAAAATAAAATCTCTTGGAGTAATTTCATTGCGGAATGCTTTACCAATTTGAGCTAACCCAAAAGGCAATTTTGGGTGTATAGAATCCATTACATTTTTGAAATTCACAAACATACCTTGCGCTGTCTCGGGTCGTAGATATACAGTAGATGAGCTGTCTTCCACTGCACCAATTTGTGTAGCGAACATCATGTTGAACTTTTTCTCATCACCGAGTTTACCTCCACAATCAGCACAAATTTCTTTGTCTATGATTTGGTCAGCGCGAAACCTTTTTTTACATTTGCTGCATTCTACCATCGGATCTGAAAAATTATCTATGTGCCCTGTTGCTTTCCACACATTACTATTCATCAAAATTGCCGCATCAACTCCGTACATATCTTCACGGTTATCAACAAACTTTTTCCACCAAGAATTCTTGATATTATTTTTCAGCGCGACTCCAAGTGGGCCATAGTCATATGTACCAGCTAATCCTCCATAAACTTCGGAACCTTGAAAAATAAAGCCACGGCGCTTTGCAAGTGATGTTATTTTCTCCATTAAGTTGTTGTCTTTATTTTCCATTTTTTTCTTATACTTATTTTATAACACGCTCATTTCCAATCACAAAATTAGGGTCATTCTCAAGTCTTGTATTTATATCTCCTGCACTTGATTTAAGAGTAGCCCCTGTAAAAGAATCAATTCCTGTAAGATATACTTCTTTTATTAGTTGTGGGCCAGTACCTACTTGGGATAGTGAGGGCTTTAGTACTAGAGAGAATGAAACTTCTCTCTCCCCTGCACCAAATCCTGTGTTAGCTAGGACCTTACCAATTTTCCAGACAACTTCGTGAGTATTTGGATCATAGGAAATATTCTCGGACCCACCACCAATCATTGCTCCCCATTTCATATATGAAGGTATTATTGCTCTAGCCTCTGCATTGTTTATGTTATTTACTGAGTTCGACAGTGTCCAAATTATTTTATATACAGTATCACGATCTACTTGCGGTGGCAACGCACCTCCATACCAGAGCCCTGAAGATGCAATTTGGAAATCTGATGTTACTCGTATAATTTTCTTTGTAAAGTTTGTAACCTCCGACACTCCTCCAGAGCCAGACTCTTGGCCTTTGATACTAACAGATATCATAACCTGAGGTGAACTTATGGATTGGGATGCCCCAAGTACTGATGTCGGTGTAAAGGAGAAACTAACTCTACCCTTGCTACCAGGATCCACAGAAGTTAATTCTCTGTTTGTGTTCCTATCCCAAATAATCACATTGTTTGTGGAGTCAAAAAATCCGTCGTTTACAGAAATAGAGTTTTTGTCGAGAACATTTCCCGAAATATTGGCTGTGATTTGTGCATTCAATATTCTTGTAGGGAGATTGTTTACCCATTCTATGTCTACCTTTACCGATTTGCCTCCCGCAGTTGAATATGTTTCCAAGTCTTCTCCGCCAACAATTATTTTTGCTTCAAGGAATGGCTTGTCTATAGTTACTGTGTGAAGTAATGAATTGTAAACAACATCAATAACTGATTGGTTGGCGAGATTTGGGTTACCAACATATACATGGAATGCTTGCTCGTCGCCGTTTTGACCTATCATACTACCCTTTATATTTATAACCATCGGCTTGCCAATCTCTAAATCATTTATATTCCAGAGTGAATTTCCAAGTGATGGTTTCGGGAAAGAACTTTCAAATCGAAATCCTGTAGGATACTCTACTTTCAATAAAGTTTTGTCGCTAGGTAGTGCGGTATTGAGTGTAGCGGTAATTTGGAAATTTACATCTTGGCCTGAACTTGTAACTGTTGGGCCTTCGAATAATAATGAAAGTGGGGCTGAGCTAATAGTGACTGGATAAGATTTCTCTCTAGTGAAAATTGCGTTGGAACCCTCGGGATGGTACTCCAATCTAACTGTTACATTCCTAATCGCACCTTGGTCACCATAGAGTGTAACTTTTTTATTTCTTTCTATGCGTTCACCGGGCTTGATTGTACCAATAGCTTCACGAGGTAAGCGTATCATATCTAGAGTCGAATCAGCGGTAGCTCCACGTGGATACTCTACTATCAAATCTACTAATTCTAGCTTGGCATTATTTTTATTTACAATTTCTATCTGTATTGGCAATTCTTCGCCTGCTTGCACAAAGGCATTACCAAGTACTGTAACCTCTATATTGTCTCCCGACACAGTACTCTTGCCTTGCATGAAAGTGTATACACCATAACCAACAGCTCCGAGAAAAAACAAAATTGCTATAAAAAAGAATCTTTTAAAAAATTTTGTATATTTGGGTGAAGTTATAGGATGAGCTTGCCCATCATCCCAAGTTTGCGCGACTTTGTGAGGGATATTATGAAGTACCCCTTCTTTGTGATGTTTGGACGAGTCGAAATCTCGCTCATATAAGGTACGCTTGATATCCTCTATTTTGTGTAATGGCTTTTCATCTTCTTTCATATATAGAGTTTATTATAACACAAATTACAGCTGACTCTCACGCAGTGCTTGGTTGATAGCTAGGACTATTGATCTTTTGTTGAACAATACATCTTTTGCCATATCTTGCTCAAATCCCCCATTCAAGTATGAGGTCAAATCCTTGTTGTCACCGATATACCCGAGTCTATTTAAAATGCGTAATACTAAATGGAGTTCGAGTGCCTCCCGTGTTTCTGTACTTACTTCTTCGTTATCAAGAATAAAAAAAGACTGCAATACGTCTACATAAACATCTTTATTCCCTTCCTCTCCACTACATAAGCGTTCGAGTAATTTACTCACTCGCAGCATAAGTGCCAAGCTATCTATATTGCTTTGTGCAATAGAAAAAGAATTTATCGGTGTAGCAGAAGTCACACGCCAAATATCTCGGCCACGCACCAAATCAATTTTGGCATAAGATAAATCCTGCAAAGAAAAACGAAGTTTCGATTTGTTGAGTCGTATACCCTGCGCTGCCGCATTGATCAAGCCATGCTCGAGCGTATAAATAGAGAGCATCTTATTGGCCTCCCCCCGTGCACGATGAGAAAGTATAATCCCCTCTGTGTGGTGTATATGATGATGCATATATACAAATTATAACATATTGCATGAAATGGCTATATTTGCTAGATTAAATATAATGAATTATTACACAAGCATAGTTACCAACTTGCCGTTACCGCCCGCTATACATTTAGTGGCTGGTCTTTGTGTTTAATAATACAAAAAGAAATCGTAATTGATCTCAAACACCAGCCACTAAAAGGCTGTTTTTAATTTGTCCTTTAACATTTAAATATAAAATTATGGAAAAAATCAAACTAGACATCGATGAGGTTAAGATTTATGTATCTCTTGCCTTCCTTTTTATTCTTGCTATAGTCACTATCCCGTATTGGCTACCTATTATGGTTTATCAGGATTTAAACGAGACAAAAGAACAGAAAGCACCTACTAGTTGGGCAACCCAACCAAATATTTTTGGTGAAAATTAATTACCGAAAAAGAAATTTTCCTATCACGCAAAAAACCGTATTCATTTACGGTTTTTTATTTTAAAATAGTCTCAACTGTATTCAATAAATCTATCGGACTTTCGATTATTTTTTCTGGATTGCCTAGCCTTAAGGTATGCTCTTTGTGCAAGCCCCATGTGACTCCTATCGATTTAACATTGCATTCATTGGCCTCGCGCACATCACCAAGAGTATCAGTTATAAAAACTGTATCATCTGGGGTAATTTTGTATTTATCTAATAGATAATTTATTTTTACAACTTTAGAAGAATGAAAGTCGTAACCCAATACTTCCTTGAAACAAGGGAGCAAATTTTCTTTCTCTAGAAAATTCGATATTATTACAGAAGAAGCCGAGGAAACAATTACTAAATCGTATTTTTCAGTTAATTTCAAAACTGTGTCGTGCAATATATCACCAACAGAAAAAACTGAATCGAGAGCATTTACATATTTTGTTTCATAATCCTCTGGGTACGCGTACGAATCATCTTTTAGTAATCTCCTTTGAGTCTCTATAAAATTCCCATGGCTCATCTCTTCAAAACGCTCCCATGTTAAATCTCCGTTTGATGCTTTGTGTAGGCTAAACCAAAATTCTGCAGTGTTTACAAGCACACCGTCAAAATCAAACATTACTAATTTTTTATTTTCACGATTCATTTTATAATCTGAATTTTGAATACAATTTCCCCAATTTTTGCTTCGGACCCATCATTCTCCCCTTGGTTGATCTCTTTAGCAGATACAGTTTTCTTGAAATCACTTTCAAATTCTTTTATCAATTCTTCGCCTTTTGTGTCAGTAGAAATCATAAGAGTGATCATGTCGCTTGGCATAAGACCTTCCTTCTTGCGCATATCTTGTACAGCTCGCAACAACTCACGATAATCCCCTTCTCTTTTTAAATCCTCTGATATATTTGTATTCAAGTCTACACCCTCTTTGTCATTCTTCTCTAAAATAATTTTTTTCAGATTTAACTCATCCTTAATTATTTCAATATATTCATCTTTAAATTCTTCATTCCATATTGTTAATTCACCAAGGGGTTGGCGTACGGGTATATTATTTTTCTGGCGTGCTTGTAATCCTAGCGTGACCACATTGCGCACATTTTGCATCTCTGTAATTATCTCATTATTTCCAAACTCAAATTCTTCCCAGAAAGCTAGGTGTACACTCTCTACGTCTTCTTCTTGCTTCAATTTCTGCCAAACGTGCTCTGCGACAAATGGAGTAAACGGTGCCAACAATTTAGAAATATTTTTCAATACAAAATACAAAGTTTGTTTTGCCCCTTTATTCCCGTCTTTTAGAACTTCGCGTGACCGGCGTAAATACCAGGTAGAAAGGTCCTCAATAAACAAATCAAATGGTCGTGTAGCTTGCGCCATATCGTAGACTTCCATTTGTTTTGTGACTTCTTTCGACAACTCGCTGTATCTTGTCAGTATCCATTTGTCTAAAACATTTGTGGTTTCAAAATTATTTGTTTCTTTCTCTAAATTTAGGTCTCTATACAATTCATAAAAAGTTAGTACATTTTCTAATCTTCCTACAATTTTACTCGCAATCTCTTGCACTGTCCTCTCCGAGAAGCTTACATCTTCCCCTTTCATTAGAGTTGAGGACATAAGGTAGAATCGTAGTGCGTCTACTCCGTATTTATCAAAAAGTATCGATGGGTCTGGAAAATTATTTTTAGACTTACTCATCTTGCTACCGTCCTCAGCGAGGACTGTACCAGTAGTCACCACATTTTCAAACGGAGCATGGTCAAAAAGAATTGTGGAAATAACATGAGAGTAGTAGAACCATGTTCGAGTCTGAGCTATATACTCAGCCACAAATCCTGCAGGGAAATTTGTTTCCTTCCAGTCTGGACGCTCAAATGGATAGTGGTCCTGTGCAAAAGGCATAGAGCCTGATTCAAACCAGCAATCGATAACCTCGGGAATTCTTTTATACTCTGTGCCCTCTTCATCGACAAGCGTAATTGCATCGATATAAGGCCGATGCATATCAAGCTCGTAATTTATATTGTGAGGTATAGGGGTAAAATCTAATTGATAACATTCTGCTGGAACATATCTTTTGTTTTTGATTAAATTATCAGTTTCCTCTTTTGTAAGTCCTTGATTTACCGCTGGTAGGACCTCAAGACCAATACCATGAGTTACGATTAAAATATTTTTGTTTTGATACTTTGAATCAATATTATAAATAAATTCTCCAAAACGATTTTTCGCTTCTTGAAAAGACTCTCCACCAGGAATCTTTTTATCCATATTGTCTAAATAATCTTCCCGTATTTTCAAAAATTCTGTGAACGGTTGACCATCTAAATCCCCCCAATTTAATTCATGAATACGTGGGTCTATTATTATTTCATCTTTTGAAAAATTAATCTCTGAAGCAACAATTTCTGCTGTCTGTATTGTTCGTAAAAATGGAGAAGAAATTATCAAATCAATTTTTTTATCTTTTAGACTTTGAGCAGTATGTTTTGCTTGCTCTATTCCATTTTCGTTAAGATTATATTTCTTTTTAGTATCATAACTTACAATAGAGAGAGCATTGTGTTCCCCTTCCCCATGTCTCATTACAAAATACTTGTTTCCACTCTTTTTTGTTTTATTTTTTAAATCCTCTATAGAATTTACAAACAAAATCTTACCAGTTTCTGATTTCCAAATTGGCAAAGGGCTTGCCCAAAAGCGATTGCGGGATATAGTCCAATCTGGAGCATTCTCCATAATATTCTTAAACCTACCCTCTTTTAAGTGCTCAGGTATCCAATTCATACTCTTTGCCTTCTCGAGCAGATTTTCTTTTACTTTTTGTATATTTACGAACCAGCTAGGTAGTGCGTAATAAAGGAGTGGTGTATCACAACGATAGCAGTGAGGGTATGCGTGAATTATTTTCTCTTTTGCAAAGAGTGTTCCTTTGCCAGCAAGATATTTGATCACCAATACATCTGTTGATTGTGGGTCATCTTTTGGCTTGGCTTTTACATTTGGGAAGTCAGTTACTTCTTTTGTGAAAATTCCATTTGGTTCTACGTGACGAATAAAAGGAATGTTATTTAATTTTGCAAGATTCATATCATCTTCTCCAAATGCTGGTGCCTCGTGGGCAATACCTGTACCCTGGTCAGCTGTTACAAAATCTGCATGCCAAACTTTCCAAATATTTTCCTTATTTAGGATGTCCACATTTTTGTAATAATCAAAAACTGGTTCATATGTTAAGCCCACCAATTCACTCCCCTTCACTTCTTTTATGATTTCAGGGTTTGTAAATTTATCTTTCAATTTATCAAATAAATCTTTTGCCAATATTAAAGTATCATTCCCATTTTTTACATAGATGTAATCAATATTATTATTTACTGCTATAGCAGTATTACCTGGAAGAGTCCAAGGTGTTGTGGTCCAAGCCAATAAATAAGTATTTTCTTCTCCAGTTATCTGGAACTTAACATAAACAGAAATATCTGTAATATCTTTGTAGCTATTATCCATAGCAATTTCGGAATTTGCGATTGGTGTCTCGCAACGCGGACAGTATGCAAGCACGCGCACGCCTTCGTATAGTAGTCCTTTGTTGTTCATTTCGCCGAGCGCCCACCACACACTCTCGATGAAGCTATTGTCCATTGTCATATATGCATTGTCGAAGTCTACCCATCGCCCAATACGATCCACTGTCTTCTTCCACTCTGCTACATATTTAAGTACCGAGGCGCGAGCATGTTCGGCGAATTTATCTACACCGTATTCCTCGATAGCTTTGCGTCCAGAAATTCCTAGATCTTTCTCGACAATATTTTCGATTGGCAAACCGTGCGTATCCCAGCCCCATTTGCGAGGTACACGAAATCCGCGCATTGTCTGATAGCGCCCGATTACATCTTTTACTGTAGACCCAAGTATATGCCCATAGTGTGGCAAGCCAGTAGCAAAAGGTGGCCCATCATAAAATACGTAGTTCCCTTTGGGAGCATCCTTTGTAAGTGACTTGTTGAAAACATCATTCTCTTTCCAGAATTTCAATGTCTCCTCTTCTCTTTGTGCGTTTTTTGATTTATCCATAAAATTTAAAAATTAAAATTAAAAAAACTCGTCCACGTACAACAATTAAAAAATTGCTATACAAGGACGAGCTTCTACTCGTGGTACCACCTTGATTACTTCTCATTTAATAGGTTCTACTCCCCCCGAGGGTTTCTTCCCAAGCTTGCCCCGTTTTGCGGGGCGAAGGGGTGATATCCCCTTCATCGCATACATAAACTATACATATAAAACCAATATTTTGCAAGAAATTTAATTCATTTGCAATTTTGAAAAATAAATGTAATATAAGCCTCAAATTGTACCTTCTTTGGTATATGTATACAGTTTGTGGGCACTACAATGCTCCGCCCAAAAAACAAACAGCCGACCCTCTTAAGGCAAAAGCATATATCCTGTGCACAATTTTATAGAAATCCTGGTCCTCCATTCGGCCCAGGATTTTTTATTTTAATTAATTTCCGCCAAGTAACATTTCTCGCAATACACAATCTCGGGGTGCTTAAGGGCGTATGATGTTATAAATTGACAAGTTTATATAATTAGTGCATAATTAAGAAAATCATAAAAATTATGAGAAAGAAAACTATTATAATCAATTGCCGAGAATGCGGGGGAACTGGGGTCCATTATCGAGAAAAAATGGATGGTCATGGATTACTTTGCTTAGAATGTTTAGGTTCAGGAAGTCAAACAATCAGCTTTACTCCTTTCAAAGGGAAATTGGCTATTGCCAATGTTTGTACTGTAACAGCAAGAAAGAAGTATGGGCCTTCAGGCGAGATGGTAACATACGATGAGTTCGCAAAAGGCAAGATCCCCGCATTCGATGATTAACATTTCTATGAGAAATTACGAAAAATCTCTTGGGTAAACCAAGGGATTTTTTACATTTTCTCGGGAGTTTGGATGCCTAGGAGATAGAGGCCGTTTTTCATTGTATTTTTAAAGGCTTCTACAAGTGCCGCTCGGTAGCCAGAATGTTGATCATCTTTGTTGACTACAAGTGTATTGCCATAGAAAGAGTTGAAGGCACTCGCAAGCTCGGTGAGATATGTAGCAATATGATGTGGCTCGAGTTCTTCGTATGAGTGAGCAACGACTTCTGGGAATTGATACAGCAACTTCTCCAACACTGTTATTTCCTCGGGAGCATTTTCGCTATTGATTTCGATGTCTTGCTCTTTGGCCTTTTTCAAAATTGCGTTTGCGCGGACAGCTGTGTATTGCAAATACGGACCCGAATCCCCTTCAAAAGAAATCGACTTTTCAAAATCATAAATAATATCACTTCCAAGTGATGAGCGTAGTATGGAATATTTCAGCGCAGACACACCGACGATCTCGGCTACTTCTTTCTTCTCAACATCCCCCATCTCGCGATCTTTCATCTTTTCATAAACTGTATCTATTGAATCGTGGAGCAATGATTCGCCTGTAATTATATTTCCCTTGCGTGAAGACATCTTGCCAGTTGTTAGGCGCATCATACCGTGGGTAATGTGCTTCATCTTTTTCTCCAATTCCGGATGCATTAATGAAATCGCTTTCTGAACGACTTTCATATATTCGCCTTGCTCAATCGCAGTCACCACAATAGAGAGATCCATATCAGGCTCCTTTTCGAACTTGGTCATTGTCAGGCCGATTTCTTTCGTCTCGTACAATGGTATGCCAAGTGTTGTGATAAATACACGAGTGTGCAATTTAGGATCATGCTCTTCGGCTTTGAAAACAATCGCCCCTTCACTCTCTGTGAAAACGTTCGGAATATTTGCACGGACGATCTTCTCTCCTATCGGTGCCATCACACTTTCGAAAAAGTAGTGGACAAATTTTGTACCAAGGATTTTATAAATTTCTTCAAATGCTTCAAGTGTTGCCTTCCTCCCCCAATCATAAACTTGGTTCACTTGTTCGTCGCTTCGATCATAGACTTTTTTATTGAAAGCTTCAATCTCCTTTTTCGCCTCGGGATCACTATCATAAGCATCGCTACCTTTTGCATAGCATTCTCCAATATATAGTGCAATTTCAGATGCGGGAGCAGATTCATTGGCCGGAGGACCAGCTTTATACATACCATAAATCGCTTTTGCTACATGCATACCGACATCGCCTTGGTAATTGGCGCGGACAGTTTGCGCTCCAGAGAATTCGACAATACGTGCAATCGATTCCCCTATTGCATTGGTCATAAGGTGGCCTATGTGGAATGGCTTGAAAGGATTCGGATCTGTGTATTCCACCATAATTTTTTTACCAGTAAGGATTTTATTCTGACCCCAACTTTCTTTGTTATTCAAAATTTCTTTTACACTGTTTGTAAAAAATTCACGGGATAAATAGAAGTTGATAAACCCGGCCCCGGCAACTTCAATTTTTTCTATATCTGCAATTTTATTTTTGTTTAATTCTTCGACAATTTTTTCAGCCAATATACGTGGATTTATTTTTGCTTGCTTGGCACAAGCCATTGCCACATTTGTAGAATAATCACCATTTTTTAAATCTGCTGGGTGCTCGAGTACAATACTCTCTATTTGTATATTGAGATTTCCTAAGGCTATTTGAATTTGTTCTTTTATTTTATCTGGCATTTCCTTATATTTATACTAATCACTTATACTATTGATGTCCTGTACTGCCAAAACCTTTGTCACCTCTTACTGTGTCTGATAGATCGGATACTTCTACAATATCACAATCTTCAAACTTTTGTATTATCATCTGAGCTACTTTGTGGCCTTTCTCTATTACCTGCTCTTGGTCAGTTGTGTTATACAAAGATATTATGATCTCGCCACGGAAACCGGCGTCTATCACCCCACCCATCACCTTGAGCCCCTGCTTGAAAGATACGCTAGATTTATCCCATATCAACCCTACGTGCCCGTCGGGGATCTGCACAGCTATACCTGTAGGAACTCTCATTTGAGCATAAGGCCCAAATACCACTTGCTCAGTTGCAAAAAAGTCGATCCCTGCGTCACCGGGGTGGCCTTTTGTAGGCAGCTTGGCCTCGAGGTTCAATTTCTTAACATTCAAATTCATAATAAAAATATAACATAATTAGAGATCAATATACAGGTAAACGAAAAGGCTTGTTACCAAGCCTTTTTTTGTTTTTAAATTTTTTTACCTGTTTAATACTTCAGGAAAGTAACTATTTTCAGATAGTACCTCCCTTAATGTTTTATTAGAAAACAAAACTGAATAAAATTCAGACAGGGTAAACATGTTTTTACTGTGAATCATAATTGCAATAATATCCATGCTATACATGAAAATATCCATATAACCCCAGTCGTCTTTTTCCCAAGGCCTTTCTGTTCTTTCCTTGTTTTTGGATTCATCTAGGCAATACGGACCGAACAGTATGTTGGCCATATGGGCATCTGGGCGAAAACGACTCTCAACTAATTCAAATGCTAAGATTTGGTTGAGGTCCGCAAGGGTAAAGCCATTCACTGACATCTCTTGATTGCCGTGAATCAATATTCCTATTTTTTTCATAACTTTATTTTTAAGTTTTTCTTCACCTTACGCCTATTAGCACAACTTGTCAAGTATAGTAAAAATTATTTTATTTTATTTTTTACTATCTTATATACCATTTCATGAATCTCCTCTCGGGCTAAAATTTTTTTGTTTTTCGCGCATTCTACTTTTACCCAATTCTTATGTGTCTTGGCGAGCCACAATGCGCTCTTGATAGAATTCTTTAGGAATTTTTTGTCTTTTTCATGCACGTCTTTCTTGCTACCCAAATACGCTCGGGTACCTTTGTAATCACGCTCTTTGATTAATTTTAAAACCATTTCAATTGGTAGTGATAAATATATAGTTAAGTTTGGTTCAGGGATTTTGAAGACTTTGTATTCCATCTCGGCGAGCCACTTGATAAATTCTTCACGCTTTTTTACATTGGCAATCTTGCCCCCTTGGTGGATTTGGTTGGCAGAAATATAGCGATCCATAACAACAACATATCCTTTCTTAATAAATTTATTTATTTCATCCTTTGATTCCCATCTATCTGCCGCATACATAACTGATGCAATCTTTGGGTGAATATTGACCCAATTGTAATACTGCTCGGAAAGACAGTGCCCGATAAATTTACCAAAAAAGTTCTCCTTGTATCTAGGAAAATGAATGAATTTAACATTATATCCTTCCTTTTTTAAACGCTTGATAAGCAGATTGGTCTGAGTAGTCTTGCCACTACCATCTGTCCCGTCTATTACTATTAGCTTCCCTTTTTTCATAATTCTATATTATCACAAGGTAGGAATTATTGCCCACCAAGCTCTTCGAGTGCTTTTGTTGCATAGAATTTAATATTTGGAATAATCTCTGTATTATCTAAGTCTTCCTTTGTAAACCATTTCGTCTCTACCCCTTTCTCGTGGTCTAATACAGATTCTGAGACAACATCGGTGTTGCTTGTAGCGAAATAGACAAATACAACATGCTCGTGAATTTCAGTTACAGGGTGCCTACCAAAATATCTTGGTGGGATTAAATATTTATATCCTTTATTTTTAGGATCATTTTCATCTGGACCATCTGCACTACCTGCGATTTGTATATCCAGACCCACTTCCTCTTTCACTTCACGAATAGCCGCCTGGACAGGATCCTCGTCGAGCTCAATATGCCCTCCAACAGAAAACCAATCTTTATACTTATCATGCATACGAAGAAGGACTTTATTTTTATGAACAATAAATACTTCGGAACAAAAATCAATTTTTTCGTGAATGTGGGCCATCTTTTATAAATTCAAAATTTTAATAAATCTTTTCATTACGACAAAGCAATATCCCCACAAGAATGGCAGCCACAGTGGCATAAGCCCTAGCAAGCTATTACGAACAAAAGTTTCTACTCCAGTGCTGATAAACATGACTTCGGAGAAAATCATCACAAAAAATCCAATGAAAAATATTACAATCTCTTTTCTATCCATTTTTACAAAAAAAGAAATTAAAATAATACCAATAAATAGTGCTGTAAGAATATAATCATTTTGAACAAATGGGATCAACCCTATCATTAAAAAAATTGGGATTGTATTTAATATTATTAATTGGATTTTATTTTTCATATAAGTATTATACACCAATCGGTAAAACATATTTTTATATATATTCTTCGCAGAGTTCCTTGTATAACTCTGGTTTTACTTTTTTAAAATATTCTTCCCTTTTCACTATTCCATTGACTTCAGGTACCCCAAAAGACTTACCGAATTCTAAAATTTTATTTTGGGCATTTTGCACTTCGTCTTTGCTTTCTACCATAATCTCTACCTCGACAACACTCAGTCCGAAATCGAGCTCATCTACGCAAATTTCAAATTCACCGTTTTTATATTTCTTTCTTTTTGTAGAGTAATCTATAAAAGGCTTCATGTTTGCATTAATGAAATCCACTAGAGGAATTTGAATATTAAAAAAGTTATTAATTTCCTCTTCTGTCTCGAGCTCCTCGGCAACACCACCCCCGCTACCCACCTTTAGTTCCCAACCACCGTTGCGATTGCGTAGGCGTGTACCCTTTTTAAACATACGATAGTCTGGGTAATCATAATAAACATCATGCAAAATCTTCTCACCAAGAAATTCCGCATCTTTAAGCATTGCGTTCAATTGCTCCTCGTTGGGTTTAAATTTTTTCTCGACTTCGATCATTTATTTATTTTGCTATCGTGATAAATTTCTTTATTTTTATAACTTTGTATTGAAAGCTTGGTCATAGAGTACAGAGGCTCTGGCAGATTATCTATTTCATACCAACCCCAGCTCTCGCACTTCTCGGGCTCTAGAACCTGTGGCTCGCCACTCTCCCAATCAGCAGTGAAAGAAATATTTACAAAATGTTTTGGTGCATAGGACAAATCATTGGCAACGTGAAGAAATTTAAGGTTATTTATTTTTACTCCACACTCTTCCAGGACTTCTCTTTTGGCGCATTCATCAATACTCTCCATGTATTCTAAGTGTCCTCCAGGAGAAGAATATTCCCCACTACCATGAGCACCTTTACGCTTACCAAGTAAAATTTTCCCGTCTTTGAAAATCACTACCCCTGTACCAACTCTTGCTTGTGGTGTTTCCATATATTTATATTAAACCATTATCTACAACATACCTAATCATGTCCTTTTGGTCATATGCAATATCTAAATTCAAGGCCTCGTTTGGGTCTATCCATTTTATTTCTTCTACCTCCTCTATTTGATTCACTTTCGGTACGCCCGAAACTATCTTACAAATATGTGGCAATGCGATTCGGGAATGTTTTTTAATTGGTAAATTATTGGTATCAAAGTATTGGCCAATAAATTTTATTACTTCTATTTCCACCCCAATTTCTTCTCGAACTTCTCTTTTCACTGCATCTTCTACCTTCTCGCCCCATTCCATCCAACCACCAGGCAAACACCAGCATCCAGGATATGTATCCATAGTACTTGCCCGCTTCTCAAGCAAAATCCGCCCCATATCATTGAGAATGATTGCATCTACCCCTACCCATGGATGATCCTTGTTTGTATTCATAGATTAATTCCTAATTGCTTTAAATAATTTTTAAATGAATTACTGTCTGTATAAACAAAACCATTAATACCTAAATTAATAGCACTATCAACATTCGGCTTATTGTCATCAATAAACAAACATTCTTCCGGCTTTGCCTTAATTTTATTTAATGTATATAAAAAAATATCATCATTTGGTTTTACCATCCCTATTTCCGAAGAAATAATGATATCATCAAAAAGTGCTTTAAATTCTGGATATTCTTGGTATATTTTTCGCTCAAAAAAAGAAGAGTTGCCATTTGAAAGTAAGGCTGTCTTAAAACCACTATTTTTTAATTTTTTTATTACATCTGATAAGTTTGTATCTATTTTGAGAAAACTATCAATTTCACTGCGTAGCTCCTCTTTGGTTGAATTTACCCCTTCATATTTTGAAAAATATAGAACTATATCATCTTCTGATAAAATTCCTAAATCAAATTGCTGAAATACTTTATGAAGATTTTCATCTATTAATCCGTGCTTAAGTCTGTTTTCCTTATACCACCCATTTAACAGAGGGTCACAAATAACCCCAAAACAGTCAAAAATAAATGTTGTAATCTTTGGATTCATATTTTATACAAAACTTTCTGGTATTGGGAATTTGGATGCTAGGGCTTTTATTTTTTGTTTTATTTCTTCTTTCTTCTCAGTGTTATCTTTATTCTTCAGAGTTTCAAGCAATAATTCTGCAACTTGTGCACAATCTGCTTCTTTGAATCCACGAGTAGTGATGGCTGGTGTACCGAATCGGATTCCAGATGGGTCCAGAGGTTTCCTAGTGTCACCTGCGATTGAATTCATATTGAGTGTAATACCCACTTCATCAAGCACTGCTTGCGACTCTTTACCAGTCACTCCTAGTGAGCCGAAAACATCGGCAAGGATAAGATGGTTGTCTGTCCCCCCTCCAATCATGCGTACATTATTGTCTTTGAAAACTTTCTCCATTGCTTTGGCGTTACGCAAGACTTGTTGTGCGTACTCTTGATAAGCCGGTGTCATTGCCTCGCCAAATGCCACAGCCTTGGCTGCTATAGTATGCATGTGTGGGCCACCTTGAATTCCTGGAAAAATTGCTTTGTCTATCTTCTTTGCGATCTCTTCACTCTCACGAGTTAGTATTATTCCTCCACGTGGACCACGAAGTGTCTTGTGTGTTGTCGATGTAATTATATCGAAGCCATCATCAAATGGGTTACGAAGTGCCTTTGCAGCGATCAATCCTGCAATGTGTGCCATGTCGGCCATTGTGATTGCGCCCACCTCTTTTGCAATATCAACAAACTTTTTGTAATCAAGAGTTCGTGGATATGCAGAGAATCCTGCAATAATTAATTTTGGCTTTTCTACTTTTGCGACACGTAGCATATCATCGTAATCAATCTCGCCAGTCTCGGGATCCTTCATCTTGTAAGTTACGAATTTATAAATCTTGGCAGGAAGTGTCATTGGGTGGCCATGAGTAAGGTGCCCACCATGGGATAAGTCCATGCCCATCACTGTATCGCCTGGTTCAAGTAGTGCCGCATATACAGCCAAGTTGGCAGGTGCACCAGAGTGAGGCTGAACATTGGCAAATTTACAATTAAATAGTTTGCACACACGCTCAATAGCAAGTCGCTCTACGACATCGGTATATTCTTGTCCGCCATAATAGCGACGGCCTGGATAACCTTCGGAATATTTGTTGGTCATTATAGAACCGTTGGCTTCCAAAACAGCCTTGGAAACATAGTTCTCTGAAGGAATAAGCTCCAAACCATCTCTTTGGCGTATAGCCTCTCCAGCAATTGCATCAAAAACCTCTTTGTCGTGTGTACTCATAATTGTAAAAGTTAGATAATAATACCCGTATTTTAGCATGTTGAATAGAAAATTAAAAACTGTATAATTGGCTTATGGATAAATATCATGTAGACAATATATATCTCGATCTTATCGAGCGAATCAAGAATGAAGGGGTCAAAAAGACAGACCGCACAGGCACAGGCACTATATCATTGCTAGGTCACCAAATGCGTTTCGATCTTTCAAAAGGCTTCCCTCTCCTTACTACAAAAAAGGTTCCTATTAAATCTATTATTCATGAGCTCATCTGGTTTGTGCGTGGTGATACCAACCTAAAATATCTTGCAGACAACAATGTCCACATCTGGGATGAATGGCCATACAAAGCATATCTCAAAAGGAACAACATTCCAGTACCAGCGACTGGAAGTGACGAATGGAATACTGGCATAAAAGAATTCGTAGAGAAAATAAAAACAGATGAATCTTTTGCAAAAGATTATGGCAACCTCGGTCCAATCTATGGATACCAATGGCGCAACTGGCCTACCCCAAATGGCGAGCATGTAGATCAACTGAAAAAGGTTATCGAGGATATCAAGAACACTCCTGACTCTCGCAGGCTAATAGTCTCTGCATGGAATGTCGCTGATATCGATGAGATGGCAAAAGCAGGTCTTCCTCCTTGCCACTGTTTCTTTCAATTTTATGTTGCCGATGGCAAACTTTCTTGCCAATTGTATCAACGAAGTTGCGACACATTCCTCGGAGTGCCATTCAATATTGCTTCATACTCAATCTTGCTCATGATGATCGCTCAAGTTACTGGACTTAAACTTGGAGAGTTTGTCTGGACTGGGGGTGATGTGCATTTGTATTCTAATCATTTAGAACAAGCAGATATACAACTTGCTCGTCGCAACGACATCCGACCAATGCCAACCATGAAAATAAATTCTGAAATAAAAAATATTGAAGATTTTACAATCAACGATTTCGAACTTGTAGATTACAATCCCCACGATTCAATTAAAGCTCCTATAGCTGTATAAATGAATATTATTTAATACTCTAAATTCCCCTATAACCCATAGGGGAGTTTTGTTTTCCACAGTTTTATCCTAAACCTTGCTTGACTTAAAAATACTTCCATACTAGTATACTAGTATGGAAGTATTTTATATTAGAACTAAATACACAAAGAACACTACCAACCAAATCTGGTGGAACTCATTTACGCATATGCGTTGATGAGTGCCTTCCCCTACCCCTCTATTAAATAAGGAAATTACTCACCAGCGCAGAAATGCGCTTAATTTTTTTGTCCTTTCAAAATTAAATAAAACAAATATATTAATTATACAAACATGAAAACAATCATCTCCAACACAGAAAAAAAATGTATCGGATTTAAAAGATCTGATAATCGTTTCATCCAAATGGTAACAAATGAAAGTATTTTGGAATCAGATTTTACATTAAATGATTCAAAAAATTCTTTTTTTAGAGCCTATGATTACATCACCAAAGTAAAAGATGGTGACGGTAAGCAATCCTACTGCCCTTTTGTCCGCTTGATTGAAAAACAAAATGGGTATTACCTGAAGTGCTATCACAAAACACTCAAAGAAGATTACCTAACAAACACTTCAACGGAACTTTTGCAAAAATTTATTGCACTATCTCCCTGTAAAACTTCGATTGATCAAAAGGTGGATACAACTACTGTGGTTGCAATACTTACGAATAGTAAAGCAACAACAGAAGAATCTCTTTCTCTTATGATCCAGGTCCGTGACAAAGTTAGACTCTCGTTCTTAGAGCAAGGCTTAATGATTGCGTACATGCACCCAATCCATGAGCTTGGTGGTGTAGGGAAACGTGGAAGTACCCTTCCAGAAACTCCAATGTATGTTGCAGAAATCCCTCTACTTATGGTTCGCAGAATGCACAAAGAAGACTACGTTTTCATGAATACTGAAGCTGAAAAGGAAGCATATTCAAAATACTTTTTGTCTAATACCCCTTTAAAGTGTCCATTTCACAAATAAATTATTTGCTCTTTTAAAAACAAATCCCCCGCAAACTAAACTTTCGGGGGATTTTTTATACTTCTATACTAGTAGGCAAGTATTTTAATAATTTAATTTTTGGGGTATAATACTACTATGATTGACCCACGGAAAAACAAAGATGAGCTTATAAAGGCTATTATGATTGCGAGCTCTGATAAGGCTGTGCTTGAGGCATTCCTAGAAGATTTGCTTACTCCAAGAGAAAGAAATGCACTACCCAAGCGCTGGGAGATTGTCCGCCGGTTGTACAAAGGGGAGAAGCAGTGGGATGTAGCAGAGGATTTGAAGCTAGGTGTTGCAACTGTAACCCGAGGCTCCAGAGAGCTAAAAGACAAGAATGGGGGCTTTATAAAAGTATTGAAAAAATTGTATAAATAATATGATACTATCTTTAATTGCAGGTATTGGAAAGAATAATGAGCTTGGACTTGGCAATGCACTTCTCTGGGATTTGCCACGCGACATGAAGCACTTCCGCGAAACTACAAGTGGCCACCCAGTGATCATGGGTCGCAAGACTTTTGAATCTATTGGCAAGCCCCTTCCAAAGCGAAGAAATATTGTGATTACTCGAGATAATTCTTATATGAAAGATGGTATTGAAGTAGCAAATTCGCTCGAAGAAGCACTTCGTTTAGCGAGCCTTGATCAGGGCAAGAACTTTGAAGAAAATCAGGAAGAAGTTGAAGCTTTTATAATCGGTGGTGCAGAAATTTACAAGCAAGCAATTGCAAAAGCTGGAAGACTCTACATTACGCATGTTGATAGCGCCTTTGAGGCAGATGCATTCTTCCCTGCTATAGATCAAGCTTTTTGGAAAGAAACAAAACGTGAGCACTACGATGCAGACGAACAAAATAATTTACCCATGGATTTCGTAGTATACGAACGCACTATTGCAAAATAATTAATAAAAAGGCAAAATAGCATTATGATTTTATCTGACAAAAAAATTCTAGAATGTGTCGAAAAAGGCGAGATCGTAATCACGCCTTTTGATGAGAGTAATATGGGTGGCAATTCATATGATGTCCACTTGAGCAAACACCTTGCCCAATATATAGATGAGTGTATTGATGCTAAAAAACACAACGAGATTAAACATTTCGAAATACCAGAAGAAGGCTTCGTATTACAACCGGGCCAACTCTATCTCGGCTCCACTCTTGAATACACAGAGACGCACAAGCATGTACCATTCCTCGAGGGTAAATCAAGTACCGGGCGCCTAGGTGTAGATATACATGCCACTGCCGGTAAAGGAGATGTAGGATTCTGCGGATATTGGACTCTTGAAATATCGACAAGCAAGCCTGTACGCATATATGCGGGGATGCCAATCGGCCAAGTGATATACTATGTAGTAGATGGGGAGGTAGAAAGAAATTATGGTAAAAAAACAAGTGCTAAATATCACAACCAAGATCACCTACCAAAAGAATCAATGATGTGGAAAAATAACTTTTAATTATTAAAAAATAAAACCCTACAGTTGTAGGGTTTTATTTTTTAACATTTGTTAATCAACTATTGTTATACCTGCTGAACGTGCACTTCCTTCGATAATCTTCATTGCACCTTCGATGTCTTTTGCATTGAGATCAGGCATCTTCTTCTCGGCGATTTCACGGACTTGTGCCTTTGTGATTTTGCCTACTTTTGAAGTATTTGGCTTACCTGAACCTTTCTCTACCCCTGCAGCCTTTTGGATCAATCCTGCTACTGGTGGAGTCTTGACGACGAAATCGTAAGTACGGTCTTCATAAACGAATATTTGTACACCCACTACATCACCTGCCATAGCAAGAGTAGCAGCGTTGAACTTTTGACAGAATTCTGCAATGTTCACTCCGGCTTGTCCGAGCGCAGGTCCAAGTGGTGGAGCTGGGGTTGCCTTTGCAGCTTGGATCTGTAACTTCACTTTCTTCATTATTTTCTTTGCCATAAATTTTTTATACTTAAATACTAATATTTATCATTATATTCTGTACAGAAGGAGAAGCGCCTTTTGTACAAACAATATATCCTACAGCTTTTTAATTTGCAAGAAGTCCAATTCTACTGGTGTCTCGCGTCCGAACATTGATACCAACACCTTGACCTTGCCTCGATCTTGATCGATCTCGCTGACCTTGCCTTCCAAATCCTTGAATGGGCCGTCTGCAATACGAACAATCTCTTCCAGAGTTAGATCAATTGCATGTTTTGCATTCTCGGCTTTGTCCATACGGCCAAAGAGATCATCAACTTCACTCTTGTTCAATGGAACTGGATTTACACCTGCACCAACGAATCCTGTAACACGAGGAGTGTTGCGAACTACGTACCATGAATTGTCATCCACTATCATATCTACAAGGACATATCCTGGGTACACCTTCTCTTCAACTTCTACTCTCTTTCCACCTTTGATTTTAATTTTCTTTTCTGTTGGAACAATAACATTGAAAATCTTGTCATTCATACCCAAACTATCTATACGCTGACGTAGGTTTCTAAGCACGGCATTTTCATACCCTGCATATGTGTGTATTGCATACCAATTCCTCTCGCCTCTTAATTCTTGTTTTGCCATAAAAAAATATTTTATCTATTAAGTAATTTCTCGAGACCTAGTTTAAATATAAAATCAAAAACACCCAAATAATAAGCAACTAGTACAGAGACTAGGATCACAGCAGTAGTAAAACCGATTGTTTGCTTACGAGTTGGCCACTTTACATTGTCCATCTCCACCTTTGTTTCCTTGATATAATTTGTTATTTTGTTCATAAATTTTTACTTCTATTAAAAAACACCCCGGGGGTGTGTATATTTAGATAATACCCTTTTAAACAAACAAAGTCAATACAACAAAAAACCCCTCAATTCTGAGGGGTTTTTTGCTCTTAGTCCTTATTTTATCTTGTAAGTAATTGTTACGGTTGAAGTAATCTTATTCTCCCCTTTTGGCAATGCTGGTGCCACTTCGGGAGTAGCCATTGAATCTGATTTCATCATCGCATTCGCATACATTATTGGATATCCTCCAGAATTTTCAGAGAAGCTTACTACGTCCCCAAGCCTTACATGCAATTCCTTCGCCAAAACTTTTGCTTTTGCGCGAGCTTTCTCGATTGCCTTTCCACGAGCTTCTTCTTTAAGTGCCTCTTCATCGTCAATACTAAATGTAGGACCAGAAATATTTGTAATTCCTAGATTTGCTAACCCTGTACGAACTTCGTTTGCATTGTCTGCGTTACGAACCTTGATAGTTATTGATTGTGTCGCTGTGTATCCTACTATTACTGTCTCGCCTTGTGGACAAGGATAAGTAATACAATAAATTTGGTTGTTTTTATATTTTGGATTTACTCCTCCGTATTCTGACTTTATGTCTTTGTCTTCAATCTTTTGATCTTTAGTGTAAGCTAAAATTTTTGTAACCATTTCGTTTACCAAACCTTGGGCTTCTTTTGCTGTCTTTCCTTCTTTCTCTACATTAAGAGTTATAACTGCAACATCAGGAACTGCCATAACATCAGCCTCAGCAGTAACCGAGATCGTGTTTTCTTGTTGACCAAACATTCTTTTGTCATTGTCTAAGGTGTGTATAATCTTTGCTACAACTAGCAAACACAATAAGCCCATTAAAATAGTAGTAAATTTGATAAATCTCTTGTTTGTTGTAATTGTTTCCATATATTATTAATATTAACCTGATAATACGACTTAAACCTATTATACCATACCCTACTTATTCAAAACATCGCTAGTAATTGCCCCATCAGTCATGAATATAGTTCTATCTGCAAGCTTGGCATACTCTGGTTCGTGCGTCACCATTATGATCGTCTGTCCATCTTTATTTAAGTCCAAAAAGGCTTGGATAACTTGCTCCGAAGTCTCGGAATCAAGATTGGCTGTCGGCTCATCTGCAAAAATAATCTTTGGGTCATGAGCAATCGCTCGAGCGATTGATACACGCTGTTGCTGGCCACCCGACAACTGACTCGGTAAGTTGTTCATACGATCTAATATACCCAAACGCTCTAATGCTTTGCATGCTTTACCTACTGCCTCTTTTTTACTATAACCTTGCATCAAAAGAGGTAGCATCGTATTCTCGAGTGCAGTAAGTGAAGGTAGTATTGCATAATCTTGGAATATATAACCCAGGCTGTTCAACCTAACATCTGTACGCTCATTTTCCCCGATTGGTACGTAATCCCTACCATCTATCCAGACCTCTCCGCTTGTTGGGATATCAAGCAACCCTAGTTGATAAAGAAGTGTAGACTTACCAGACCCAGAGCGACCCGAAACTGTAAGAAACTGTCCTTCTGGCACAGCAAAAGAAACATTATTTAGCGCTATAATTTCTTGATCTCCGTTCTTAAACTTTTTAGTTAAATTTTTTACTTCTATCATACAATTATCTTCCTAAGATTGCGCTTAGTGTATTTTGCTTAATAACAATCCGTGCTGGAATAAATCCGGCAATCATTGTAGTCACCAACAATATACCGGCTCTGTATAATGTCCCTGGTAGTGTAGCTACTAAAATTCCGTCGGAGAATGGGAAGTTGATCGGGTTGGCAGTAAAGTATGGTTTGATGAAAAAGAATATCAAAACCATCCCTACAATAATTCCAGACAATGCATAAATCACAGCCTGATAAATATATGAGTATAGAATTGCCTTTCGGTTAATACCTATACCCTTCAGTATACCAATATAACGCCTACGAGTAATTGCATTTACGAATATAACAATAAATATTGTAATAGATGCAACAACAAGTCCTATTCCTGAAATTGCACTTCCCAATATTCCAAATGTTGCTTTAATATCTTTTAAGAATTTAGGAAAAGCATCTTCAGCTGTTTGAACACGGGCGTACTCACCCACACCATTGTCGAGTAAATATTGCTTGATCAAGCTTGGCTCTGTGCCAGGAAGAACTTGGATAGCGATTTTACTAGCGTTGAAGTCTTCTCTTCCGATCATTTTACGGACCTCACTCTCCAGAGCAACAACAGAAGTGTCGAAGTCGTCTACTTTACTTGAAAGGATTCCTTTTACAATATATTCTTTTGATTTATTATCAACTGTAACTTTTATCCTTGAACCTACAGAAATATTCTTCAATGTTTGGAACCCCGGTGCATCAATCGGAGTAAATTCATAAAGCAAATTTTTACCTATCAAAACACTGTCTTGATCAGAAGGAGTTAGATACGAGCCACGAACAATAAACTTGGAAACTCCTGAGAATTTCTCCTCTTGGATGGGATCAATACCCATAAATGACCCTCCGGCACCATTGCGCAATTCTCCAGGCTTTACTGTCGAACGATAATCGGACTCAAAGCGAGCACTGCCTGCATATCGTACGGTATGATTTTTGTAATTAGGGATTGTCTTTACTATATTTACTACCTCTTGAGTATTTAATATGTACGAGCGATTCAAAAATGAAGTAATTACAACATCTCCAATCGAGTACTTTTTCTGTGCATCTTCGGAGCCTTGGATAAGGCCGATCAAAATACCAGAAACAACAACTAGGTTTAAGAAGGTCAAAGTCATCACCGCCATAATAAGTGTTGTTGTCCATATATTTGCTCGTCGAATATCGCGCTTGGCCAAAAACCAACCAACTTTTATATTTTTCAAAAAATCTTTTTCAAAGGCAGAAATTCTATCCATATTACTTTTTGTTTATTACCACAACACTGTCCCCTTCACTCAAACCACTTTGGATTTCGACTAAGTTGCCGTCACCAATTGCGCCGATAGTTACTGGCACGTATTTGTATAATTTGCGTTTGTCGTTTGTTATTAAACCTACAGTTGATACACCATCAACAGTTTGGATAGACAACAGTGGAGCAACTAGTACGTTTTCTTTTGTAAATGTTGTTATAACAATGTTGGCATTCATTCCCGGGCGAATCACGGATTCTGTATCTTTTAATCCAACTTTGATCTTGTAATTTACTACACCGTCTGTGTTGTTAGAAGACGGGTCAATAGAAAATACTTCTCCTTGGAAAAATTTGTCAGGACCCACTGCATCATAAGTTATCTTTACAGGGTGACCAATTTTAACGATTGCAATATTTGCTTCATTTATATTTGCCTCTAGGTATAAACTACTGATATCTTGTAGTACCATTACTTGCTTTTGTGATACAGCGAGCTCACCTAACTTGATGTCAACACTTGTAATAGTTCCTCCACCTGGTGCACGCAATAATGTGTTTTCATATTTAGAATTTGCAGACTCTAGACTACCTTGAGCAGACAATATATCTGCTTTTGCCAAATCTAGATCGGATGTTCGAGCAAGTGCCTGCTTTACATCAAGCTCAGCTTGACGCTGATTGATTGTTGATTGTAGTCCAGAGAGAATTGTGTCTCTTGTTTTTTTTGCATATTCAAAATCATTTTTGGCAGTAATCAGATTTGTGCCGGAGCTAGTAGCAGTAGAATAATATTTATTTTGTGCTTCCTCTACAAGGATATCTTGCTGGATTTTTGTATTTGCATATTCTGTTTTTGCATTATCTAAAAGAATTTTTGATAGAGCAATCTCAGACTCGGTACTACCCTCTTGAATCTTGTTGAATTTTGCTTGAGCTTGGGCTACATTTGCACGAGCCTTTGTAAGCTCAGCAAGTTCTGCCCCTTGATCTAAATGTGCAAGTATCTGACCTTTATAAACCTTGTCACCAACAGAAACATTGAGTGACTTAACAATTCCGCTATTACTAAAAGATAGTGATAGGTCTGTCTTTGAAGTTACCTGACCTGTAGCAAGTACTGTTTTTGCAAGATTCATACGGACAACTTTTTCTGCAATAATACTTGAACTATTGTCAGTAGGACCAAATTTTTTATAGCCTAAAAAAATTACCAAAACAAATATAACAGCAAAGAAGATTTTCCTCCTTGTTGACCAGGATTTTATTTTTTTAAATATATTATTAGTTTTTTCCATTTTTATTTTTTTATTGCAACGAGCTCTACTTCGAATATAAGATCAGAATTAGGAGGTATACGATCTCCTGCTCCTCGTGCCCCGTAGGCTTTCTCCGCAGGGATGTTTAATGTCTTTTTTTCTCCGACTTTCATTCCGACTAGACCCTCGTCCCAACCTTTGATAACTTGGCCAGCCCCTAGTATAAACTCAAACGGTTGCACATGACCAAATTTTGGGTCTACATTTGAATCAAACACAGTTCCGTTTGTAAGTCTGCCTGTGTAATTCATTGATAATACATCTCCGTTTTTTGATATTTCTTCCATAGATTTTTTTGTTGGTGATAAAACATTTTCAGGATTTTCCTCTATAATTTTCTCTGAGTTGGAAACTTGCTCATTTTCTGTAATTTGAGCCTTGCCTGGTGCTTGTACTTCCTTTTTTGCAAAAGCATACACAACAAATCCAACCAATATAATAGTGATAATTATAGAAACTGTCATTGAAATTTTTCCTTCTTGTTTATTCATACCATTTGATATTAATTATAATAATATGCTCATTGTAGCATAAATATACCCTATTATAAATACGAATTTGAATTAAATAATAGTCTTTTTGAACAGTGGTATCATGGCCTCGCACATATCATTTGTAATTTCATTTGGTTTAATATTTGTATGTGCAAATATCTTTTCCTCTATACTATACAATGCTAGGTAGATATCCTGTATTTCTGTGCCTTTTTTTGCATTCTCACCTCCTCCGTATCTCGCCTCCATATCTATCATTCTTTCTTTTAGTGTTGCCACCCCCGTCGGCTTAACCCTCATGTCGGCATACAAACAAATCATTTTCTCGATTTCGTTGGATTCGTTCACATTTACTGATTTTGAAAAGCCCATAGAATTCAAAAGCTCGAGCACCCTTAAGCTTGCCCCTACTTCAAGAGCGATTGCGACAGTTGCATTGTGTTGATCGTTGCCATACTTCTCTATAAAATTACTCTTAACACTCTGCCAATATTCGATACCAAGCGGTTCATTAAACTCTGGGAATTTAGTTAAGTCGAATTTAATAATATTGCCCATATCATGCAGTAAGCATGTATTGATAATACTTTTTTTATCAACAGAAGTCTGGAAATTATCGCAAATCAAGCTTGCAACTGCAGCAACACGATACATGTGGCTACACAATTGTGGCATGATATAATAGCTTGCATAAACTTCTTCAACCGTCTTCATAAGGCTATTATACCATAGTCTTAAATTTGCATTTAAAAACTATTTTAATTTTCCTGGATGGTAGCCATCCTCTTGGTCGTTAATTTCTCGATTATGAGCTTCTTGTTCTGAGATGTAATCTTCTTGATCTTCAAGGACTTTGTTCCCCCAAGCAGCATAAGCAGAATTGGTAAAAACGGTATCACACTCTGCAACCATTGGTACATTGTATGTATGCAGGCCTCCGATAAAACTTGATAACTTTTCTGATAGACTTTTTTTTGTTGTAAATATAACCATATATTGGACAACATCTTGTATCACATTTTGCCATGGATAAATAGATTCTATAGGCCAGAAGTCTGCACAAATTGCCAACTTCTCCTCAACAGCTGCGTACCCAAGATGTTTAGCCTCCCCTTTGTCTCGACAGGTTGTATATATAAATACCATTTTATCTTGAGTATCTTTATTTAGAATCATAAATTTTATTTAATTCGAGAAACATATTTATAATTGACCATTAACAATAATATAAATAGTGACGCAGTTAATGCCATAACAGGAATAGTCACATAACTGAATTCAAACACGTAGCGAGTTGCGCAAGAAACCTCTGTTGCACTTGGTGCAGCACAAGGGAGCCCAGCGGTACCACCATGCTCTATATATACATGATATAAAGATGTAACAATACCAAGTAGTGCAAATACAATAGAGAAATCTACAATTGTACGATCACGCTTGTATAATTCCATTCCGAAAAGAATAAACTGAGGATAAATAAATATACGCTGTAAATAACAAAGCTCGCAAACTGGGAATCCTATTACATTTGAATAAAATAAACTTAATGCAATCGCTCCCAATGCAATCAAAAATCCAATATAAAAAGCAGAGTCCTTAAAAAATTTACGAACAACATTCTCCCTATCTGGAACGAAAAGCATAGTTACAACAAGCACTAAACAAAATAGTTGCATTACAACAACACTGATCGATACAAATTGATTAAAGCTGTTTATATATGTAGGCATAAATTTTTATTGAGGTAATACACACTGAGTCTTCTCGGCCAGAGTCTTTAGATCTACTTCACCATAAAGCTTTTCGCCACTTGGGAATATCCATGTTGGGTAGCCTTCTATCTTTTTATCAAGACAAATTTGTGTTACTGATCTATCTGGGTTGGAACATTCTATATAAGGAAGCAGGTTTTTAGCACCGCCAAACAAAGCCTTTTGCGATTGGCAGTGTGGACACCAGAAAGCTCCATAGAATTCTGCCCCACTATCCTTTATACATTGTGCTAATGGTCCATATTTACCAACAGCTTTTGGTTTATTTGCAAATACTCCCAACACAACAACAAGCACGATAACTAATAGTGTAATAACAATAAATTTCTTTGTTTGAGTCATATGTCTATTATACCCCGTAGTGAAATTTTAGTAAAATTCTACTACCGGGGATACAAAATCCCCCAAACTTTCGCTAGGGGAATTTTTATAACACATCTTTCTGGTAGCAACTCTCAATAGTGAAGTTTTGTTTGCAATTTTGGCAGTTTTTGGTCTCTGGGATCATGTAACAAAATTATACATTTTAGACCTTTTTACGCAAGGAAATATCACAAGTCTGTAAATATGATATTATAGAATTATGGAGAAAACTTTTAAACAAAAGATGGGCAAGGTTTATATCGCATTTGTAGTTGGGTTAATAACCTTGGTTTTAATGGTTGGGAAATTTTTTATAAATAAATTTGGTTTTGATTTTATTGTCCTAAATACTTTGATCAGTAGCGTTATTGCGGGCTCGATTTTTATCACAGGATTTTTATTGGCTGGAGTATTCTCTGATTATAAAGAAGTCGAGAAGATTCCTGCAGAAATTCGGTCATCTCTGGAGAGTATCTTATCTGAAGGTTCAGCTCTTAAAAGAAAAGACTCCGGTTTTGATGTTCAAAAAATAAGGCAAACAATAATAAAATTTATAAACGAATTCGAAGATGGGTTGAGTGACACAAAGGACCATGTTCATATGAATTGTGCTCTAGAAGTAATTTCGGAATTTGATTTGTCGTTTGATGATATGGAGAGCCGTGGTGTTCCCCCTAATTATATGACCCGAATTAAATCCGAGCAGTCCCAATTGCGCAAAATTCTATTGCGTGTTTATCACATACAAAAAACAAATTTTATTCCTTCTGTTTCAGTATTGGTGGAATCTATTGTTTTTCTTGTAATACTTCTATTAATGTTCGCAAATATGGATTTTTATGAGGGAATAATCATCCTCGGTATACTTTCTTATTTGCTAATTTATATAATGCATTTAATACATGTATTGGAAAAGCCTTTCCGTAAAGGAAAAGATGATACTTGTGATGATGTTAGTATATTTCTACTAAGAGAGTTCCGAGAAGATTTAAGAAAAAAGTAAATTTGAGATAGTGTAAAAAATAATATATAATGGCCTCATGCATATTTGGTCAATGGTACTTACAGTTTTAGGGCTCTGCATGTTCGAGATTATCTCGAGTATTGATAATGCTGTTATCAATGCCGAAGTTCTCGGCACAATGAGTGCCAAAGCTCGTCGCTGGTTCCTAGTTTGGGGCCTACTTATTGCTGTCTTTGCTATACGAGGCTTATTGCCATGGCTGATCGTTTGGGGTGCTATACCAGGACTCGGACCCATCGAGGCCTTTACTGCTACTTTCTCCAACGATCCATCTGTACACGCGGCAATCGATACAGCAGCACCAATACTACTTATGGGTGGTGGAATATTCCTTGTTTTCCTATTCTTCCATTGGTTATTCCTAGAGCCAAAGAATTTAGGTATCCGTGGGGAGAGATTCTTCCACAAGCATGGTGTATGGTTCTTTGCTACTGTATCGATCCTCCTTGCTACTATCGTATGGTACTCGATGAAGATCAATCCTATGCTTGCCTTCGGTGCAGTGATCGGATCGACTGCATTCTTTATCACTCACGGCTTCAAAGAGAACGCTGAGAAAAGTGAGAAAGAATTACTAAGTGGAAAATCTGGCATGAGTGATCTATCTAAAATTTTGTATTTAGAAATCATCGATGCAACATTTTCTATCGATGGAGTTCTCGGTGCATTTGCCTTTACACTATCTATCCCACTAATTTTGATTGGTAACGGAATCGGAGCTCTAGTATTACGCCAGCTTACAATTGGAAACATAGAAAGAATCAAGAAGTATAAATATCTTAAAAATGGCGCAATGTATTCAATACTTGCACTAGGTATTGTGATGCTTACAGATGCATTTGGAGTACATGTACCTCAATACGTATCGCCGGTAGCAACATTCGCAATCATAGCTTACTTCCTATGGAAGTCGCACATAACAAACAAAAAAGGTCTTCCTGTTGTGTCGATTTAAATTTTTTCTCCTTTAACTTTCTTTACGAGATCAGAACTTGATTGGACTTTGCCTCCACGGCCCACTCCAAATACCATCTTCATCCCCCAATCTTTCCCTGCGTCGAGCTCTGGAATATTCTTTTTCGTCCTATCTCCACCATTGGCGAAAATATGAGGTTTGATTTTGCATAAATCTTTACACACACTAATATCATCTGTATTTTTAGTGTGGCTTGTGATTATTACTTTGTCTACACCAGCGATGTGCTCAATAATCTCTTTGCGCTCAGCTTCCGGCATAAAAGCAAAACCTTTTTTTAAGATGAGCCAATTGTCGTTGTTGAGTATGACTACCACTTTTCCATCTGGTCCTGCGATTTGTTTTGCCTCGTGTATCATACGTACATGTCCAATATGAATAGGGTCAAATCCTCCAGAAACAGCTACGGTAAGTATATCTTTTTTATTCTTTGCTGTTTTTTTATTTATCTTTTTTATTACCTTTTTCATATATTATAACTTTATCCCTCTTTTAAGGACTTGTAGTATTGTATCAAGCTTGATAGTAGCTACTCCTGTAACTTTATCGGCTCCACCATAATAGATAAATAGTATACCTTTTTTAACAACCATGCCGCATGGAAATACTACATTGTTTACAATACCGATTTTCTCATAATCTGTCTCCGGTTCAAAAATTGGGTCGGTGATACGAGAGAGCACAATAGTGGGATCCTTGAGTGACAATAGTACTGCCCCTACCCTATATGTACTATGGCTACGAGATACGCCGTGGTACAAAAGTAGCCAACCGTACTTTGTCTTGATTGGAGGAGCGGTAATGCCCACCTTGGAACTATCCCATCCATTTATTCTTGGGCCTAGGATTTTTATACAACGCATAACTTTATCCTTTTCGAAATCTAATGTCTTAATATAATCTGCACATATATCTGTACCAATTCTGTGCATTATCATATACTTACCATCAATTTTATCTGGCAAGAAACAAGTATCCTTGTCGTCGATACCATTTGGTGTCAGGATTACAGGCTTGGACCATACCCAATTTCTTTTTAGAAAATCCTTTTCAGTTATTGATGTTACTGCTACTCTTGGTGGGCCTATACTATCAAAGGCTGTGTAACACATATAAATAAGAGATCCAATTTTGATTAATCTAGGATCTTCACAACCAGAATTTCCATTTGGGATCTTTTTGGTTTCAAAAGACTCACGAGGTGAATATATTGGTAATTGCAATCTTTCATCAAGATTAAATCCGTCTTTGCTTACTGCATATCCGATATAAGAAGTATTGTCATTTGCCAGCGTGCGGTAAAGTATGTGGATTTTATTACCGAGCATTATTGCAGCAGGGTTGAATGTGGCTGTTGCCTCCCACGCATTATCCTTATTTGGAGATATGATAGGGTTATTTTTATAGCGTGTAAATTTATTTACTTTATTATCACTATATGAGATTGTTTTTAATAAATCACTTAAAACAATATTTGCTCTACAACAAGTTGTATCAGCTGCACCATAATAAATATGAAGTAAGTCCTTCTCTACAAGTGCTCCACTCGGGAAAACAATATTCGGCGCAAAGCCAGAAAGTTCGTACGGCTCTTCTGGTACCAATATAGGTCCTTCAGTCCTACCTACAATTTTTTGCGGATTTTTAAGATCAAACAGTAATGCCTCTATACCAAAGATACGAGGATCATGATCTTTTGGTTCAAAATAATTTTGAATATGTGAATATATAAAAAGCCATCCAAGTTTAGTCTTTATAGGGACCGCACCCACCTCTACGTGATCCCTTATGGATCTTTCAATATTGGGAATAATATTATTCTCAATATTTTTCTCCCAATTTTTCCAGAAAGAAGCTTCCCATAGTTCCTCGATTTTATTACACTGAGCTATCGCGATGTGCGCAGGTGGCATATCTGTATGATAACTAAATATTACAGTTATTTTCCCATTTATACGCTCGGGAAAGAGTGCCATAGCTTTAGCGTTGAATGGTGTTACGAGATGCTTTTCCTTGATAGTTTTTAAGTCATCGCTTACTGCCACCGCCACTTTTATCCCATTTGAATTAAAAGGATACTCTGAAAGAGCTGTATAAAAAGTGTAGTATTTACCTTCAAAAAATGTCACCCTTGGGTCCTCGCAACCAAACTTCTCCCAATCATTTTCGGGATAGATAAAATGTGTCTTGTCTTTGTAGTGTATTCCGTCTACTGTAGTTGCGTGACCAATTGTAGATAGGCTTTCAGGTCGTGTAAGTGGGTCTGGGTATGATATTGCCCTATAAAGCACGTGTATATTTTTACCCTTTTTGATTGGTGACCAATTAAAAGTTGCGATAGCTTCCCATGGGTGCTGTCGCTCTGGTATAAGAACTGGATTATGATGTGATCTTTTTGCTACGTACATATATTATAATTTTGTTTTATTTAAAGAAAATTTTGGAATTTTTTGATTCATTAATTCTTGAAGGAATGATTCGAGTGGTGCTGTCGCACATGCGATGTATTTATCTCCCCCTCCGTAATAAACAAATAATGTTCCATCTTTCACTACAGCTCCGCTTGCATATACTATTCCTGGTTTGTAATCATTTTCATACCACTCATCAGGTTCCAGTATCGGTCCAACTGATCTATACAATACTTGTGTTGGGTCCTTCAAATCTAGAATCATAGCACCAACTTTGTAACGACTGTGATCATTTTTCTCCATGGCGTGATACAAAAGTAACCAACCATATTTTGTCTTGATAGGTGGCGCTGCAGCGCTACGTGTCCTGTTGTGCCATGCAACTTCATGGTCTGGTAGACATTGTGGATCAGGAGCATCGCTCCCGCTTGGAGTTTGTGACATATTTAAATGATCCAAGTATGCTATATGTACTTTCTTTGCATCACCCTTATCAAGATTGTGAAAAAGTGCAAACTTACCGTTAATTTTTTCTGGGAAAAGAACCCAGTTTTTCTGTCTATCCCCTGGCTTCGACAGATACACTAGGTCGCTCCATCTCCACTTCATATTCAAAAGATCATCTTCTTTTATAGAAACAGTTGCAACTCGCATCGAATGCCAACCATTGAACATGTTGAGAGTGAGATAAACTCTACCTTCTATGATGACGGCTCTAGGATCCTCACATCCGCCCCACCCACCACCAGAAGTATAAAATTGTGGGTTAAATTCAAGCCTAGCTGGAGAAGTATGTGGTGAGTGTGAATTTATTGCTTCGAAATTTGGTGGTATATATGCTGGATATAAAAGTCTATCATTAAAATTAATACCATCATCACTTATTGCATATCCAATTCGTGATACACCATCGTCCCCTAGTGCTCGATAAAAAAGATGCACTTTGTTATTAGAAATTACAACTCCTGGGTTAATAACGGCTTGTGACTCCCATGAATTGTTTATATTTGGTTTTAAAATAGGATTTTTGTCTGAGCGGTTAAGGCTAGGTACATACTTGGCTTTTTTTGTAACAGACTTTTTTAAGTTTACTTTAGCTTTTATTTTTATTTTTACTTTAGTTTTAGTTTTAGTTTTAGTTTTAGTTTTAGTTTTAGGAATTATCTTCTTGATTATTTTTTTTGGCAAAGGTTTTTTAACAACCTTTTTTGAGGTTGTTTTTTTAACAGTTTTTTTAGTTACTTTAACAATCTTTTTAATAATTATTTTCTTTTTCTTTTTAGGTAAAGCCATATATCCCTTAGATATTTAATACCCATACAGTATACCAAATAATAATATATTATACAGTGGTATAACTACTCCTCAATCAACCCTAGTTTTACAAGGCGGGCTCTTATCCCCCCTGTCTTTCGGCCCAATATTTTACCTATTTCTGACTGCGTTTTACCCTTATTAAACAAGTCTATTAGCTCTCTTTGCTCTTCCTCTCCCCAGCGCATGTACGCTTTTGGGTGCTTTTCCCTCAGTTTCTCGAAAGATGACTTATCTTTACTGTCAGACTCTTGAGGACTTACCTTGAGATTTTTTGTTTCTTTCCATACGCCACCACATGCAAGAATAAAATGCTTTTGCATTTTTAAAACATCCCCTTTTGCCATTTGATTAAATGCAAGTTCAGCATTGCTTGAATCACGATGGAAAATGGAATCCTGCTCAATTATTTGTGGGTGTACCTTTAATGCTTGCTCATTGATACCCAAAAGATGTAGTCCAGATAATCTGCGCACCCGGGAAAGTGCCACATACCCTTGTCCGTATTCAAATACTTGTGATAAATCCATGACCGCCGCATCCAAACTCATACCCTGGCTCTTGTGTACAGTAATCGCCCATGCTAGCCGAAGGGGTATCTGAGTAATCTGAGCCTTTATCTTGCCATTGTCTTCTACTACCCAATCTGTTGGCTCAACCCTGATTGTCTTGCCATTGTTCGTGCGTACAATTGGGTACCTCGTATTACTATCAAAGTCTACTACCTCACCAAGGGTACCATTCACATACCCATCCTTAATATTGTTTTTGGTAAACATAACCACGGCACCTCTCTTTAGAAGTAATTTTTCTGGAGAAAGACACCCTTTTATCAATACACTTACAAGCTTCTCCTTTCCACTCGATTGCATGACATGAGTAGATTGATCACTATTTATTTTAATTAATTCATTATTATTTATCCTATCTACATCTATATTGTGTGAAAATAATCTTGTAATATTATCATGAGTATCTCCGAGTTTGACCTGACGCTCATTTATTTTATTTATGTGATCAATGTTTACACTATTTGCACGAATGGCGGATAGGATAGACAGGTACATATCATCATCCTGGCGATGCTGTTCTGTAAGGTAGCAAATTATTGGAGACAATTTTTTCCAAGCCTGCGACTGGTAGGCAAAAATTCCCACTTCCTCTTCTTCAAAGAATGAATCTTGATTTATATCATCTGTATTTGTAAAAGAATTTTTTACTATTGGAGGGAGCTGAAAGAAATCTCCCACAAGTACAATCTGCATTCCACCAAAAGGCTCATTTGTTTGCTTCACTTCCCTACAAACAGCTTCTATTATAGTCAGAGTAGCTGGAGACAGCATTGAGATTTCATCAATTATCAAAACTCGAGTTTTGCCAATTCTTTTTGCTACATACTCATTGCTTGCGATTTTATCAAGCTCATATTGATCAAGTTTATCCCGTATTCCAATTCCGCTCCATGAATGTATTGTCATCCCACCTATATGAGTAGCGGCTATGCCAGTACTTGCAGTAATTGCCGGCTCTATACCTTGAGCACGCAAATATTTCACATAAGCGTTAATTGTATGCGTTTTACCAGCGCCAGGCTCACCTGTTAGGAATACATTGGCTCCAGTTTTCAGAATAGTTAGTGCTTCGTTTTGGGTCATGGATTTATCATAACACTTTTTCAATGAGCATTGGTATAGGCTGAGTATATCTTACCTCAAAACCAATGGTCCCAATCACTTGCCCCCTCATTGTTTCTACTCTCACGCGCCATTTACCCTCCTTTAAACTTGTTTTGTAAGAGTATCCACGATAACCATTCAAATTCCCTCCAGAAATCGGAAAGGAAATTTCTGTTATACTTTCCCATTTTTTTATTTCTGGATTATAGTATTGCCAATCGTGCATAATATTTGTATTTATATCTGTTGGAGAAAATACTGCACTATATGCATATACGGGGTCACCCTCCCTTATATTCACAACTTTATTAAAATTCAAGAATCCTTTTTCCTTTTCCCCGACAACATGATAACCGTCTGGTAATTTATATATAGCGTTGTAAGCTTCTCCCCTTTTCAGGGATAGAGGTATCGGTGGAATAAGATTTGCAAAGTACAAACCATTTACAAATATATATACGAGAACAATGCTTACAATCAGATTCCTTGAACTATTTTTAACTTCAATTAAAAAATATGAAAACATGTATAAAATGACCGAAATTGAAAGCATGCTTGCGAAACCACTAATCAAAAAAGTTTTTACATTAATTGCATTTAATATTACTGGAACTGCAAATATGTAGTAAAAAAATAGTCCGGTGAAAAATATTGTAATCTGCAGTACAAAATTTTCATAATGTTTTTTAAAGATATCGTTCCCCAGCATTAAAACAAGTAGTAGAAATATAAAGAACCAACTCGATGCCAAAGACCCACTCCTGTAATAGAAAACGGCGAAACCACTAAATAATCCCCCGAACATAAATTGGATAACATATGGCGAGAAAATATAGACTTTTTCTAAAAATTTGTTTTTGATTTCTTTTCCACGCAGATAGTTAAAAATAAAAATTCCAACGATTGCAAAAAATAGATATGATGTAAACACAATATTTTCAAAAGCTCTATCTACCCTATTGAGAGTTATATAATCTATAACAAATCCGAGCACAAGTGATAATGGCATTAGGATTTTGTTGTTTCTTTTGATCCAATTTTTTAAATTATTTATTTTATGCTTCATAAATCAATAAAACAATTATAGCACAGTACGATTATGATATTTCGGATATTTGCGCTATACTCTCTTATATGGCAAAAAGAGCAAGTCAAGGTATTAAAAATAAGCAATCTCGATCGCCTAAGACAACAAAGCGTCTACAAGCTAAGCGCGTGCGTCTTTATGGAGAGAAAGCTCATAAATAATTATTGTTAATTTATCAAAAAACCACCAATTTGGTGGTTTTTTGAATTCTGGTAGACTTATAAAATTTCTTCTTCCAATTTTTTTTCTATTTCTTCTTCGCTGATCGGTTTGAGCAATTTCTTCAATTCTGGGTCTTTGGATAAGTCGATCCCATTTTTTTCCAAAAGCATCTCAGTCATTTTCAGCATTTTTGTAACCTCTTTCGCAATAATCAGATTAACTTGCAATTGTACCTCGTCTCTCAGATCATCCACCTTTGAACTACGGTTCTGTGAAATCAGAACAAAGACTGCGAGGATAATTGCCTCCAATGATACTATTGTTGTGAGTAAACTAAATGGGAAAGGGTCAAATGGTGCAATGAAACTAATTTGGCCTGTGTGTATAAATATCCAAAAAAAGAATACCAATACATTGAAGGTCAAAAATGCCATGCTGCCAAACCGGGCTGTCATGAAATCTGCAACTCTTTCTGTGGTTGTCCTTTTTGCATTTGCCTTAGCCTTTATACTATTCAACATCTTTTTGTGAGGTTGATCTTCTTTTTGATTCCCATTAAATAGGGAAAAAATATTTTTAAACATAATAAAATTATAGCATACTCAAAAGCAAATGGGGCTGCTGGGACAATATAGCTGCTGGGAATCGGCCTTTACAAGCCCGGGTACTTTTCCGCCTCGCTTTGCTCGTATGGAAAAGTCTTTCGATTCCCAGGCGCACGTGAAGCAGTTCACGTGCTTAGCCCCCCAATTAAAAAAGACCCTTTCGGGCTTTTTTAATTGGGGGGCTACTGGGAATCGAACCCAGATCGAAGGTTCCACAAACCTCAGTGTTAACCGTTACACCATAACCCCCATATACAACTCCTTATATAGCAAGGAGAGATTTATCATTTATACCAGAAAAACACTTATAAATCAAAGTTTGGTTAGATCGAGAGAATATATTAAAAAGCAAAATTGTAAATAAAAGATAGAGTACAAATTAGTAGTGAAATAGATGCGGAACACATACACCACATACACCATTGTTTTATTTTGAATGCTTGTAAATATATTAGATAAAGAGAAAACAATGTAGCAAATAAACTAATATAAAATAAAATTATTGGGACAATTACTGGTAAAGAGCTTAGGTTGTACAAACCATACGAAAAAGCAATAAAGGCATAGTAGAACATTCCTAAAATCTCAACTGGGATCCCGTATATTTTTGAGTAATCACTGTTGATCACAGTGTCGCAATCTGATCGGAGTGGACAAACCAACTTCTTTTTAGCCATTTTCTTGTTATGTATGTAGGAAGCTAAAATAAAACCCATAAGCCCAAGTAATATTAAGATTGTTTTAGAAAAGATTAATATCATATTATTTACAAATAGTACTTGTTAATGGAACTTTTGTTTCTTTCATGCCGCCAACATTATCTAAGCACCACATTGTTGTTGGGTCGCTAGCAAGTGGAACAGATATTGCATATCCTTTTGATGTAGAGTAGCAACTTGCTATATTGTCCGTTGCATTAAGTACCAGTGCCATTGGCTCTGAATTATCAAATAGTGAACCTTTTGTAGGACTGGTGCAACTTCCGTTTGAGTTTGCCTTACCGTATGAATTTTTATTTTGGTCATAAAACAATTCTGCATGCGCACGCATATTTGCAAGATTGGCTTTGATTGCAGCGTCCTTGCCTCTTATTTTTGCCTTATTTACTTCTTCCATCATCGAGCGGGATACCTCTGGAACATCTATTGTGACATTCTCATTGATTTTTGAAATTACAGAATTGATAGTGACCTTACCTTTTACTTTCATTGAATCCTTGATAATTATATCTTTTGTAGAAAGAACAAAGGTGAATTTCTTTGGGGTATATGTCCCCTTCACTACCCATACATCAGCTTTGATTTCATCAATAGAATCCATTTGGGAAAGAATTTCAGTCTTTTGTGAGTTGAGCTCAGGTTCGTCTGATATATCAATCATTTTTGAAATAAAATTCTTTAATACCTCTTTGCTAACAAGAATCTGATAGTGACGGGTTGATTCGTTGTCGATTGTCTCTACTCCAACTTCAGTAATACTTTCTATAAACTTAGTCTCCTCTACAAGAGCTTTAATTTGTTTAATTTTTGCCTCATTATAAGGCACAGGAGATTCTTCCTTTGATAATTCCTTTATATCACTTTCATTAAATGCAAGCCAAGAATTTGGCTCCCCAGCGAATTCACTAATCATTCCTATGTCTGGAATTTTCATATAAAATGTTTTGTTAATCATTCTGAATTCACTATCCAAATTGAGGCTGAAACCACCCAATATAGACATGTTCGCATTAGCGATAGCGCTCAGATTTATTGAGTCGGGGTTTGTAAGATCAACATCCATGTCAGTCTTGATTTTAACCTTGTTTGTCATAGCCACTTTTTTGTCAGGACTGGAATCAGTATCTAGGATATTACTTGGATAAAGCTCAGTATTATCCTTCATTGTATCCAATTCTTCAACAGTTATAGAAAGCTCTAGGTCCGTAGCTTGGTGAAGAGTTTTCATATCAGATAAATTACTCATCATTTTCGCCATTGCAACTTCTGGTGTCGGCTTGAAGAATGGGATTTCAAAAGGTAAATTTATATAACCTTTTATGCTTGCAAATATTGCTCCTCCTCCACCTAAAATAAGTAGAATAAAAATTGTAATGAAAATAGATCGTACTATGTGGCTCTTTGGCTCCCCACTTATTGTTTCTAGGTTCTGATAATCCTTCCTATAAGAAGCTGTTACTGCTCCTTGTGGCAACGGACCTGGGGACATAATATTTGCAGTAACCATAGGCTGCACTTTTTGCTCTGGGCGAAAAGCATCAAAAGAGTTCATGCGTGGGTCCTGAGGTTGAGGTTGGGATTGAGGTTGAGGTTGGGATTGAGGTTGAGGTTGGGATTGAGGTTGAGGTTGTTTTGAATTTAGAACAGGTGAAGCTTCAATCTTCTTTATTGGGAGTGCACCAGCTGGGCCAACAACTTTTGGCATCAAGTTTGGTTTGAGTGGCTCTGGAGGGGTGAAAGTTGGTGTTGGAGAAGAAGTTGGGAAAAATTTCTCCAACCCTTCATTAATATCTTCTGTCTTCCACCCAGCATTTGATAATTTTAAAGAGATGTCTTCGCGCGATACTCCCTTTAATTTTTGAGCATCTATGTATTTTATTAGATCTTCATTTATCATGATTATATTATATCATCTATATTTAAAATTCATAGGCAATCAAGTGACGAGCGAGCTGTCTTTTTTTTCTCAAGAGATCAATTTCTGCAACAGCAGCCTTTTGGGTGAATTTAAATGTTGCAGACACCAGGCGCGCTCCAGGAGGTAGCTCTTTCTCAAGCTTACCGAGCATGTCATCCATAATTTGTGGATATAAATATACAAATATATGTGTAGCCTTGGATAAATCATGTTTAAAAAAATCTTCTCTTAAGATTTGTACATTATCACCATGGCCCATTTTCTTGTTCCACCAAGAAATCGTCTTCGCCACATAGTAAGGGAAGACCCCATTTTCGATACCGATAAATGTTGCCTTCGGATTCTTTTTCGCCAGGTATCTTAATACCCTTGCGTCTCCACACCCTAGGTCATAAACTACGCTATCGGATTGTATATCGAGAGCTTTTTCAATATCTGGCAAAATAGAAAATGGCACAGAAATAAATGGTACTTTGGTTGTGATTGCGCTATACATCCAAACAAGCATCACAAAAAGTATGATGAATAAAAAGAAAACCAAAACCCACTCTAAGGAATAGAGAAATATTAAATGCATTTGTAGATTATAACATAATTTGTGTCTCTATTGTACCAAGTTAGAACCTATTTTCAAAATCGCTGATACAGCGTTCCCCGCGCGCTGAAGCGCCTCTGTGCTTCGCACAGAGCTTTCCAAAATGGAAAGTGCGGGAAAA
>JAUPVQ010000001.1 GCA_030916965.1 Patescibacteria group bacterium
GAAATGTGCCGTTGTGTGTGACCAATAATTTCTTTTTTTTAAAAATGTTCATATTATTTTGATATATTATCATCTTTGCCTCGGTATTTATCTTCATACAAGTCTATACAAAATGAGACAAGTTTTTGGAAAATAAAAAAGGCTATAAAAAATAATAATATTATACCTAAAAATTTGCGTACATCACGGCTGATAGCAAGCGCAGTGTGACTAACAAAGTATCCTAATGCTAGCATACCACTTGCCCATAAAACAAGCGACGCAAGCTCAGCTTGGATATATGTCTTGATCTTGACTCTCATATATCCCGAGAAAATCAATGTGAACCAATTAAGTCCAAAAATAAAAAATCGGGAAATGAAAATTGACCAAAAAGGCTTGTTCTGAAATTGTGGTAGGAAGTAGGTAATACGACTTTCGGATCGCTTTATGAGCAGGCGATGAGAATGATTTTTGTTTAGAAAATATCCTAATAAATATCCAAGAGTAGACTTAGAAATTCCACCAAATATAACAGCTGTAAATGCTCCAAATATATTGATAAATCCTAGGTGGGCAAAAATACCTGCAATTATAACAACGATCTCACCCTCTATTATGACACCCAAAATAATCAGTACATACGCAGCAAATACATGATTTTCTACAAAATGTCCTAGAGTACTGAGTGTAAGCATATATTAAAGATCAAAACGCAAAACTTTGTATACGAGCCAATTGATAAGTGATACCAATATTGAAGCAACAAGAGCTGCAGAAAATGTAGTAACACTGAATCCTTTGATCACAGTACCTAAATACCAAAAAATAAATCCGTTTATAACTACAGAAAATAATCCGAGAGTTAGGATGTTGATCGGTAGTGTAAGTATATGAATTACCGGCTTAAGAAACATGTTGAACAATGTCAGACACGCACCCACAATAAGTGCTACCCACACAGGATCTACTGCTACCCCACCTCCGAGAATTTTGATCCTTGTTGTAAGCCATACAGCAACCGATAATATTAACCAATGTGCGATTATTCTCATACTAAAAATAAAATTATTTTAATAATTCGTCGACGACTTCTTTAACTGTTCCACCATCTGCCTTGCCTTTTAAATCCTTCATAAGAGTTGCCATAAACATGCCTTTTTTTGACAAATCAAAAGATTGTTCAGCTAATTTACCTTTTGCAAAATCTGTAACTTCCTCTTTGCTCATCATTTGAGGTAAATAAACTTCAAGTATTGCCAATTGCGCACTATCTTCATCTGCTAGATCCTGTCTTCCACCTTTGGTGAATTGATCGATGGCATCTTTGCGTTGTTTGGCTGTGCGAGTGATAACCTTGAGGCATTCTTCATCGCTCAATAAATCTTGTGGTGTCTTGCCCCCAGCTACGAGCTCATTCATAAATGCTGTCACAAGCCCTCGCATAACATTGAGCTTGACTGTATCCCGAGCCATCATGGCAGTCTTGATCTCCCCTTTTATTTGTTCGTGTAATGTCATATTTAGATTATACCAAATATATGATAAAATACTACATATGAAAAAAATTATATTTCTTGATACTGAGACAACAGGTATTGATGATACAGATTTTCTTTGCCAATTGGCTTACAAGACTGGAGAGGAAGTTTATTGTGAATTGTTTAAGCCGGAGATCAAAATTTCTATTGAAGCAAGCTCTGTCACTCATATCTCCAACAAGATGGTAGCCGACAAACCGAGCTTCAAAGAGAGCTCTGATTATAAAAAAATTAAAAGTATGCTCGAAGACAAAGAAAACATTATGGTAGCCCATAATGCGAAATTTGATATCGGAATGATCAAAAAAGAAGATATTATTCCTGCCAACACAATCTGCACACTCCGCGTGGCAAGATATTTGGACAAAGAGCACAAAATTCCCCAACACAAACTCCAGTATCTCCGATACTACTTGGAGATCGAAATAGAAGCCCAAGCCCACGACGCACTTGGCGATGTAATGGTATTGGAGAAACTTTTTGAAAGATTGATGACTGCAATTAAAAAGGAGAAAAATTGTGATGACGAAGGTGCACTCAAAGAAATGATGGATATATCTTCAAGGCCATCACTAATGCATTCATTCTCTTTCGGCAAGCACAACGGGAAAACTGTAGAAGAAGTAGCCAAAAGCGATCGTGGATACTTAGAATGGTTCCTAAACCAAAAGGAAACGCAGAGCCCCTACGACGAAGACTGGATCTACACATTAAGACATCACCTAGGAAAATTGCAATAAAATAAAAAATCGCTCAAGTTTTTTCAGGACTTTGAGCGATTTTTTGTTAATAAAGAAAAAAATTTAATTTGGAGATATACATAGTATCCAGTCCCCTTCGGCAAAAACTTCGTCGGCGTCTTCAGTATCCCAAACCCACCCGGTCTGTTGATTTTTCTCAACATAGGGTATTCTCGGTATGTTGTTACTGTCCTTCCATAAGGAATCTTTTTCAGATAGAGAAAAATACCTACCATTTTGAATAAATACAAATTTGTAGGTACTCCATACTAATGTTAAGGCTTGAACTCCAGCCAAAATACAATTTTGTGCTTTTAAAAAATTGACACAATAATTGTAGGTTATGGGCTTTTGTACTTTTAGAAACATAGCCTTGTAAATACCTGGGCTCAAAACATCAAATATTCCACCATAATTACTATCTGTAATTTCATTATTAAATGTGGAGAATTTGTTTTTATGAACAGTTTTAAAATTGTTTAATCTTGTATCAATATTAATAACCTCAGATACTTTTAGCTCAAATTTAATTCTTGATGAGAAATCAAAACTTTCATCATGATAGCAATCTTTATATTCAGAAAGTGATTTGGTTACCTCTTTTTCTAGAAAAGAAAAATTTAGATTCAAATTTTCCAAATTTTGTTCCGAAAAATTTTGTTTACTAATTAATTTTCTGATTAAGGTATTCAATCTGTTTTGAAATTTAGATTTTTTAGTTTTTTCTTCCATAACTATTTTTTAAATATTTTCTTTAGATTACAACATTTGGGTGTATTTGTAAATACAATAAAAAATCGCTCAAGTTTTTTCAGGACTTTGAGCGATTTTTATTTATTAAGTTAGGAACTATTTATCTTTTATCAATTTTCTCATTGACTTGATATCAAGTCCTTGTCGAGAAGCAACCATAGAACCAAATGATTTTCTTGTACCACCTGGCTGTAGTTTGTAATTCAATATCTTACCTCCATTTAAATCTGGAAGCTTGAAGTGTGAATTTTCAACATTTGGTAATGTATCTACGAAAGAAATCAAATTGTGAAAATGTGTAGTCACAATAAAATGACAACCAAGTTCACTTAATACAGTAATTACATCCTTCAGCTTTTTTGAACCTGCTCTCATTTCAGTGCCGGTAAATGCCTCATCGAAAACTACGAGGCTATATTTTGTAACCTTTTCAAGCAATTCTTTTAATCTGGAAAGTTCTGCTTGATATATCGATTGGTTTGGAGCAATTTCATTGCCTTCCTTGTAGTGAAGTAGGATATTGTCCTTGATGGAAATTTCGGAACTTCTTGCAAAAATTGGTAGCCCTGTTTGTGCAAAGACTTGATTCATAACTATCATATTTGCATATGATGTTTTACCACCGGTATTTGCGCCATAAATAACAATACTTGAAACTTTTCCATTTAGCATAACGTCATTTGACACAGACTTACTCATTTCAATAAAAAGAGGATTTCTACTTATATTCGATTTTATCCTCATTTCTTCTTTTGGAATAATTTTAGGAAAAATAAACGAATTACTAGTTAAACTCAAATAGTTAGCAACAGTGGCCAGCAAATGTAATTCCTCTAGGAAATGTGATTTAAGGAATGTATCTAAAGTATCAGCAATTTTGTTCATAAAACCTTTTGATCCTCGAGCAAATTCTTTCCCAGGAATTTCTACTAAATAATTCATTGGGTAAAAATCGGTTGCAATCCTGCAATTCTTAATATTTGAATGTTCTAAAACGGAAAAATCTATTGTTTGATCTTGAAAATTACTTCCGGGTACAATAATAGGATATAGAACATATTCTTTATTAAAACCATTAATTACCATTGTGCATTGTGCACTTTTAAAATCAATTTTTGAAATTTCAAAGTTAAAAGTTACCTTACCTGTTGCATTTGCTGATAATTTTTGCAAATTATTAGAATATTCAGCATACAATGAGAAAACTTTTTCAATCATTGCTTGTAAAATTACATACGGAATTTTCCCTTCTCCACCGTTGTGGGTGAACTCACATCCTCTAGAATTTACATGTCCGCTTGCATAATCGATAATATTTAATAGATATTTGCTCCTTTTACCAACTAATTTTAATACTAAATTTTTTGTATCAAAATTATATCGTCCTTCATTTTTTTTGAGACACAATATACCACTAATTTTTATAGAATCACAATAAGTAATTAAATTATCAATTTGAGTAAAGTGTGTTAAATCCTTCTTCGTTTTTTTAACAAAAGGTAATGAGTAAGGATGACCTTTCAAATATACTAAAAGTTTTGATACATAATTCCTAAGTCCTAATACATCATCAATTTCAGGGTAACTATGATTACGGTGCTTTAAAGGTACAGGAGTAGTTAACAGGAAATCAATAAATTCCTTGTTTGCAAAAAACCATTTTACAAAATCTTGCCTTTGTAAAAGAGTTTCGTAATCAGTTTCTATCCTTGAAAAAAAATTGAGTCCAATTTTTTTGATTTTTTCTTGAACTCTAGATTCATGTAGATAGGAATAATTATTCTCTCTTAACCATTCTTTTGGAATAGTAGAGATAGAAAGGCTTTCTACAATAGATTGCATGAATTTTGGTAATCCAAATTTCTCTGTGTTTTCAACGATAACAGTTGTTTTTGTAGGGAATAAATTTTCTGGAGTCATAATTTAATTTTTAAAGTTTTCTCTAAATTAACATATTTAGACTACTTTGTAAAGGTTTGGAAATACTGCTGATTTTAAGGTTTGTGTTAAAATAATATACATATGACAAATGTTTTATTTATAATTATTGCTGTACTTGTTGGGCTTATGGTTGGCTACCTTTTTACTCGTACACGAAAGGTGGAACAATCCGATGATACAGGACTTAAATTGATTTTGGCTCAGATGAATGAGCTTGCTCGGACAGTCGACAACAAGCTTCATGAATCAAACAAGCAAGTCAATGAATCTATGCGGTATCAATCAACTGAGACTTCCAGAATTATTGGTGACATTACAGAAAAGATTACACGCCTCGACGAGACCAACAAACAGGTTGTATCTTTTGCCGACCAATTGAAAAGCTTGCAAGACATATTGAAGAATCCCAAACAGCGTGGAGTCCTCGGTGAATACTACCTAGAGACATTGTTGAAAAATGTCATGCCACCAGGTAGCTACGAGATGCAATATGGATTCGCCGATGGGACAATTGTTGACGCAGTCGTATTTGTAAAAGACAAGATCATTCCTATCGATTCCAAATTCTCACTCGAGAATTATAATCGTATGGTAGAGACAAATGACAAGACAGAGAAAGAACGATTAGAGAAAACTTTCGTAAATGATTTGAAGATGCGTATCACAGAAACAAGTAAGTATATCCAACCCGATCAGAACACGATGGACTTCGCATTTATGTTCATACCACACGAGGCTATCTACTATGATTTGTTGGTAAACAAAATCGGTGGACTAAATGATGACAACGAGAATTTGATCCAACGAGCTGCAAGTAAATACAAAGTGATCATCGTATCCCCTACATCATTCCTAGCCTACTTGCAAACAGTACTACAAGGACTCAAAGCCATGCAGATAGAAGAAAGCGCCAAGGATATAGTGAAGCGTGTCGGAGAGCTTACCAAGCACCTCAAATCCTACGAAGAGTACCACAACAAGCTTGGCAATTCGATAGGCACTGTGATCAACCACTACCAAGCCAGCCAAAAAGAATTCAAAAAAGTAGACAAAGATATAATGAAAATAACTGGAGAGAGCATGGAGCTCGAACCACTACTACTGGAGAAAGTTGACGAAGATTAGACAAACAAAAAAACCACCAAGCGGTGGTTTTTTTGTTTGAAATTATTTAGCAATATATACCTCGATTGCAAAGTTGTCGGTTGTACATGCCACCCCAGTTATTGTTCGGTTGACCGTAGTTGTCATAAGGTGAGTAGTATCCATGATTAAAGGCACTTGGCTGAGGGTAGCTATAATTATTGTAATAGGCTGTATTGTAACCATTGTATCCGTACCCGTAACCACTGCCGTACATACCTGTGTTGCCATACATACCATTATTTCCGTACATACCATTATTACCATACATACCATTATTCATACCACCGTAGTAGCCTCCATTGCCTGCACCAACACCAATATAAAAATTATCGAGTTGCCATCTTGCCTCAGAAGTTTTTGGCATAGCCATAAATCCAAAACTTAATACTAAAATAAAAGCTGTGTAAAATGTTATATTTTTCATCATAATATACTATTATACTCTTTTTATTATATTTGTCAATACTAGTATAGCGAATTCTATCCTTCGTGGTGATGCACCAAAGACTGTAGAGATTCAAGGTCGTGAATATTTTTGATCACGCTAGATAGAAGTGGTGCCAGTGGTATGACATCGAACTTATCTGGGTATGCACTAATTGCAGGGTTGTTGATAGAGTCTGTGATTACAATTTTTTTGAAATCAGATTTACCTAGTTTGTCTATTGCATCTTTGGAGAATATTCCATGTGGGGCCATGAGGTACACATCTTTAGCGCCATCATTTTTTACATCCTTCAATTTTTCTAATGCGTTTATTACTGTGCCACCTGTGTCGATCATGTCATCATATATAATACAATCGCGGTCTCGATAATCGCCCACAATATGCAAGACCTCTGATTCCCCTGCCTTTACTCGGCGCTTGTTGAGTAGGACATACTCTAGGTTCAATAAATAAGAGAAGTCGTCAGTACTCTTGGCAGAGCCAACATCGGGTGCTACCATGATCGGAGCTTTGCCACCGTTGTAATCTGCTCGTATGATATTATTTTCTTTCAAATAATTTATAAATAATTTGGCTGGGTCAATATTCTCCACAATGCAATGATTGTCGAAAAATCCTTCTATCTGGTCTGAGTGCAACTTGACTACAACAACTCCATCTACTCCCACAGCCTTTTGATAGCAGTTGGCGATAACCTTTGCAGAAACGGACTTTCTTTTTGGACGGCCTTTCTTATTGGCCTCTCTTCTGTCTTGGCGCTGATATGGGAATATTGTCTGCACTAAATAGACCTTGATAGCACGAGCACGCTTGGCTGCGTCGATAAGGAGGAGTGATTCGACAAAATTGTCGTTTACATTGCCAGTAATAGATGTCTGGATTATAAATACTTCGGAGCCGGAAACTGTCTCTGTTATTTCGGCATCAATCTCGCCATTTGCAAATACTGTAATATTGCGGGATGTTAATTCTATTCCTAACTTCTTTGCAATTTGCTCTGCAAGACTCACATGAGTTGAACCCGAAATAATAGCAATTTTTTTCATAAAAAATATTTATAATTTTATATTAATACCTAAAGGTTACCAATAATGGGAGCTTTAGTCAAATGAAAAGTCCCGGCGTATTGCTACGGTCCGGGACTTTTTTTTTAGACAAAGTGTAGGTCTTATTTGCCAGATAACTCTGTTGCTTGCTCAGAGCTTTCGCCACCTTCTACATCATCGTAGCTTTGTAAATTGTCGTCAAAAATCTCCTCTTCGTCTACATCATCCTCATCATCGTCAGAGGATAGTTTTGGAGTTAAAAAAATTAATGCAGAAATTAAGACTGGGTTTTCTTTCGATTTATTTTTATAATAAACCAATTTTCCATCCTCGGTCTTCTTTTCATATTCACCGGGAGTAATGTCAGATTCTGCGCTAGCGCAGATAAACATTGAAGTAAGTTTATCATCATTACCTACTTTGGCTTTTACAACAAACCAGGTAGCTTGCTTTTGATGATTTTGTATAAAATTAGTAACAACAACAATAGGTTTGGAAAGTGAGACAGTTTTCATAGGATATTTTTTTCTTTAGTATATCAATATAAACCCAGGAGTCAAGGTGGTGAAATTTTGTATATTTTTGAATATATGTTACTTTATAATAAGTTTAATAAGGCCTCATCGTCTAACGGTTAGGACAGCGGGTTCTCAATCCGTCAATCGGAGTTCGATTCTCCGTGAGGTCACCACGACAAAAAATCCCAACTGCTTGGGATTTTTTGCTACGTGGTGAAAACGGAAGCATGTTTTTCTACCAAGAAAAACAGCTGAGTTCGGGGCTGGAAAATTTGTGAGCGACGGCGAACAAATTATTGTGGCTCACAAATTACAAACTATTAACAATTTCAAAAGCTTTTTTATGCTTCTCTGCTTCGAGTATCGCGCGCTCCATTATCTCGACAGTTTCTAGTGGATATTTACCTTGTGCGCTCTCTTCCGATAGCATAACTGCATCTGCCCCACTAATTATGGCATAGGCAACGTCTGTAATCTCTGCACGAGTTGGAGTAGAATGCTCTACCATCGAAAGCATCATTTGGGTTGCTACTATCACTGGCTTCTTTGCGATTTTGCATTTTGTAATTATGTCCTTCTCGATAAATGGAATTTCTTCGATTGGGACTTCGTTGCCTAGATCACCGCGTGCAATCATTATAGCGTCGCTTACTTCTATAATTTCATCAACATGCTCTAGTGCAACTTTGCGCTCTATTTTTGAAATTACTGGGATTATCTTCCCAAATTTTTGCATTGTATTTCGTAAACCCAAGACATCACTTGCCTTGCCCACAAAAGACATAGCCACATAATCTACATTTTGTTCTATACCAAATTTTAAATCCAGCAAATCTTTCTCGGAAATTATACTTTCTGTACCTTTTTTAAATTCATGACCATCTGCACCTTGCAATCTAGGTCCAGACAAATCCTGAATAATTGGAATTCTTTTGCCTACCTCCTGTGCGCATGTGCGTATAAGCTTGATATACTCAGCATGCTCAGCATGTGTACCCCAAGAGAAATTCAGACGTGCAACATCCATTTGATGTGCTACGAGCTTTTTTATCATATCTACCTCTTTTGTAGCGGGCCCAATAGTTACAACAATTTGTGCTAAGCTTGCCATATATTATTTCATATTAGATATTAATTTTAGTCGATCGTATTTCACCTTTCTTTCACTTTTTTCTGGAGCACCAGACTTGAGACCAAAACATCCAAATGCATATACAAGATCTGCAATAAAGTCATCGTCTGTTTCTCCACTTCGATGACTTACGATTAGCTCTATATCATTGTCACGGGCAAGCTTCATGGTATCTAACGTCTCGGAAAGTGTACCAATCTGATTTGGCTTGATAATCATTGCATTAATACATTTACTATCTATAGCTTTTTGTAAAATATGTTTATTTGTTACGGTCAAATCATCACCCATAACAAAGAGATCAGAGTATGTATCCTTTAACTTCCTGAAGCTTGCAAAATCTTCTTCATTGAATGGATCCTCTATTGAGAAAATATTAAACTCATTTATAAGAGTGCCATATAATTCTAATAGTTCTTCTTTGGAAATATCTTTGCCGTCTATATAGTATTTACCATCTTTATAAAAAGATGAAGATGCTACATCGAGTGCAATATGAACTTTTGAAGGGAAATTGTTTTCTTGTATTGCCTCATTTAGATACAATAGTGGCTCCCTTATATTATTTACAATCGGTGCATATCCACCTTCGTCCCCTAGTATCACAGAATCATCTCCACAATTTTTTCGGATAATTTTCTCCAATGAGTGCACTATTTTAATACCCATACTTATCGCCTCTTCTACACTATCAGCCTCTGGTACAATATGATATTCTTGAAAAGCCAAATTATTTTTGGCATGCTTACCTCCGTTTATTAGATTCATATATAAATATGGAACATTTCTTGAAGATTTAATTTCTTTTAGTGTACTCAAGTATTCATAAACTTCTTTATTTGATATTTTTGCAGCCAATTTCGCGCAAGCGATACTTACCCCTATTGTAGAATTTCCACCTAAAATATCCTTGTTGGTAGTACCATCGAGATCGATCATTATTCTATCGATTTCAGCTTGATTAAATATATTTTGATTTATCAACGCATTGGCAATAATGGTATTTATATTTTCGATAGCATTTTTTACACCTTTGCCGTCAGCATCGCGCAATTCGTGAGCTTCGTGAATACCGGTACTAGCACCAGATGGCACAGAGAAGCTTGCTGATATATCTCCTATATATACAGTTACCTTTAGAGTTGGATTACCTCTTGAATCATTTACCTCACTTGCCATAATTTTGGTAATTTTATTTTCCATAAATTATTTCCTTGTTAATAAAATCATTAAGTCAGAAACATTGGCACCTGTAGGGCCTGTAATAATCATGTCGCCTGATTCTTTGAATACAGGATACGCATCGTATCGCTCTAAATAGTCATCTACATCAATATTTAGTTTTTCTATCTTATCCAATGTTTGCTTGTCTACGATTGCACCTGCTGCATCTGAATTGTCCATACCGTCAGACGCAAGTGAGATAAAGACTGAATCATTGTCTATCATCTTGAGTTTAATTTCCTCTAAGCTCATGTACAGATTCCTCCCTCCACTTCCCCCTTTCTTCTTTACAATAAGCTTGGGCTCTCCAGCAGACAGAACAACTGTATTGTTGGATTCTTCGTTAAAGATTTTGTGTAGAGCTTCCTCTGTTTCGTCATATAATTCTGTGGAAAAAACTTTTGTCATAAATCCAAGCTCGCGTGCCCTTTTCTCCATAGCATAAACTGCAGTTTCGTTCGAGACAAGTACAAAATTATGAGTTTTTTCGAAATATTTATCATCTTTTGGAGTTTCAATTAAATTGAATTCTCCTAGGTTGTTTGTGTCGATGATTGCTTGCGCGTCAGACACTATTGACTCATCTTTGTATGTTGGACCCGATGCAACATTTTCGAAATGCTCTCCAGGTAAATCAGAAAAAATAAGCCCAATCACAGTTGCTGGATAAGCAATTTTTGCCAACCCTCCACCCTTGAGTACTGAAATATGTTTGCGAACTGTATTCATCTCAATTGTTGTTTTGCCACTTTTTAGGAACTCATCATAAAGCTTGATGCCATCGTTACATTCAGTTTTCGAATAACAAAGCAATGCAGATCCACCACCAGACACAATTGCAATTATCAAGTCGTCCTCCTTTGATTCGTTGGCAATTTTAAAAATCTTCTCCCCGGCCTCTATGTTTACAACAGAAGGTCGTGGATGTGTACCCGCAAATGTTTCAATGTATGTGCAATCAACTTTAGTAAGGCCAATCACTGCGCCCTCTTTGATTCTATCACCAAGGACTTTTTCTAATGCGAGTGCTGCCTGGCAGGAAGCCTTGCCAAAGCCGACAACCTTTATGTTGCTAAATTTTGACAAATCAAAACTCTGATCATTTATATATAAAAAGTTATTTTCTATTTTTATAGAGTTTATAATTACATTCTCTGTGCTGATTGAATTGTAGCCTACATTTACGATATCGAGTGCCAATTTACGATTCTCTGTTGTAGCTAATTCTTCATAATTTTTTATCCAATTTTTGTCCATAATTATTATAAATATTCTTTAATCTTTTTTGCTGATTCCTGGAATTTCTCTTTTTCTTCTTGGTTCAACTCTATAAGCCATGGTCGGATGATTCCACTTGAGCCTACAACAGCAGTTGAACCTAGGCAAACATCACTTACACCATTGTAGTCATTCAATCGATATGTTACAGGCAAAATCTTGTTTTGATCGAGCATCAATGCCTCTACGATATCTACTACAGTCATACCTATTCCATAGTATGTTGCACCTTTTTCTTTTATGATTTCGTAGACTTCATTTTTTACCTCGTCGCAAATTTTTGTCATTTCTTCTTTATTTAGCATTTCCGTGATTGGTTTGCCACCAATACTTACGGTGCTCCATGCTATAAACTCACTATCTCCATGCTCACCCAACACGAAGCCTTCGATCTGATGGCTGTCAATGTTAAAACGCTTGGACAGATTTGATCGTAACCGCGCAGAATCGAGTGCGGTACCAGTACCAAAAACTTGATTATGAGGTAGATCAACAATTTCCTGAACCAAATAAGTTAATATGTCTACGGGATTACTTACTACAAGAATTATTGCACTTTTTTTGATTTCTTTTATTTCTTTAAATATTGAATTAACAATATTTTTATTTTTAGTAATCAGATCTAGTCTACTCTCGCCATCCTTTTGTGCGGCTCCTGCTGTTAGGATAATAATATCTGCATCTTTTACACTATCATAATCCCCAGCATTTATAGTGCTTGTTTCAGAGAATGATAATGCGTCGGAAATATCCATTACTTCACCCTGCTCTCTTTCTTTATTTACATCAACTAATGTTATATCTGATGTTAAATTTTTAATCATTAATGAATACGCAATAGTGGAGCCTACTGCTCCTGCTCCTATTACTACAATTTTGTTCTTTAGCTTTTGGTTTGTCATTATTTGTATTATAGCACAATCCCTTATTATCTTTTCTGCCACTCCTTCTCTTGACGACACAACAATTTAGATGCGTCATTTGGGTTATCCATGATCATTTTGACTGCTTTCTCCATCCTAATACCTTGGGAACCTTTAGCCAGAATTACATCAGAATTTTCTATAATTCCTAGTAGGAATTTACCGGCTGTAACTGAGCTATCAAAAGAGAAAAGATTCTTTGGGTTAAACTCGCACTCAAGTACTCCATCTGCAATAAATTTAGAGCGTGGACCGACAAGAACAATAATGTCTGCAATACCACTTGCTTGTCTTCCTATTTTTTTATGAGCTTCCTCTGTCATTTTACCTAGCTCTAACATGTCACCGAGAACTGCAATACGCCTCTTGCCTTGAATAGATTGAAGTACTTCAAGTGCTGCTTCCATTGCCACTGGCGATGCATTGTAGGTATCGTCAATTACAAGACTCTCGTTTATTCCACTGATTATCGATAACCTACCAGGAGGTGTATGATAGTCCGCGAGGGCTTTAATTGCTTCTAATATATCGCATCCACTTTCAACAGCAACTGACAACGCAGATAATCCAGCATATACATGATGCATACCCACAATGTTATTCATAGATACAGGGAAAGTACTACCATTGTATTCCATCTTGAAGTGCATACCCAAAGTGTGATTTTTTTCTTCTGTAGAATTCATTTGCACATATGATGCTTTGTATGTTGCATTCTCGTCAAAACCGTAAGAAACAAATCTCCTTTTAATTTTGTGGTGCGTATTATACACATTTTTATCGTCATGATTTACTATCAATACACCATCCTTTTTGAGTGCTTGGGCAAGATATACTTTTTCCTCAATCAACCTTTCTGTACTACCAAAAAATTCTACATGTACAGGTACATCAGGGAATCGAGTTAGTACAACTATATCTGGAGCAAGCCAAGGGGCAACACTTTTAATATCATTTGGTTTACCTGCACCTACCTCTAATACTAAATATTTTGGATATTTATGTTTAAATATTAAAAGCCCGAACCCAAGAAAAATATTTTCTACCCAAACAATTGGATTATTCCAGCCGTTTGGGCAACCCAAAATTGTTAGTGGTAAACCGATTTCACTATTGAAACTTTTTGCACTTTTGCGTACAGAATAGAAGTGTGACAACACAGTATACACTGCATCTTTTGTAGAAGTCTTGCCAACTGATCCTGTAATAGCAATAACCTTTGGGTGATACTTTTTCAATATCAGCCTTGATTGCCATGTGAGGATTTGAATAACTATTTTTTTAAAAATTTTTTTCATTATCTGTCTGGGGGAATATTATAATAATTTAGTAAGAATTTCGTGATATTTACAAATGGTGGAATTAGAGTTTCAGAAGCATACCGTGCACCTCTTTGATTTTTTATAAAAAGGAATACTATAAACCGGGGTTTGTAGGCAGGAAAATATCCAAAAAATGAATGCGTATGCCTATCATCATAATAACCTTTCCCTGTCTCTAGCGCCACTTGCGCTGTACCTGTCTTTGTTGCAACAGAATAATTCTCTAATTTATACGACCCGTTACCATATGAGTCAAACACATGCACGAGCATGCGTGTAGCAGTATCTGTAGATTCCTTTTTTAATATTCCGGTTTTAGCTGGTGGAAATGACAGCTTGCTTGATGTGCCGTCATTGTATTTAACCTCATTAACAATATGTGGAGTCACAAGAGTACCACCATTTGCAATACTTGAGAATGCCCTAATTGCTCCGATGGGAGTAATAGCGAGACCTTGCCCAAAAGACATGTTGGCATAATCTAGGTCAATTTTACTATCGAGATTTTTTACGAGACCGCTTGTCTCGTTTGGTAAATCGATTCCAGTTTTGTCCCCCATGCTATAATTTTTCATATATTTACGGAAGCTATCATGTCCCATTTTGTTTTCGATAAATACCATACCTGTATTGAGTGATTGATCAAGTACTGTCTGCATACTTGCTACACCTCTCGCCTTTTTGTCGAAATTATTTATTGTTTTTTTATTTACCACGATAGATCCTTTATCTAGATATGTTGTATCTGGGGTGATTACTCCTTGATCAAGTGCCGCAGCTACTACAAGCGGTTTGATAACAGATCCAAATTCAAAAACGCTTTCTACTAATGGATTGGCATATGTTTTAGGATCTTCAACACTACCGAAATTATTTAAGTCAAATGAGGGGTAAGCAGACATACCATATATTTCTCCTGTATTGGGATCCATAATTATGGCACCTATTTGATCTGCATTCCATTTTTGAAATGTTGCATTCATCTCAGATTCAAGCGTTGCTTGTACAGTAGGCTCAATAGTAGTTACGATATCTCCTTCTTTAGTATTTGAAAAAGTTTTACCGATATTTGAAAATACTTCTGCGAAAAAGTTCACATACGCGTCCTCTTTTGGCTTCATTAATGTTTTATTATAAAATTTTTCTAAACCGTATTGTCCTACCCTCTCGTCACCTTTAAAAGCAACAAATCCAACTGCATGAGACGCCAGAGAATCACCAGGGTAGAATCTCCATTTTTCTTTATAAATTGTCACACCTTTTATACGCAACTCGGATATTGCATCAGCATTTTCTTTTGTGAGGCGACTTGCTACTTCTTCGTATGGGTCATTTATGTTTGTTGCTTTTTTGATAAACTCATCATGATTCAATTTTGTATATGGTTGCAATATTGTGTACAAATATTCAGGGTCTTGGATATCTTTTGCTTTTATTGCAATTTTATATCCTGTCATAATATTGCCTCCAGCAAGTAGTGACCCATCTTTTTTTGTAAAAAATATATTGCCCCTGTCAAACATGTCACCTGTCGGTGTAGCGTATTGTTTATCCGCACGTTCTGCGTATTTATTCTGATGAACAATTCCTAAAGAAAAAAGTTTGAGTACTAGTATGCATGCAAAGAAAAAAACACATAGAGCTACAATGCGTATGCGTGTTTTAAATGATTTGGTATTCATAAATTATCTCAAAGCAACAGTATTTGAATCCTTGTTTGCAAAGAGTGTGCCCTTTGCTTCCACATATCCCATCTCCTTCCCATAAGTTATATCTATACTATTTGCGAGTGCTATGGACTCTAATTCAAGTTGTCCTACGCGGCTATTTATTTCGTTGACATTATTCTCTAGTGACTTGCGTGCAAGAACATTGAAAGTAATGGTACCTATTAAATATATATAACACAATGACAAGGTCAAAATAGAACCAATTAAAATACGAAAAATACGGCGTCGTAGTGCTCCATCGTTTGCTATATTTTGTGTAAATTCTTTTGTGCTCATATGTATTTAATTTAAATTATTTTTTTTCTATTATTCTCAATTTACTACTTCGTGAACGGGGATTATCTTTTAATTCATCGATACTTGGTGTTATTGGTTTTTTTGTGATTCCTATTGCAAGCTCTTCGTCTATCAATTTCCTAAATGCTTGTTTTACAATCCTATCTTCAAGTGAATGGAAGCTGATAATTGCCATCCTTCCTCCCGATTTAAGCCTAGAGAACAACATTGGGATTGCATGCTCGATACTCGATAATTCTGAATTTACAGCTATGCGGAGTGCTTGAAATGTCTTTGTGGCTGGGTTAATCTTGAGTCTGCCATACGCTCTCCCTACTGTTGCTACAACCACATCTGCGAGATCCTTGGTTGTTTCAAACAACTTTACCTTCCTGTGGTCAACTATTGCCTTTGCAATCTTGCGAGCATACTTCTCTTCACCATAGCCATAAATAATATCTGCAATTGTCTCTTCCTTCCATGTGTTGACTATGTCGCGAGCTGTAATATCCTCATCGCTCGGATCCTTCTTCATTGTCATAAGCAGTGGTTCATCTTTCATAAAAGAGAATCCACGACCTGCAACTTCGAGCTGAAATGAGCTGATACCAAGATCAAGTAATACAGAGTCGACATGGACAATGTTCATCTCGTCGAGTACAGTCTCGGCATTCTGGAAGTTGGAAACAACAAATACTGCATCGTGTGCTATTGGTAACAAGCGCTCTTCTGCACGGATAATCGCATCGGCATCAAGATCAAGTCCAATAACTTTCACAAGACTGCCAAATCGTTTTGCAATTTCTTCTGTATGGCCTGCTCCGCCGAGAGTACCGTCAAGTATTATGTCACCTGACTTTATATTCAAGGCGTCGATTGATTCATGCAATAATACGGGTATATGCTTCATATTAAAGAACTCCTACTTGCCCCAACTTCTCTGCTAAGGCGTCAGCCTGTAAATCAACTGATTTTTTGTATTTATTCCAAACGCTCTCGTTCCAGATTTCTGCGCGATTCTGTACTCCGATAACAACAACTTTGGATCCCAACTTCGAACGCTCGCGTAAATGTTCTGGTATCAAAATACGGCCATTACCATCTACATCTGTGTCTACTGCTTGTCCGAACATAAAACGAGAGAATGATCGATTGTCAGTTTGGAGCATAGAGCTCTCGGAAAGTTTGGCTGAAATTTTCTCCCATTCCTTTTCTGTAAAAATTGAAAGACATGCATCAAGTCCTGGCGCAATCACCACACGCTTCCCCATTTCTTTGCGGAATTTCATCGGCAATGAAAGCCGATTTTTGTCATCTAGAGTATGTGTGTATTCACCAATAAGCATTGTATTTAATAAGTAAAATGAAGAATTATTACAAAACCCACTTCATCCCACTTGTATCAATTATACTCCACTTTATCCCACAATACAAATTCCTTTCCCACTCTATTTCTGTGGATAACTATAGTTGTGGTTAACCACTAGACAAAAAACCCTAATAGTTGTATATTAAGAAAAAAATTAAGCGTATGAAAAAAAAGTTAAATGCTTTGAAATCAAAGCTATCCCAACCCGAGCATCCTATGCATAATATGTTCCAAGATTTAGTTGCAAAAGGAAAAAGTTTATTGTTTTTAGAAGACTTAATTTCCGGAAACTATAAAAAGCATAATGCATTCGAATAACATGCAACATTCTTCTATTAAATAAAGAAACCACCCTAGCAAGGTGGTTATTCTTTTGGTTTCAAGATTGGAAAAAAGATTGTATCTCTTAAATTTTTCTGTTCGGTAAATATTGCCACAATTCTGTCGATACCCATACCAAATCCTGTCATTGGTGGCATGCCATGCTCCATCGCAGTTAGGAATCTCTCATCTATATCCATTGCTTCTGCATCTCCACCCTCTTTGGCCTTGGCTTGAGCTACTAGGAGCTCGCGTTGAGTGATTGGATTTACTAATTCTGCATATTGATTTGTGATCTCGGCTCCTGCAATCACTAGCTGTGCTACTTTGGCTGTACCATCATCATTTTGTTGTGCGAGAGGTTTGAGATCTCCTGGGAAATCTGTGATGAATGTTGGGTTGATAATTTTTCCACGAGAAGACTTCTTGTAAATATGATCAAGTAGGTTACCACGGCCCAGATTCTGTGCTTCTTTTTCATCCATACCCCATTTTACCGCCTCCTTTCTTGCATCTTCAAGAGTGATTGTTGTGATATCAATACCAGTATTTTCTTTTACTAAATCTGCAAATGAAATTTTTGGCCATACACCGTCGAAATGCACCTCTGTTGCATTACCCTCTTTGCCATAAACGGTAAATGCTGTTTTGCCAACAACTGTGCTTGCAATACTCTTCAGCAATTCTTCTGTCCACTCGATATTTGTTTCTAGTGTTTGATATGCGGCATACCATTCCATCATAGTAAATTCTTGTATATGTGTAGGGTCGGATCCTTCGTTGCGGAAGTTCTTGCCGATCTCATATATCCTTTCATATCCACCCACCGTTAGCATCTTGTGATCAAGCTCCATAGCAATTCGGAGTACCATATCTATATTGTAATCATTGTGATGTGTCTCAAAGACTTTTGCCATCGCGCCACCTGCTTGATTTTGTAATATTGGAGTCTCTACTTCTAGGAAATTTTTGTCATCGAAAAATGCACGAATTGCCTTTACAACTCTCGAACGAATAACAAACCTGTCATACACTTCTTTCTCCATCAAGATTTCCAAATATCTCTTACGAAATCTCTCATCATCATCCTGGATACCATGCCATTTATCAGGCAGTGGTTGCAGAGATTTTGTAGCCATCATCCATTCTTTGATCAGTACACTTTGCTCTCCGCGAGCTGTTACAAAAAGATTTCCTGTGACAGATATGAAATCTCCAATATCAACACAATCAACAAATAGATTAAAAACTTCTTCAGGTAATTCATCCTTTTTCAAAACTGTTTGGAATTTCTCATTACCATCTTGGAGTACTACGAAAAGGATAGCTCCTTGCCCACGCACAGCCATCACGCGCCCAGCTATAGAAATACTTTTTTCTTCTTTTGAAAATTCTTCAAAGTTCTTTTTCAATTCTGTTATTGTATAATCACGCAAAATATCAGCCGGATACGGATTCATACCAGATGCTTTTAATTTCTCTAATTTTTGAAGCCTTATAGCTTTTAGTTCTTCGATTGATGCCATACGCCTATTGTATCGCAACTATGGTGTATTTGACTAGTCCTTTTGGTGTATTCATAGAAACGACATCACCTTTTTCTTTGCCGAATAATGCAGCACCAAGTGGTGAGCGGTTGGAAATTTTGTTTTTTGACATATCTGCTTCCTCTACTCCTACTATATTGTATTTAATTTCATCCTTTGAGCCGTCCTTTTTTACAGTAACTGTTGTACCGATTTCAATCTTGTCGCCTTTGTGCTTCTTGATTATTACAGCAGAATTGAGCATATATTCGATCTGATTGATGCGATCCTCCAATTTGCCTTGGTCTTCGCGAGCTTGGTGGTATTCTGCATTCTCGGACAAATCACCCAATGACTTGGCATAGTCAAGAGCCTCCAGTATTTCCTTGCGACGTACTGTCTTTAGATTATCAAGTTCCTTGATTAAATCTTTCTTTTTCTCTTCAGATATATAGCTAATTTCGTCCATATGTTTAAATGTTTATATTGAATTATATAGGTAGCAATTGTATAGGAAAATGACTTATATGTCAATAAAAAAGACCACAATTCTAGTGGCCTTTTTAGTAAAAATAGTTTTTTCTTTTTAAGGAATAAGTTTCCGAAGAACGGCTAAATTCCTTATTAATAGAACAAATAGGATAACTGCTGATATCAGCCACAGAATATTTTCTGTTTGAGTATATTTATATACTACAACAAATACTGCAATTACCCCCGTTACCACAGCGATTAAATAGATAAATACTTTCATGATTATAGATATTAGGTTGTCTTTACCCCCATAAAGAAACAAAGACAACCTAACAATCAAATCTACTAAAAGAATCAACTATCAAGCAATGGTAGCATATTTATAATGATTTGTCAAGTTTTCCGTAATATCTCAATAGCTTGGCATCACTTAAAGTAAGATAAAAGGTGTCAGGTATCTTTTATTCATATAAGTCAAAGATTGTGGGTTTTTATCTAACTTTTAAAACCACCCCTTGAGGATTCAGATCACCTACTGCAAAACAATTGTTTGAATCTATACATGCTGAACCATAAATACCCATGGACTTCTTGAATGTCTGGTATTTCCAAGTATCACCATTGTCCACACTAGTAAGAATATCTACTTTATTTGCTGGCAAATTTTGAGCAGTTATCACGCAGGTTGCCTGAGAACAAGCAATTTTCCCTTCGTTATTTCTTGATGATGCTGACAGAGGGACACTTATGCTTTTCCAAGTAGCACCATTATCTGTTGACTTATAAACAAAACGGTGACCATTGCCTATCTCTTCAACAATCACTCCACCATCTTTAGTAAAACTAATACCAGAGAAATCATAGATGGCTACTTTCTGTGGATTTTTAGGCTTAATGAGATTCCCGTTATCGTCAAAAGTTTTGGTCTCATCAACCTTAAACTGTTGCAAAGTAACTGTCTTCCAACCATCAGTAGTATGAAATACTGATCTTGATTGACCAATAGCAAAACATTCAGTTTTGTTTTTACACAATATTTTTTTCATTAAACGAAGCGGAAATTCATCAGTCGATTTATATTTTAACTCAAACACATCGGATTGTGATGTTTGGGAAAGATTTGGTGCTGGATAATTAAATGTCGCCTTTTCAAATTTTTCAGTATTCCAAGTTATTCCTCCATCTGTTGTTTTTAGTATCACTGTTCCGAAAGCTTTATCAAATTTTTTAATATCACCTCCACTATGAAAATTTCCACCAATAGCATAACAGAGTTTTTCATCTATACAATTAACTCCTGATATAAAACTCGGAAAAAAATCCTTATGTGCTTTTGATAAAATAGTGTCTATAATTGCCCAATTTTTACCACTATCGGAACTTCTAAGAATTTTTCCACCTTGCCCTGAGGCTATACATAGAGTTCCTATACAATCAACATCTTCAAGACTAGAACCACCATTATTCGATCCAATTTTCTTTGAAAATACAGTCTTCCATGTTACGCCTTTATCTACTGATTGTACTACTAAATTATTACCTACAGAAACACACTTCTTACCAACGCAAGAAATGTCAAGAAGTGCCGACTTAGCTTTGTACACTATCGTAGGAGTAGTTGCTGCAAAAGCTGTATTATTAGAAACGGTAAATACAAAAACAAAAAATAAAGACACAATAAAAGTTTTTTTCATCTGTCAAATATACCATCTAAGTATTAAACTGTCAATAATTACTTAAGATACTCAGGAGTTGTGAGCTTCATGTAATCTATGACCTCGCTTGCTACTCTTGTGGCATTACCAGAGGCCGCTTTTGGTCCACGCTCCATAAGTACTACGAAGGCATATTTAGGGTTCTCGTATGGGAAGAATCCTATAATCCAAGAGTTGGTATTTGTATTCCCCACACCCAATTGAGCAGTACCAGACTTTGCAGCTACTTGTATACCTGGCAGATTTAGTGCAGTTGCAGTACCCTCGGTGACCGCCATGCGCATGCCTTCTTTTACAACTTTCATTGCCTCGGGGTTTATTGGTAATTTTGTTTTTTGATTCTCGCGAGCAGTATCACCTACTACAATATGCGGAGTTACAAGAGTGCCACCATTGGCAATAGATGCCACAGCACGCACCATTTGAATAGGTGTAACCTGGAATCCGTACTGACCAATAGAGGTGTTGTACGTATCTCCCAAGCGCCAAGGCTCGCCTTTAAATTTAAGTGCCTTCCATTCTGGTGTTGGA
>JAUPVQ010000026.1 GCA_030916965.1 Patescibacteria group bacterium
AGGTAGGTACAATTCCGGAATTTATAGAATTGATACTCAACATAGTGCTTACTATTGGTATACCAATAGTTGCACTTGCGATTATTTATTGCGGGTTCCTGTTTGTAAAAGCTATGGGTAACAGTGAAGCACTCAAGAAGGCCAAGGGAGCTCTTATGTATACAATCGTAGGGGCATTCTTATTGCTTGGAGCATGGGTACTAGCAAGTGCGATACAAGCTACAGTTGATGATATTACTAAAACAACATAATTTAACTATATGAATACATGTGGAAATATTGGATTGAAGAGTTTGGGAGGGATACTTGATTATGGTACCTGTCTGATTGTGCAGAGTATTGTGCCACTACTTTTTGCTCTTGCTATCGTCGGATTTATCTGGGGAGTGATACAGATGGTTATGAACCCAGAGGATGCCGAGAAGCGCAAGCAGGGCAAGCAATTCATGGTGTGGGGGATTATAGCACTGTTTGTGATGGTCTCTGTATGGGGGCTGGTACAGATTGTCTCAAATACATTTGGTATCAATCCTATTGTCCCACAATTGTCGATCCCTAGGGGAGAGCAATAGTTGTGTTTTAGTAGGGATTTTGTGATATAATATATTGAGCATTTATTTATTATTATTAGGTCGGTTTGATTATTAAGTTTATCCAGAAATAATTCTGGTAGTATAAATATGAAAAAATATATAGCGTTTGGTGGAGTTATGTCTTTGTCGCCGTTGTTTGCATTTGCAGCTGCTGATGCGTGGAGTATTCTTACAAGAATTCAAAGTATATTGAATATCTTGATTCCATTGTTGGTTACTGTCGCCGTTGTTTACTTTATTTGGGGTGTTATACAATACACTATTTCTTCTGATGAAGAAGCCAAGAAAAATGCTCGTTCAAAGATCATCATGGGACTTATTGGTCTCTTTGTGATCATTGCATTCTGGGGTATTGTGAATGTTATGACTCGTACACTCGATGTACGAAATGACGCAACTCCAATATTGCCTTGTGTTCCAAATCCATCACTTGGTATTAATGGTGGCTGTTAATTAAACAATATGCAGTTTGAACTATTCCCAATTGCAGAAGCAAGCGTAGGTACATTGATGCAAAGTATCAATAGAGTTATACTCAATCCTCTGATCGTATTCTTGTTTGCTTGTGCTATGCTGTTCTTCCTCTATGGAGTTATGCAATTCATTATCAATCCTGCAAATGAAGAGATGAAGAAAAAGGGTAAATCCCATATGATATGGGGAGTAGTGGGAATGGCAATCATGGTATCGGTATTTGGGATTATGCAAATAATACTCAATACACTTGGAGGAAGTAAAACTGGTATACAAATAGATCGTACAGGTAATTATAAAATTGAAATAAACAAATAATTAATAATTGGGCATAGAAAAAAGCGGGGACTAAGGTCTCCGCTTTTTTGCTTATTTCTTTAAAGATCAAATTAATCATCAATTCTTACATTTGCGAATGGTTGTCCACCACCCACTATAATGTATTCTTTTGAGTTTACATCCTTCAGTTGAAGGTTCACAAGTCTTGACAACTCCTGGTCTGACAAATTTGGGTACAAACGCTTGAGCATTCCAGTGATTTCCACCCGATTCCTGTCTTTATTTTGTTGTGCCATATCATGTGGTTGTACAAAAGGAAGTAGGTTTTTTGGATCAATTCCCCATTCAAAACACTCGTGGTAGAAAAAATCATTCAGTTTGATTTCCTGAGTAATATTTCTACCTTTAACACCCAAAATAGCTGGGTTACCGTTTTCAGCAGGACGCCCTGAATAAGACATATTTCCGTAGAGCATATTGCAAACTGATTTTAGTAATGCAGTGAAATCTCCAGGAATGTTCTCTTTGTTGTTGATAACAAAACGGCGTTTTGCATCTGCATCTTCTTCTGGGGTTGCATGTGGATGATCTGGAGAACGTCTTGCGTTGCTTTTACCAAACTGTATTTTTGCATTAAAGGAAAAGTCCAATACTTTGTCTAGGCATTCCACTTGGAAAGGAGGAATAATTATATCTTGATATTCAAGATCAATTTTTTCGTGAGAATCAAGAGACCATGCAAATAATAGAAAATAATAGCCTTCAGACAATGAAACACCAGTTTGTGTACCAAAGTATAGTAATGGTACTGTTTGTCGGGGTTCTATTTTAATCATAGTGCCCCAAACAAGAAAACCAGTTCCAGCTAAAGCAAGTAATCCCCAAAGTGGGTTAGTAAGATCTACCATTCTTAGTAGAAATGTCAGGATGAGAAATAAAATTCCCCATGTTACAACTGCGAACGGGTAGTTGAAGCTTTTGTTACTAATGAGTATCATTACAAATTGTTGTTTTTTACTAGCAGGATATCCAAGGAGCCTGCTTGCTCTCCCTTAAACCATAAGCCTTTAGTGTTTACCGAACCGACTGATAGCTGACCAGATAAATCACCAACACCACAAGATTCGCCATCAATATTCTTTGCGCAATACTCACCTGTAGGGTTTACGAAACTAAAATCGTACCCAGCTGGTGGATAATACGCTTTACCATATGCTGTAGAAAATTCTACGTGCATAGTGTAAGAATAGGCAGCTCCACTTATTTTTTCCTTTTTAGAATTTGTACTATTTTCACCATTTGTTGGTGAAGATGGGTATAAAACTCTAAAGATAACAATCAGTAGGATTACTCCTACAATTGCTAAGCCAATACCAATTGGGCTTTGCCAAATGGATTCTTTTGGTTTGTGATCATCATGACCACCGTGTGAGTCTGAATGTGTTGACATAATTTTTTATTTAATTGTGAATTTTGATATATTATACACTAAAACGATTGAAAAGTCAAGGGGAATATATGCAGAATGGTCTTGGTAATTAAGGGTGGAATATGTTATAGTAGTTTCTATGCTGGAGTGGCGGAATTGGTATACGCGCTAGTCTTAGGAACTAGTGCCGCAAGGCTTAGGAGTTCAAGTCTCCTCTCCAGCACAATGCAAGAGCCCTATTCTTGCAATCTGCCCTTTTAGCTCAGCTGGTAGAGCAACTCCCTCTTAAGGAGATGGTCGTAGGTTCGACTCCTACAAAGGGCACACAAAAGCAAAAACTCTGCATGTATATGCAGAGTTTTTGCTTTTGTGTATTGAGGCCTAGGGCGGAATCGAACCGCCGTATAAGGGTTTTGCAGACTCTTGCCTTACCACTTGGCGACTAGGCCATAAAACAAAAAAAGAAAAATAATTTTTCTTTGTGCCCGAGGTGGGAATCGAACCCACACAGCCTAACGGCTACAAAATTTTAAGTCTTGCGTGTCTACCAATTTCACCACTCGGGCATATCGTTATGATATCCTCTATATTAACCGTTTCTTAACAAATCGTCAATTTTTTGGCGATTTTTTTCACCTTGATCTATCTCGACTTCAAAAAAGGGGATAGGATGAATCTTTAACCTTGATTGAATAAATGTCCTCATTTCACCCAAATTCCTTTTAAGGAATCCAAATGCTGCATTCTCCTTATCTATTGGCAATACAGACACATAGATTGTGGCATGCTTGCCACCTACAGCTAAGTGTACACGAGTAACGGTAATCATAGAGGCTCCACTTGCTTCACGCTCTATAAAGGTGGCTGCAAGCTCTCGGATATGATTTGTGATTTTTTCTTCGCGGAATGACATTATTGTATAGTTATAGTAAAAGCTTCTATGATATCTCCACTCGCAATATCAATTTTGGTATCTATCATAAGTCCACATTCTGTGCCTTCTTCTACCATTTTGGCTTTGATCTTTGCTAATTGCAGTCCAGTAATCTTGCCTTTACCTATTTCGAAATCTCGGCGCATTATACGCACTATGTTGCCTTCACCAATTTTACCTTCAACTACTTTACCACCTATCACTTTTGAATTCTTTGTTTCTCCGAATGTTTTGAGGACTTTCAGTTTACCATTGATTTCGGTTATTTCTTGGCGGGGACGGCGTTCCTCGGCCAATTTAGCAAGTGCATCTGTTAATTCATAAATAATATTGAAAATTTGGATATTTACATGCAGGTTCTCGTTGAGGTCACGGGCATTGGGCTCGAGTTTGACATTGAATCCCACTACAATACTTTCTTTGTCTATTGATGCAGATTTCAAATCAGCTTCCGAAATATTACCTACACCTTTTACAAGTACTCTAAAAGATATTTCTGTTGTACTTAGTTTCTCGATTTGTTTCTCTATTGCCTCTATTGTTCCTGAGACATCAGTTTTTATTATTATAGGAATTACTTTTACATTATTTTCATTTTTGTACTCAGCCTTTTTGTTTTGAACACCATTTTCTTTAATATAATTGATATGTGCCTCTGCCTCCTTTTTTGTATTGAAGGAGTAGAATGTATTACCAACCTCAGGAACAATATCGAACCCAACAAGTCGTACAGGGGAAGAGCACGCGAGTGTTTTGACTGGAGCGCCTTTGAAGTTCTCCATTATTCGAGTAGTTGTCATAGCATTACCAACTACAACGAAATTACCATTGACTAGAGTCCCGTTTTTGATAATTCCTGTTGCCGAGATACCACGCTTGGGATCCCTGTGGCTCTCTATGATAGTACCTTCTGCATTTGCATTTATATCACAAGTGAAAGTGTTCAAATCTGCAACAAGCAATATAAGAGATAGCAAGTCATCTATACCTGTGCCTACTTTTGCTGAGATAGCTGCAAAAGGTATGTCTCCACCCATACCCTCGAGATAAATACCTTTTTCGAGTAAGTCACTCTTTGTTTTATCAATATTTGCATTTGGCTTGTCGATTTTGTTGATTGCTACAATATATGGAATTTTATTATCGATAATTGTATTCCAAGCCTCGAGAGTTTGTGCTTTTACAGAGTCTTCGGCAGATACTACTAGTATTGCAATATCGGCACAGTTGGCCCCACGCTCACGCATTTTTGAAAAAGCCTCGTGTCCAGGTGTATCGAGGAATGTTATTTTACGATCAACTTTATTTTCATCCTTGTGTACAACTTCATAGGCAGATATATGCTGTGTAATACCACCGGCTTCACCGTCTACGATATTTGTTTTACGGATATAATCAAGTAGCGTTGATTTACCATGGTCAACATGGCCCATCACTACTACTACTGGTCCGCGTGGTGTTATTTCATTGTTTTTATTTTTTTCCATTTTTGTTTTTTGATTTACTCAATACTTCCTGCTCTTCAATTGTTAGCTCATGAAGTGGATTACCTTTCTCTACTGGCTTTGCAAATATACTCATACGGTCACGAGCATATAAGCTAGATAGTACTACTCCATCACCTTCGTCGTTTACAAGAGCAATAGCGAAGCTCTGGTTACCACCTGCGTCTGGAAATGGGTTGAATCGAACTGTCTCTATACTGCGGACACTTTTTGCTAGTCTGTTGTTGATAACCTCGATATCTTTGCCTACTGCATCTTGGTTATTTTTCAAATGTTCGACATGTTTGTGTATTATGTGGATTACATTTTCCAAATCTTTGGCCTCTGTACCTGCAAATATATTTTTGAATTTTCGCTCGAAGCGAACTATAAATATAACGAGAAATACAATGACAAGCCCAAGTATTGAAATAATGAGTATTTGAGTATCCATATAACGGCAAGTATATACCAAATAAGCATTTTTTACAATATATGGTATAGTTTTTTTATGAGGTTTATAAAACAAAAATTTATATACATGGACAATGCATCTGCTACTCCAATCGATATTTCTGTTCAAAAAGATATGACTCAATCTGAAAGAGAGCTTTACGCTAACCCAAATGGAATTCATACTACAAGTGTAAAGGCACGAGCATGTATTGATGGAGCTCGCGCAAAGATTGCACGAGCCTTAAATGCACATACTGATGAAATAATCTTTACAGGCTCGGGCACTGAGAGCGATGCACTAGCAATTATTGGAACTATAAATAAATATTCGGAAATAGGACTTGCAAATATTCCACATATTGTAACAACAACAATCGAGCACAGTGCTGTGATAGAAAATTGTAAAATACTTGAAAGAAAAGGACTTGCTGAGGTGACATATGTAGCTCCGGAAGCAAATGGTATTATTGATCCAAAAAAAGTTGAAGAAAATTTACGAGAAAATACAATTCTTGTGTCGGTTATGTATGCGAACAATGAGATAGGTACAGTGCAACCAATACAAGAAATTGCAAAAATAATTCGACGGTTTCGCAAGCAAAAGCAAACCGAGACACCATTTCTCCATACAGATGCGTGTCAGGCAATGAATTATCTGTTTACTGAAAATATTGAAAAACTAGGTGTCGATCTAATGACATTTAATGGGTCCAAAATTTATGGACCAAAAGGTAGTGGCGTACTTTACAAAAAGAGGAGTGTAATACTCTCACCAATATATGGTGGAGGTGGACAAGAAAATGGCTTGCGCTCTGGCACAGAAGATGTGTCGAGAATTGTTGGTGTATCTAAAGCCCTCGAGATTACAAATAAAATAAAAGGTAGTGAGGTAAAAAGATTAGAAATACTTAGAGATTATTTTTTCACTCAAATCCCAAATTTAGAAAAGTCTGCAGGATGCAAAATCCATATCAATGGTGATAGGGAATCTCGTTTACCAAACAATATAAATATATCTATTGATGATATATCAAGCGAATTATTGGTAATTGAGCTCGATGCAAATGGTATAGCAGTATCAAGTAGAAGTGCCTGTAAGAGTACAGAGGAGGAGTCTTCGCACGTCATACATGCACTCAGAGTAGCAGGGGATGAATTTAATTCAGAAGAGTCATTGCGTATAACACTCGGAAGAGAGACAAAAATAAAGGATATAAAAAAATTATTAAAAGTAATAGAGTCAATTTTGTTAAAATATAAAAATTGGAAATAATTTTGACACGTGTGATATAATATAAATATGGATCCCGTTAGAGATGTGCTGTTATGTACTTGCGGGATAGTACAGAAATATTATTATAGATATATTATTAACTACAATTAACTAGATACGGAAGTCTTTGGACTTCCTATCTCTAACGGGATGGATATAAAAGACCTAAGTAAAACACAAATGATATTATTGGTACTACTCGTATGCTTTGTAGTGTCTATTGCTACAGGTATTGTTACCGTGTCGCTAATGCAGCAGGTTCCTAAGTCTGTACCTCAGACAATAAACAGAGTTATAGAGCGTACTATCAACAATGTAACTTCTACACCAGTTGTAAACAACGAAGAGTCTAGTATTGTAGGGGATTCAAATGCTGTTGTTGAGATTTTCATGCCAAATGACTTTCAAGGCGTAGGTAAAGACGAAGTTGCTCTCGGCACAGGTGTGATCATATCTGATGTAGGGCTTGTCTTGGTAGAGAACAGTATTCTAGGATCAAATGGAACAATCTATCAAATCAAACTTGAAAAAAATATGTATAACGCTGAGGTCTTAAAGAAATTTACAAACGGGTTCACAATTTTGAAAATCTTGCCGATAGGGACTGACGTTAATAAAAAGGATACACAACCAAAAGAAGAGGTAAAAGACCCAGTTATTGACATTAAGCCATAATCATTGTAATATATAAATATGCCACCATTCAATCATTTTACAACCAAAGCAAAAGAGGCAATTCGCAAGGCTCACGAGCTCGCTATTGAGCGTGGCCAGAATCATGTAAATTGTATGCACTTGCTTACAGCCCTTTTAATACAAGAGGATTCTTTGATTATATCTGTGCTCGACAAAATGGAAGTTGATACGATGCTTTTATCCGATAATGTAATCGAAGCGATTGAATCCCCAGAGAGTCGCAATACTGTATCACCGTCATATCAAATATATCTGACTCCAGATCTCGCTCAAGTTATCGAAGAAGCAAGCAAGGTTGCTGCCGTTTTAAAAGATGAATTTGTTTCTACAGAACATCTATTTATCTCTATGCTTGATGTTGCAGGACCCGCACATGACTTACTAGCAAAATTCAAAATTGATAAAGAAAAAGTTTTGTCTGTACTTGAACTTTTCAAGAACGACAATGTAAAAGAAGTTGGTACAAACAAAAAGCCAAAACTTCTAACTAAATATACTCGTAATCTGACAAAATTAGCTCGCGAAGACAAGCTCGATCCAGTAATCGGCCGCGACAACGAGATCGTGCGTATTATGCAGATACTTTCTCGTCGTACAAAGAACAATCCAATACTAATTGGTGAGGCAGGTACAGGCAAGACTGCAGTAGTAGAGGCTCTAGCACAGAGAATTGCAAAAGGTGATGTTACGGAATCATTGAAAGACAAGGAGGTTGTATCACTTGATCTTGGATTACTACTAGCCGGTACAAAATACCGCGGTGAATTCGAAGAGCGACTACGTGGAATGATGAAAGAAATAGAAAAAGCAGATGGAAAAATAATCCTATTTATAGACGAGATACATACTATTGTCGGTGCAGGAAGTTCCGAGGGATCTCTTGATGCAAGCAACATGCTCAAGCCTGCGCTTGCTCGTGGAGAATTGCGCGCAATCGGTGCGACAACACTCAAAGAGTACCAGAAGCATATAGAGAAGGATCCAGCATTAGCACGCCGATTCCAGCCAGTATTTGTAGATGAACCGAGTCCTGAGGATGCTATTGCAATATTGCGTGGATTGAAAGAGAAGTATGAATTATTCCACGGTGTACGAATTACAGATGACGCGATTATTGCTGCTGTTACATTCTCTACTAGATATATTACAAACAGATATTTGCCAGACAAAGCAGTCGACCTAATCGATGAAGCTTCTTCTGCGTTGCGCATAGCGCTTGAAAACAAGCCTCAAGTTCTAGAAGATGCACACCGCAAGATTATGCGTTTCGAAATAGAGAAGGAAGCATTGAGCAAAGAAGTAAAGAGAGGTACAGAAGCAAAAAGTGGAAATAAAGATACAAAAGATCGTATCAAGGATATTGATAAAGAAATTGCGAATTTGAAAGAAAAGACTCGTGAAATCGAAATGAAATGGAAAAATGAAAAAGAAACAGTTGCGGGTATTCGTAGTATTAAAAAAGAATTAGAGAGCTTGCGCCTCGAAGGCGACAATGCCGAGATGCGCGCAGATCTAGCTCAAGCCGCTGAAATTCGTTATGGCAAAATCCCAGATTTGAAAAAGGAACTGGATGAAAAATTGACTCGATTAAAGAAGCTTCAAAAATCCCGCCGAATCTTGAAAGAAGAAATTACCGCAGAGGATATTGCTGAAGTTGTATCACGCTGGACAGGTGTGCCACTTGTCAAAATGCTCGAAGAAGAGCGTGAGAAATTAAATAACATGGAAGAAGAACTGGGCAAAAGAGTAGCCGGACAAAGTGAAGCTATAAAGAAGATTTCCGATGTGGTACGCCGAAGCCGTGCTGGTATAAGCGACCCTAACAAACCAATTGGTTCATTTATATTCCTAGGGCCTACTGGAGTGGGTAAAACAGAGCTTACAAAGGCATTGGCGAGCTTTATGTTCAATGATGACAAGGCGCTGATACGAGTGGATATGAGCGAATATATGGAGCGTCACAGTGTTTCTAAGCTACTTGGCTCACCACCAGGATATGTGGGGCACGACGAAGCAGGGCAATTGACCGAGGCAGTCCGACACCGACCTTATTCAGTGATCCTTTTTGATGAGATCGAGAAGGCACATCCAGAAGTATTCAATGTGTTATTGCAAGTGCTCGATGAGGGCCGTATGACAGATGCAAAAGGCCGTGTAGTAAACTTCAAAAATTCAATAATCATTATGACTTCCAACATAGGTTCACAATTTATTGAGAAGATGGAGTCAATCGGATTTACCAACAATACAACTGTCGATGACTACAAAGCGACAAAAGCCAAAGTCCTTGCGAGCCTCAAAGATCATTTCCGCCCAGAATTCCTCAACCGTTTGGATGAGACAATCGTATTTGATGTATTGGCTCCGGAAGTAATACGCAAAATTGTTGATATCAAGATCCAAGTTATTCGTGATCGATTGCTTGCAAAGGATATCGTTCTTGATATTTCAAATGAAGCACTTGATTATTTGGCAAAGGAAGGTTACAACCCACACTATGGTGCACGACCACTAGGCCGTTTGATTCAGGACAAAATTCTCAACCCTGTAGCAAGCTTTATCATTGGTAAAGGGGTCAAAAAAGGAGATGCTGTGTATGCTACTATGAAAAACGGTGAGCTCTCAATAGAAATGAAAAAAAACAAAATAAACTCTCCAATCAAAATGGCTAAACCAAGCCCATACGCAAAATAAGTAGCAAAAATGACTAGGCAAGACCTAGTCATTTTTGTTTTGACAATTTATAGTGATAGTTGTAGAATTAAGAAAAGACTACATTATGAAAACAAAATATTTTTTCGTATTAGCAACTCTATTTTTGATTAGTTGCTCAAAAACCTCAATCAATGAGGAAGTTCCTACACCTACAAAAGTTTATAAAGTAGGCGACACATGCCTAGGAGGCGTTGTTTATAAAATGATAGATGATGACCATGGGTTTGTAGTTATGAATACAAAGAAATCAAATTCTTGGGATTCAGCTAAATCAAAAGAAACAAGTACTTGGAAATTACCAACTTGTACTCAAATGGATACTATTTTTAGTATTCAAAATAGGTTAAAAATTTCGTTTGGTATTGCAGGTATATATTGGACAGATGGTATTAAAGGCAATAAATACCAAACCATTTACGAAAAAGGCCATGCAGGAGGTCCATGTTATGGAATTCCAGTTTCAAACAAAATTAATATCGTCTACGTTAGACAATTTTAATTTTAAAAGTTTATCCTTAAAATTCTGGATAAACTATCTATAAATATAAAAAGAGACGAACAAATAACTGTCCGCCTTTTTTTATATATCATGGTGCGCCGGGAAAGATTCGAACTTTCGAAGACCGAAGTCAGGAGATTTACAGTCTCCCCTCGTTGACCACTTGAGTACCGACGCAATTACTTACAAGCTTGAGTATACACGCTTTTTGTTATATTTTCAAGAAGCATGAGGTTAAAATTTATATATATTTTATAAGGAATATTTGAACTGTTTATATAATTTTTGCAAAAATTTTTGTTTTTATGTATAATTTTACCGTACAAGGGTATTTTATCTTTATTTTATTAGGTATTTTATAAATTAAATTTTGCAAAAATTATGAAAGTAGCACTATTATGTGGGGGTCCATCACTTGAGAGAGGTATATCACTAAACTCAGCACGTAGCGTTATGGACCATCTAGAAAGTAAATCTGTTGAGATAGTGCCAATCTATTTCGACCACGAAAAAAATCCTTATCAAATTTCAACCTCGCAACTTTATTCTAATACACCTTCCGATTTTGATTTCAAACTCAAAGAAACCGGAAAATCACTTTCTCAAAAGTCTTTAATAAGTCTTTTAAAAAAAGTTGATATTGTTTTTCCAGCAATACATGGAGCATTTGGTGAAGACGGTACTATACAATCATTACTTGAGAAAAATAATATTCCATTTATAGGTTCACCTAGCCTTGCTTGCAAAAAAGCTTTTGATAAATATAAAGCTAATGAACTTATTAAAGAGCAAGGATTCTACACACTGCCATCTACCGTATTAAAGATTTATGCAAATGATCACAGAAAGATTATTACAGATTTTTTTAAGAAAAATAATCTCAAACGTGCAATTGTGAAGCCTGCAACAGGAGGGTCAAGTATTGGTGTGTTTTCTGCAAATAGCGTAGAGGAAGCCTTGGAGGCGACACGTGCAATATTCTCGAAACGTATGGATACTAGAGTCGTTATTGAGCCGTTTGCAGAAGGTATAGAATTCACAGTTATTTTACTCGAAAATCGTTTCAATCAAGGGGTGGCCATTTTACCGACAGAGATTGAGGTTGATTATAAAGAAAATCAATTTTTCGATTTTAGAAAAAAGTATTTACCTACCCGACATGTAACTTATCATTGCCCTCCACGTTTTTCCAATGAAATGATCGAGAAGATTCAAATTCAAGCCGAGCAACTTTTCAGCGTATTAGGTATGCGTGACTTTGCACGTTTTGATGGATGGGTCATGCCAGATGGTAATATATGGTTTTCTGATTTTAATCCAATATCTGGTATGGAGCAAAATAGTTTCCTTTTTCAGCAATCAGCTCGTATAGGATTTTCACATCGAGACTTGCTCTCGTTTATTTTAAGTAATGCTTGCAGACGCAATTCTATAGCTATACATAACGAAACTAGAAAAATACCTAAAAGGAAGAACCTTGCAGTACTCTTTGGTGGTAACACAGCTGAGAAGCAGGTATCATTGATGAGTGGTACAAATGTTTGGTTAAAGCTCCGCACTTCAGATGTATACAATCCGATTCCGTATGTTCTTGGTCCAAATAATGATGTGTGGGAGATTCCATATGGATTGATTTTAAATCATACAGTAGAGGAAATAATTGAAAATGCTTTGAATGCAAAAAAAGATATTGCTAGGCTTGAATTTCTTACAAAAAAGGCTCGCTACAAGCTTGCGTTAAAGGGAGATGAGACATCAGAAGAATTTTTTGTGCCAAGAAAGTATACAATCGATGATTTTATAAAGAAACAAGACTTTATTTTCCTTGCATTGCATGGTGGTATGGGAGAGGATGGCACAATCCAAAAAATACTTGAAAAAAATAAAATAAAATATAATGGTTCCAATGGGGACGTGTCTTCTTTGTGTATGAATAAATATGATACAGCTGTCGCGATAAATAAATTAAAAATTACTGGTGTTTATACAGCTTACCAAGAATTAGTAAAAGTCTCTGAAATAAAAGACCCAATGGTATTGTGGAATAATCTTGTAAAAAAATTGGGGGCGAAAACAATAATAGTCAAACCTCTTGCTGATGGATGTTCTGCTGGAATTGTGAGATTATTTAATGCAAAAGATTTATCAAATTATATTGATATAATCAAGTCTGGCAGCTCTCATATTAAACCAAATACATTCAAGAATCAAAATGAAATCGTCGATATGCCAACAGGTAAGGTTGAAAAATTATTGTTCGAGAATTTTATTGAAACAGATAGTTTGAAAATAAAAGGCGCGAAACTTTTTTATAATCGGAAAAGTGGTTGGGTAGAAGTTACTGTTGGAGTCTACGGATCAAAAAATCAATTGAAGGTTATGAATCCGAGTATTACTGTTGCAGAAGGTGAGGTCCTTTCTGTGGAGGAAAAATTCCAAGGTGGGACAGGGGTCAATATTACTCCACCACCAGAATCTATTATTCGTTCAAATGTATTGAAAAGCATAAAGGAAAAAATCGGGAAAGTGGCTAACGGGATTGGGATTGAAGGTTATTCTCGTATTGATGCCTTTGTAAATGTTGCCACAGGTGATATTAGCGTGATAGAGATAAATACTTTACCAGGCCTGACACCATCGACAGTTATATATCACCAAGCCCTAGCTGAGAATCCTTCAATGTACCCGACGCAATTTCTAGAGCAATTAATAAAAAATAAAGGTTATTAAAATGCAGAATAAAAAACCTCTTTCTTATATTGAAATCTCGAAAGCAAATTTGGTGCACAACATCAAACAGTTTCGTGCAGTAATTGATAAAAAAACTAAAATCTCGGCCTCAATTAAGGCTAATGCTTATGGGCACGGGGATATAGAGGTTGTAAAAATCCTCAACCCATTTACTGATTATTTTCAGGTAAATAGCGTGGAGGAATTGGCGCGAGTGCGTACTATAAGCCGAAAGCCTGTATTGGTATTGGGATACATTCAGAAGTTGGACTTACGTAGAGCTATAGAGCTCTCATGTATAATTTCAATTTTTGACCTTGAACATGCGCAGACTCTAAACGAAGTTGCAAAAAAACTCGGGAAAAAAGTCAAAGTCCATATTGCAATTGATTCACATTTGGGTCGTGAGGGTATTATGCCTGTCGATTTGTCACTATTTTTAGTAGAACTTAAAAAATTTAAAAATATTGTTTGTGATGGTATATATTCGCATTTTGCAAATATTGAAGATACTACCGATTTCTCTCATGGCCAAAAGCAGATTGATACATTCAAAAGTGTTGTCGAGCAATTTAAAAATGCAGGGTATAAAAATATTAAAAACCATATTTCAGCTACATCAGGAATACTAGCGTATGAGAAGTGGAAGGGAATTCATGACATTGCTCGTATTGGTGTCGGGCTGTATGGGATGTGGCC
>JAUPVQ010000027.1 GCA_030916965.1 Patescibacteria group bacterium
AAATCGCGAAGAAAAAGCTCAGCTTCATTCTTTGTTTCAAGGGCAAGGACCGCATTGAGTAGCTGGTTGTTCACCTTGGCATCCCAATTGATTAGCTTGTTTGTTTCTTCGGTTGTTTTTACCTGTTTTTCCATTACCCACCCACTTTAGCAAACTAAAGTACTTTAGTCAAGTAAAGTAATCCACAGGGCTTTTTACTAGAGGTTGGACCTCGGGAGCACTTGAGGTACAACCTCCCCAAAAAGCCATAGGGGCTTGCAAAAAATCTATTCTTGTGCTACTATATGTCTTATGTTAAAAGCAAAGAAAAAAGCAACAATTATAAAGAAAAATCAGATTCACGACAAAGATACAGGCTCTCCTGAGGTACAGATTGCTATGATCAGCGTGCGTATTGATGAATTGGCTCTACACTTGAAGAAACACAAGAAAGACAACCACTCACGCCGTGGATTGATCAAGATGGTAGCTGACCGCCGTACACATCTAAAACATTTAGAGAAGTCCGACAAAGCTCGTCACGCAACAATTTCTAAAAAATTAAAAGCAGTAGCATAAAATCAAAACATCTCGATTAGTCGAGATGTTTTGATTTTGATATAATAAAAGGTATCAAACCCCGAAGGAATCTTAAGGAACTCCTACGGGGCAGGCACAAAGAACATTAGTAAGTAATAAAAATTAAAATGATAATTAAACATAAGGAGCAGAGAGTAGGCGTATTTATAGATACAGCCAATCTTTATCACAGCGCAAAAAATTTATATAAAAGAAAAGTTAATTTCGGTGCAGTATTGAAGGATGCAGTCGCAGGCCGCAAACTAGTACGAGCCACAGCATATGTGATCACAAGTGAAGCAGGGGATGAGAAAGGATTCTTCGACGCACTTACAAAGCTCGGTATCGAAACAAAGACAAAAGAGCTCCAAGTATTTGCCGGTGGTGCCAAGAAGGGCGACTGGGATGTCGGCATAGCAGTAGATGCGATGAAGATGGCTCCAAGACTCGATGCGGTAGTCCTAGTTGCAGGAGATGGAGACTTCATCCCACTTGTAGAATACCTACAAAACACATATGGTACACAAGTAGAAGTTGTATCATTTGGTAAATCAGCCTCGATGAAACTCAAAGATGTAGCCGATGATTTCCTAGACTTATCAGAGAGTCCCCAGAAATATTTGATGAGATAAATATAGTTAAAAATCCTCCACATTGTGGGGGATTTTTATTGCTTGATTTAGGGGAGAATACATATATAATAAAGAAAAAACCCTTGAAATTATGAACGAATTAGCTACTCCTAAAATTATGGCTTGTATGTCAATGGCCGTTGAAATCTATCTTGACCAAAAAGAAGTTGAGAATCCTAATGTAAACTACTCAAAAAAACCACTTGATGACCATCAAATTACTATGGGTGGATCTACGCCGAATATTGTGAATGGTTTACAAAAACAAGGATACCCTTCAACCCTAATTGGGTTTACTGGGCCAGGAGGAAAAGACGACCCGGCACTAAACTTATTAAATAGTATAGAAATTCCAGGACTTACAATCACTGCAGTTCCATGTCTAGGGAAAACTAGCCTGTCAACAATCCTTCGTGGAGACCCTCACAATAAAAATTTTGACGAACACTTGTATGAATACAAAGGAACAATTATACAAGAGAAATTTTTAGAATACAGAGAGAACCTAAAGAAATCCTGTGACGGTTTTGACTGGAAAATTGCTTCGGGGGTTAAAAACAGTAATCCCGAGATGCTTTTTCTTACAGACAATTTTGGGGATGACTCAAATAATTTTTTGATTCCAAAAATGGATCTCGTTAAGGACGTAGAGTTTCGTTCTATAGTCCCTATTATGGATGTGATACCAATGAATTTAGCAGAATATCAAAGTGGTAATTTGAAGATTGAAGATTATCATGAATTAGGTGTATCGCTAATTATTATTACAGACAGTGGAAACGGAGGGAGCTATTCATTTAGAGGAACCTCTGGTACATATGATGCTTATCTTTGTGGTTATACTAAAATATATGAGACTGGGGCAGGAGATTGGTTCGTAGCTTCTGTAATTGTTTCACTAATAAATCAAGGTATAGTTAAAATAAAAGATGCAACTTTTGAAAATATTAAAACAGCAATTGAATACGCAGCGAGGATTGCTGGTATTAAAGTTGGGATCAAGGGTGCTAGTAATGGCCCTAGTCATGATTAATATTTAAATAAACAATGAAAGGGGGATCAATGATCTCCCTTTTCATATTTTTGGCTCACTTTAAAATGTGGGAAATTCTCTTTTATTTTTTGGTTTTCATCTTGTTTGTCGTTTATAAAAATAACTTCTTGATCAAAAATTTTGTCAGCTAGAAAAATTTCTTTTTGCGTAGGAGTGATGTGTATCTCTTGGAAGTGTTTCGCAAGGTCTGAACGTGTAACTTTAATATTTTGGAAATCGTTTTCACCTTTTGTTAGTAATATTAATTTATGATTTTGGCCAAGCTCGACAAGTAGACTGCCTACATCTGGTAAAACATAAGACTCCAGATCGAGAGTCTCGAACCAATCATAAAAATCTTTTGGAATTTCTTTGCTATGAACATCGCGGAGGGTGGTGATGTGTCCGTTGAGGGTATAATTTCCCATATTACTTTTTGTATCGTGGTATGCCTGCCGTGCGAGCTCTCGGTCCACACCATGCAGGACAAAACGCTCTACTATGTCAGTATTGAAGCGCTTAGTGTCAAAAAGTGTGTCATCAAAATCAAAAATTATAATAGCCATATTAAGAATATAACACATTTATAGGGCAAAGACAGGCAAGGAAAATTGTGATATATTAGCATTATGGAGGAAGCTTTAAATACAAAACTATATCCTATTACTCTCACTCGCAAAATTACCGATATACATTCAGGCGGATTTTCTATGAGTGAAGAAGAGGCACTCGGTTTGGCTAAAGGCGGGTTATTTATAGAGCCCCGAGAACTCTACGAGCTCATTACTATACACAAGAAAAGCTTTGCAAATAATTTAAATAACTACAAAACAAAAATTCTAGAGAATAACCCTGAATACAAAATTCTCGCACCAAATGTTTATATACACACAACAGCCCTAGTGGATGCGTCTGTTGTTTTTAATACTGAAAAGGGGGTAGTTGTTATAGAAAAAGATGCAAAAATTTTGCCCTTCACATATTTAGTAGGGCCGTTGCGTATCGACGAAAATGTCACAGTCAGCCCTCATGCACATATAAGTGGATCATATATTGGCAAATTTTGTAAAGTTGGTGGAGAGATTGTGAATTCTGTTTTTGAGCAATACAGTAACAAAGCTCACACTGGTGGTATGTACGATGCATACATAGGCTCATGGGTAAATATTGGTGGTGGCACATCCAACTCAAATTTGAAAAATACTTACGGCACAATCAAAATGGCAGGGGTAGAAACAAATGAACAATTTATCGGTTGTATAATAGCCGACCATGCAAAGACCACAATCAATGTATCTATATATACAGGCAAGGTGATCGGTGTAGGTGCACATATATATAGTACGGTTACAACAGATGTACCAAATTTTGTAAATTATTATTCGAAAGATAATACAACAGTAATACCAATAGAAGTAACAGAAAAGATAGCCACGAGAATGATGGAGCGTAGGGGTATAAAATGGAGCGATGAGGATAAAAATTTATTAATTAAATTATATAAAAATGAGTAAAATTTTGATAATGGGTGCGTGTGGACAGATCGGAGTAGAGCTAACGTTAGCTCTCAGGAAAATTCATGGTAATGATAATGTATTTGCAAGTGATTTGCGCGACAACCATCCAATGCTTGCCGACGGGCCATATGTACAGCTTGATGCAACAGATGCTGTGGCTACACGTGCAATTGTGGAAAAAGAGGGAATCACAGACATATATCTACTCGCAGCACTCCTCTCGGCAACAGGCGAGAAGAATCCAAAGCTTTGTTGGGATCTCAACATGAGTAGCCTAAGACAGATTCTTGATCTTGGGGTTGATAAAAATTTGAAAATCTTTTGGCCAAGCTCAATTGCAGTCTTTGGCCCAACAACTCCGCGCGACAACACACCGCAAGCTACAGTAATAGAGCCGAGTACAATGTATGGCATTACCAAATACGCTGGCGAAATGCTCTGCCAATATTACAATGCTAAATTCGGCCTTGATGTACGCTCTGTCCGCTACCCTGGATTGATAAGTTGGAAGAGTGAGCCAGGTGGTGGCACTACCGACTATGCTGTAGAAATTTTCTACGAAGCAATTAAGAACAAGAAATATACTTGCTTCCTTTCCGAGAATACATATCTCCCAATGATGTATATGGATGATGCCATCCGCGCTACAATTGAGCTTATGCAAGCTCCAACCGAGAATGTTAAAAATAGAATGTCTTACAATCTATCTGCAATCAGCTTTTCTCCAAAAGAAATTGCAAATGAAATAAAGAAACATATTCCAGAATTAGAAATATCATATGCTCCAGATCATCGCCAAGGTATCGCCGACAGCTGGCCCGCGAGTATTGATGACAGCGTGGCACGAAGTGATTGGGGATGGAAACCAGAATTCGATCTACCAAAAATGACAGAAGTAATGTTGGTAAATTTAAAAGTTAAATTAGGTTTATAAAATTGTCGCACGCGTATCTTTTTGAGGGGCTTCGGACGACGACGGTCGGAGAACTGAGCAAATTTTTAGCAAAAAATTTGAGTACCCTCGAAAAAGATATGCGAAGAAAGATTTTATAAAAACATATGTATACAAAAAAAATAACAGATCAAATAGAAGGGGATTTAAAAGCAATAGAAAGTGCAGGGAAATTTAAAGTTGAAAGAGAAATTGCTGGTGCTCAGGGCACACATGTAATTGTCGATGGTAAAGAGATGATAATGTTTGCATCCAACAATTACCTTGGCCTTGCTAATCATCCAGATCTTATAATGGCAGCCAAAGAGGGTATGGAGAAATATGGATTCGGCACAGCCTCTGTTCGATTCCTTTCTGGTACACAAACTATTCATAGAGATTTGGAAAAAAGGATTGCCAAATTTATCGGCACAGAAGATGTGATTTTGTACTCTACAAATTTTATGTCCAACCTTGGACTCTTTGCCACACTTGTGAATGAGCCATTTGGAAGTACAGAGCCCTGGAAAGATGTCATCTATAGCGATGCCAACAACCACGCATCTATCATCGACGCATTCAAATTATGCAAGAAAGAAAATTTGGATAAAAGAATTTATAAAGGTGGGGATGTCGCAATGCTTGAGCAATTCCTCGAAGAAGATAAAGAGAAGGGGTATAGAAATAAAATAATAGTGACTGATGGCATATTTAGTATGGAAGGCACAATGGCCAACCTGCCAAAATTAATTGAACTCGCAGAGAAATATGAAGCACTCTTGTTCGTCGATGACGCACACGGTATCGGCGTAATGGGAGAGAAGGCACGCGGCACAGCCGAAGCACAGAATGTATTTGGTAAAGTAGATATCCTAAGTGGCACACTTGGCAAAGCGCTCGGTGGTGCAATCGGTGGATACATCGGTGGCAAGAAAATGCTTATTGATTTGCTCCGACAAAAATCCCGCACTTATTTATTCTCCAACGCAGTGCCCGCATCAATTGTAAACGCAGGAATCAAAGCACTCGATATTTTGGAATCTGATAATACTCTAACAAAAAAAGTAAAAGAAAATGCCTCCTATTTCCGAAGCAAATTGGAAGAAAATAATTGGCCAACTTTGCCCGGCAGTCATGCTATTGTGCCACTAATGATTGGTGATGCAAAAAAGGCGAGCGACTTGAGTAAAAAACTTTTCGAAAATGGAATCTACGCCACAGCTTTATCCTTCCCAGTAGTCCCAGAAGGTGAGGCAAGAATCCGCTTCCAACTCTCGGCATTGCACACAAAAGATGATATAGATAAAACAATAGAAATAATAAAAAAAGTCTGGTAGTAAAAATCCCCACAAATTGTGGGGATTTTTATTCTACTGTTACAGACTTTGCTAAGTTTCTTGGCTTATCTACATCTGCTCCACGGAGGATTGCAGTATGATAAGCGAGGAGTTGGAGTGGGAGGACAGAAAGGATCGGCATCCATTCGTCGGGAACGTTTGGGATTTCGATTATATGGTCAAAGATATTTTTCATATCTTCCTGGCCTTCACGTACGAGCCCTATTGTCAGTGCTCCGCGTGCCTTTACTTCTTGAACATTTGAAATTACTTTTTCTATTAGGCTCTCGTTTGTCGCTACCGCAATCACTGGGAAATCTTTCTCAACAAGTGCTATCGGGCCGTGTTTCATTTCAGCAGCAGGGTAGCCTTCGGCATGAATGTAGGAAATCTCTTTTAACTTCAGTGCACCTTCGAGTGCAACAGGGAATAGAATTCCACGTCCTAGGAATAGTGCATTCTCTTTATCTTTCAAAATATTTGCAATTTCTTTTATTTTATTTTCTTCTTTCAAAACTTTGTCGACTGAGTCACCAATATTCTCCAAACTATCTACTAGCTTGTTGTATTCACTCTCGTTCAATGTCTCACGCTCTTTTGCCAGAAGCAATGCAAGGAGTGACAGTACTACAACTTGTCCTGTGAAAGCTTTTGTACTTGCAACACCAATCTCGGGCCCCACGTGGATATACGATCCAGAGTCTGTCATGCGCGCAATCGACGATCCTACAACATTACATATACCATATGTCACTGCACCGAACTCTTTTGCGAGTTGGAGTGCTGCCAATGTATCGGCAGTTTCACCAGATTGCGAGATGGCAATCACGATGTCATGTTTATTAAGAATTGGTTTCCTATATCGGAATTCAGATGCATACTCTACCTCTACTGGCATACGAGCAAGAGATTCTATAAGGTATTCACCCACCAATCCCGATATCCAAGATGTTCCACAAGCCACGATTATTATTCTACGAGCGATCTTCATCTGCTCGGCGATCTCTTCAAGCCCTCGCAAATGTATAGATCTGTCGGGTAGTATGTGTCCACGAAGCGCATCGGCTATAGTATGTGACTGTTCAAAAATTTCTTTTTGCATATAGTGTTCGTAGCCACCTTTCTCGAGCATCTCGGCCTCCATAGTCAATTTCTCCACAAATGGTGTGTACGGTACTCCTGCAATACTAGAGACATCATATGTCCCATCTCGACGCACGATTGCAATCTGGTTGTCCTCCAAATACACAACACTCTTTGTATATTCAACAATCGGTGATGCATCGCTTGCTATGAAAAATTCTTGTTCACCAATACCAAGTACAAGTGGGCTACCGCGACGAGCAACTATTAGTGTATCTGTATCTTTCTCATCCATTACAACAATTGCATATGCACCTATTACTTGAGTGAGCGCAGAACGCACAGCTTCGAGGAGGGAGAGATTGTCTTTCTCTTTTATTGTTTCTATTAAATGTATTAGGACTTCTGTATCTGTATCTGATTTGAAAGTATGTCCTTCTTTTATTAAAGCTTGTTTGAGTACAACATAATTCTCAATGATTCCGTTGTGAATGATTGCCAATTTCCCTGATTCGGATAAATGAGGATGAGCATTCTTGTCGTCTGGAGCACCATGAGTTGCCCATCTAGTATGTCCGATACCAATAGTGCCTTTTGTATCTTCATTGTCAGCTACCTTTAAGAGTTCTGCGACTTTGCCTTTTTTCTTGAAAACTTTCATCTTATCGGCGACAAGTGCCACCCCTGCAGAATCATACCCTCGGTATTCGAGCATTTGTAAGCCTTTTATAATAACGGGGAAGGCTTCACGCTTCCCTATATATCCTATTATTCCACACATATTTAGATTATACATTTATTTACCTTTTTTCCAAAAATCTTAAATAGTGCTAAAATAAAAATATGAATACAAACTTTCAAAGTGCAATAGAAAAATTCGATACAAAAAATGTTTTTGGTTCTGTAGAATTATTTGCTAAGCAATGTGAGTCTACTTTGAGTGTTTCAAGTGAGACTAGAGAAAGAAAAGTAGTTCGTAATATTTTAGTTGCGGGTATGGGTGGATCGGCACTCGGTGCATACATACTACAATCTTTAAATATTTTCACTGTACCTATCACTATGAGCCACGATTACAATATACCGGCATGGGTTGGCGAAGACACACTAGTGCTTGCAATCAGTTACTCGGGTGGGACAGAAGAGACACTTTCTGCTACACACCAAGCAATTGAGAAAAAAGCGCAAGTCGTTTGCATAACAGTCGGTGGAGAATTGGAGAAAATTGCGCTTGAAAATAATCTTGATCTAAGAAAAATAAATACTGAGCATAATCCATGTAATCAGCCACGATTCGGTGTCGGATTTATGATGATGCATATTATAAAAGTTGCCACTGATTATGGAGTATGTAATCTAAGTGGTGAAGAAGTTACGAAAGCATTGGCAGAACTCGAGGCTTGGCAAAACAATTTCAAAGAAAATAATTTAATCGATACAATATATACGGAAGCACAAAACCTGAGTAACGTAATGCCAGTCCTAGTATATAGCGAACACTTAACTAATCTTGGAAGATTTACTCGCAATCAAATACACGAGACAGCCAAGACATTGGCCCTCGCACACGAGATTCCTGAACTCAATCACCACTTGATGGAAGGATTGGAATTCCCAA
>JAUPVQ010000006.1 GCA_030916965.1 Patescibacteria group bacterium
AAACAGGACGCGTGGGCGGAATTAATCGCCGAGAAATGGGTCATGGATTCCTAGCCGAGAAGGCGATGATTGCAGTCTTGCCTAGCAAAGTTGATTTCCCATATACAATCCGTGTCGTTTCCGAATCAACAGCAAGTAATGGCTCTACATCACAAGCAAGTATTTGTGCGATGACAATTGCGCTTATGGATGGTGGCGTGCCTATCAAGAATCCTGTTGCAGGAATTTCTATCGGAGCAATGATTGACGAGAATGATAATACAAAATACAAATTGATTACCGACATCCAAGGACCAGAGGATCACTATGGAGACATGGACTTCAAAGTTGCAGGAACAACAAATGGTATTACTGCAATCCAGCTTGATATCAAAGTTGATGGCGTGCCAGTACCTGTACTCAAAGATGCTTTGGGTAAAGCCAAGAATGCACGATTGCAAATATTGGAAGCAATCAAAAATGTAATTGCAGAGCCAAGAAAAGAAATCTCATCTCGTGCTCCAAAGATTATGACAATCAAAATCAAGAAAGAACAAATTGGTATGGTTATAGGCCCAGGTGGCAAGAATATTAATCTTATTCGTGAAGCTACAGGTACAGAAATTACTATTGAAGAAGATGGCACAGTGTTTATCACAGGCCGTGATGGTGGTGCAGAGAAAGCTTACAATATGATTGCTGATATGACATACGAGTACAAAGCAGGTGATATGTTCAAAGGAGAAGTTATCAAGATAATGGACTTCGGTGCATTCGTAAAAATAAACAACAGTAATACAGAAGGACTTGTTCACGTTTCCGAGATGGCCCCATTCCGTGTTGAGAAGATTTCTGATATCCTTAAGGAAGGGGAGATTGTGCCAATCAAAGTTTTGAAAGTTGATGAGAAAGGTAAGATCAGTCTTTCTATAAAAGAAGCTGATAAAGATTTCTTTAATGGACGAACAAAATAATATAAATCTAAATAAAAAGCCAGAAGCACTACATACATATGCCGGAGATATGGCATCTATGGTGCGCGACAACGAAGCCTCGGTGATCAAGATTGCTATGGCCGAGCAGAGACGTAGGGAGAGCGAAGTTCAAAAAGAAATATCCAAAAAGCAAAAGAATTATGCTGTAATATTCGCAGTACTTTCTATTGTATTAATCATCGGTGCAATTTATATTTATAAATACCTAAACCAGAAAGGCAAAATAGAGGCAACTCATACCGAGATACTAACAGAAATTCCAACCCTGGTTCCCGATGATGTTCAAACTTTGATTCCAACTGACACTATAGCAGGCCGAGAAGACCTAGTACGGGTGCTAGCAAAGGAACAACTAATAAAGAAGAGTGGGCTCGTAGAATCAATATTCCTAACAAGTAGTGGGAAGAAAACTCTAACTTCAACAGAATTCCTAGACTTGGTTGGAAGTAGTATCCCAAGTGCATTCGAGAGATCACTTGCCTCGGATTTCATGATTGGATTATACAGACCAAACGATGCTACTAAAGTAGGGACATTCTTTGTATTTAAATCTTCTTCATTCGACCAAGCAGTGGCAGGATCATATGCTTGGGAGAAGACATTGCTTGATGAATTCTCTACAATTTTTGGTATTGATATTAGCGGGGAAAATAAAATGTTACTTCAAAAATCTTTTGAGGATACTATTATATACAATACAGATGTCCGAGTTTTGTACAGCACAAACAAAGAGCCATTGATTTACTCACTATTCCTAAACCAGAATCTATACATGCTTACAGACAACAAAGATGTAATAGTAGAATCTATCAAAAGATTGCGTACGCAAAATGCCAAGCCTCTGTAGATTGCACTTTAATTAAAAATTATATATTATTGACCTATGACAAAATATAAAAATAAACTAGAAGAAGAGAAGAAAAATCTTGAAATAGAATTATCTTCAATCGCAAAAAAGGACGACACAACAGGCCAATGGCATGCAGTACCCGAGAGCCAAACAGCTCCCGAAGCAGACGAGAATGATATGGCTAGTCGTACAGAGGACTTCGAAGAGCGTAGTGCAATAGTAGATACTCTAGGTAGAAGATTGAAAGATATTGCAGATGCAATACAAAGAATGGATGAGAACAAATTCGGAAAATGCGAAACATGTGGCGACAAAATCGAAGAGGAAAGATTGGAAGTGAATCCAAGCGCCCGCAAATGTATGATCTGCATGAATTTGGTATAGCAAAATTTTAAAAAACTTCTAAATAGTCCTTAAGAAATGACTTGCGCAGGAGCTTAGAAAATAAGGTATGTACTCAGACTATTATTTTCTTGAGCGACGAGCAGAGCAATTTTTCACCAGAAAAATATGTCGTGCATTTTGAGAGGAGCTATTTAGAAGTTTTTTATTTTGCTATAATACTTGCATGTCATTTTCAAGAGTCTATGCGGCGCAGCCGCATATGCTAAAAGGCAAAATAGTTACGGTAGAAGTAGATATTACTCCCAACACTCTACACGCTTTTACTATGGTAGGCCTACCCGACAAAGCCGTCGATGAAGCAAAAGACCGCATGAGTAGCGCACTGAAAAATTCTGGCTACGAATCTCCAAAAACTCAAAACCAAAAAGTCGTCATATCTCTCTCGCCAGCTGATCTCAAAAAGGAGGGCGCTTATTTCGATCTGGGTATTGCTCTCTCATACTTGCTCTCTGCAAATCAAACATATTTTGATCCTGAAGGCAGAATATTTTTGGGGGAGTTATCTCTCAACGGAGAGCTCCGGCCGATAAAAGGTGCTCTGCCACTAACACAGGAAGCCAAACGCTTAGGATACAAAGAGATTTTCTTGCCATACGACAATGCCGAGGAAGCTGCTCTTGTAGATGGAATAGATATTTATGGTGCAAAGACTTTAACTGAAGTTATCAATCATATTTATAAAATCAGATATGATAAAAAAGGTAAGCCTCTCGAGAATGAAAAGCCAAAATTAACAAAATTTCCAAAAACGATAATTCAGAAAACTATTCAAGAATATAAAACTGATTTCCAAGATGTAAAAGGGCAGGAGAATGCCAAACGGGGTCTCGAGATTGCTGCAGCAGGTGGGCACAATATTGCACTATCTGGTCCTCCAGGTACTGGCAAGACGATGCTTGCTCGAGCCTTTTCATACATACTTCCTGATCTCGATAATGAAGATATTCTAGAAATTACAGGCATTCATTCAATAGTAGGGATGCTTGATGGGAAATTAATCGTTGAGCCACCATTCCGATCACCTCACCATACCGCAAGCTATGTCGCGATGATTGGTGGTGGTGCCAATGTAAAGCCAGGGGAAGTAACACTTGCCCACAAAGGAGTATTATTCCTCGACGAATTCCCAGAATTCGAGAAACGGGTTCTCGAATCTTTGCGCCAACCACTCGAAGACAACATCGTTTCTATTTCACGAGCAAAAGGCTCGGCAATATTCCCATCCAATTTTATTTTGATAGCTGCGATGAACCCTTGCCCATGCGGACACAAAGGCAACAAACAAAAAGCTTGCATATGTAAGCCGACAGATCTCGACAGATACAATCGCAAACTATCAGGGCCTATCATGGATCGTATAGATATGTGGGTAACTGTCAGCAATGTTGGCTACGACGAACTCTCGGGCAAGGATCTCAACAGTACGCCAACAAGTATCATAAAAGATCGCGTAAGAAATGCGCGAAACATTCAAGAGAAACGATTCAAAAAAGCTACAAGGAAAATCAAAACAAATAGCGAAATGAATTCCAAAGACCTAAATACTTTTGCCCCGCTTGCAGATGAAGTAAAAAATATATTAAACCAGAGTGCCGAGCATCTCCAGCTCTCCGCCCGCGCGTATCATAGAACAATCAAATTAGCCCGCACCATTGCAGACCTAGAAGGATCAGAAAATATCTCATCGAGCCACATCCTAGAAGCCCTACAATACCGTCCAAAAATAAATCAATAACGGACAAACCACTTTTGGACGGACGTTCAAAAGTGGTTTAATTTATTTCGAGAGTTGCTACAATCAAGAAATTGCATAAATAAAAAATCCCCAAATTTAACCTTTGGGGATTTTTTATGCTTTCTTTTTTGTTACAGTTTTCTTTGTTGTTGTTTTCTTTTTGGATTTAGATTTTGAAGATGGCTTTGGTGAGTGAGGTGCAGTCTCTAGTGTAAATAGTGGTGGAGCAAGTACTACTTTTGGTTTCTTTTTTGTGACTTTCTTTTTAGTTGATTTTTTCTTGGTAGTTGCTTTTTGGGTTGTAGATTTTTTTACTGTTGATTTAGTAGTAGCACCATGAGCTTGTTGCACTTCTAAGACAGAATTTACTGGTGAGACAACCAAAATCAGAAATATAAAAAATGAAATAATTCTTTTAGTCATGGAAGTCTGCGTCTGTATTCCTAACTTTTAAATTTTCGTATGGATTCGCGCTACCACCATGGAATCCAATGTGTAAGTGTGGGCCAGTAGATTTACCTGTTGATCCTACATATCCGATTAGGTCACCTTGATTAACATGTGTTCCTTGGATAGCTGTAACCTTGCTCATGTGTCCATAAATGGCCTGATCACCGTTATCAAAGTTCATAACTACATATAGTCCAAATCCACCATTCCAACCTGTTGGGCGAGCGATCAATATAGTTCCAGATGCGACTGCGTATATAGGAGTACCTTTTGGTGCACGCATGTCCATAGCACGATCATCATGCAACCCTTGAGAAACACTACCAACACCAGCAGGGAATGGCCAGATGTATCCCTTACTAATTTTGCCAGATGGACCTGTGCCTGTGTCGGGCTTGATTTCAGGGGTCTCAATGGTTGGTACAGGATCGGATTTAGGAGTTTGTATCGGTGTACTTGGAATTTGAGTAGGTGTATTATCTTTCTCTGCTATTTTTTTATTCTTTTTGTCTTTTTCTATTTTATCGGCTTTGGCAATTGCATTGCTATCTAATCCAACAAGGATAATAGAGTCGCCAGCTTTCAAGTCGCTTGCTTTTGCAAGGACGTTGTACTCAGTGATATCTCCTACGGACAAACCATACCTCTTGGCAATAATTTGAGCAGTTTCGCCCTTTTTGACCGTATACATAACACCCCTTAGTGGTGATATAACGAGTGGTTGGCCTACTTTTGTCAGATCGCTACGCTTTATGTCGTTGTTGGCATAGATAATTGCGGCTTTGGAAACCTTGTTTATCTTGGCAATACTATCTAATGTATCGCCCTTTTTGACCATGTATACATCAAATTTTGTTTCAGAAGGGGCAAAGCTCTTGGAATTGACCTCTGTGCCTAGTGGTCCGTTTTTAGACTCGAGAGCTTGGTCATCTACTATTGTTACATCTACTGAATTTGTACTTGATTTAAGCTCTGGAGTAAGGGTTGATTCCATTAAAGGTAGGGTTTGTGAATTGCTTGTCGCTTCATTTTCTGGTATCTCAGATGCTAGGGCACCCATACCAAAGAATTCACTCATTGAAGAGAAGAAGCTTGCCTTAACCTGAGTGGCAGGGAATATAGTCAGGAGTAAGATAATTAACACCGAAAAACCTTTTAGCGTAAAAGGCTTATTGTATATAGATATTTTAGAAGTTACGGCTATTTCTTCACTCGAAGACACGCTCGACAACTTCCTTTTATTAGGTTGAATACTCATAAGAAAATGGGTAATTCGGACATTCGGTCTATTGGATCATACTTTCGGCTCGAGATTGATAGGTCTGCCACCCCTATATATAAAGGGTAGCTCAAATGGGGGTCCAAGTCAATGAAAGTTATAAACATCAAAAAAGTCGAGCATAGTATTGACGGATTGTAAAGAATATGCTAATATAGACAAAAATCAAAACTTAATAGAAAAGAAATGAAAAAACTAGTAACTTTAACCGCAGCCCTATGCTTTTTAGCATCTTTTAGTGTAAACGCTTCGACCGACCAATTTTGGAAGAAAAAAAAGGTAAAGCAAACCAACACCACTTCTCAATCAGTTCCACTGACAGAAGGAACAAAGGACACGTTTGCAGACCCCTTAACTCCCTCTACAGCTGAAAAAACAAAAATTGAACCTATTTTAGACACTTCATTTAAAACTTTGAACAAAAAAATTCAAGTTTTAAACAAAAAATGGGACAAAAAATTAAAAGCTGTTACAACCCAAAATGCCGCACAGAAACGATATTTTGAAGCTAAGATTGTCCGACTAGAGGCAAGCCAAAAAGCGACTCGTCTTGTTATTAAAAACCATGCGACAAGCCTGACCAAAAAAGGTGAAAGTATCAAATCTATTAAAAAGAACGTGAGCCTAATTCAGAGCAAGATAAGTTCTTTAATCTGGTTTGGAATTGGAGGGTTTGTGACGTTGATGATTATCGTATTCTATTTCCGACGTAAGCACAGCTAGCCTAGTACATTTAAATAAAGAGGTGGTCCTGAATATAATTCAGGACTATTTTTTTACCCGCACACTTATATTTAAGTGTGCGGGTTTACCCAAATATTGACATTATGTACAATAAGCACATAATAATGTTATCAAATAAACATATATGCCAGAGGTAAAAAAAGATTCTATCAAAAATAATAATGAGCAGTTGGAAATAGACAAAATTGTTGGTGAATTGAAAGTGCATATAAAAGAAAATGAGAACCTAGAAAAGCGTATTGCTCGACTGTCACTTTCTCCCGACCAACTCTCTATAAATGAAGACCTCTCACAAAATCTTCGTGACCAGTATACTGACAGTCAGATCAGAATTGAAGCCCTAAAAGCAAAAATAAAAAACTCAAAAGCAGAAATTAAAAAAATCAAACCAATACAGGTCCATAAGGTAGGCAAGGCGATTTCCTATGATGCAGACATTTCAAAAGCAGAAAAAAATAAAATTGATGAACAGAAAAAACAATATATTGTTGCCGAGAGTTTAAAAGAAGAAGCACTGAAAAAAACTGCCGAGCTTGAACAAGAACTCGAGGATTCTAGGATTGAGGACTACAGCCTCATCGATTCACTTAAAAACTTGAATGCTGAAAAAGAACTAATAGCTGACCTAGAGGATCAGTTAAAAATTGATCAAGTTAGAGGGTTGATTGAGTTCGAAAAAAAATGGGTACCAGAAATTGAGCAATCAAACAAAAGAATGTTGGAAATGATGCAAAGGATGCAAGCTTCTATCGACGAGCAAAGTCTAAAAGATGTAGAAAAGAGTGAGTTCACTACAGAAGACACAACAATTCCTGAGGATATAAAACTAGAACCAAAAAAGAAAAAGGCTGAAAAAGAGCAGAGGGTTATAAAAAAGAAGAAAGTAGTGGAAGAAAAACAAGAACAAAAAGTCCACCCAATAATTGAAATAAAAAACGAGGTAAAAATAAATCCTGAAGTAGAAGGACCAAAAGTGGTAGAGGAAATTGTGATGAAATCTCTGACCCCTGAGGACAAAAAGATAATTGATGAAAATTTTGTAATAGAAAAAGATGAGGTGGAAAATAATGGAGAAAATAAATTTTCTTGGTTCAAAAACAAAATTGCCGATATTGCTTATGGGGTAAAAAATATAGGGAACGAGTATTTAAATAAGGTATTGGATAAAACGAGGAAAAATCTCTTGCGTACAGGGGTTGTGGTAGCTCTTGTTGCATCTTCGTTTACATCTGTTACAAATGTTTCTGCCAAAGAAGGCATGAAAGAAGAAAAAGGGATAAAAGAAATCAATATAAAAGAAAAAGTAAAAGAAAAAAATCTAAGTACCATAGATTATCTTGCTGTTAAAAAAAGAATGGAGGTTATGAGTGGTATGTCAGAAAATGCCAAGAAAATATTCCTATACAATGATTCTGTTATGAGTAGCGAGAACAAAACAATTGAGCCGTATGTTATAGCAGACAAGCCTACTGCGACAGTATTCATTTTTGATTCACAAAATAATATTATTGCTAAATTCCCGGCGCTATTCGGCCAAGCAAAAGGTGAGGCTCCAAATTCTGCTGACGCAAATAGTGATATCGCTGGTAGTGGAGCTACGACACCCGCAGGCTCTTATAAAATGAGCTTGGGTAAAAACATGAAGGCTCAAGATTTAAACTTATACAATGGTAAAATATTCCGCATTGAGGGTACATCTAATTTAGCTTTTCATATTACATACCCAGGAGAACTTGCAGAGAGAACAAAAGCACTAAAAACAAAAACTACAGAGGATAATAGAATGTCTTGGGGTTGTATCAACATCTCTGAAGAAAACTTTGATAAATATGTAACACCATACCTTAGCAAAGATAATCAGAAATTATATATTACACCCGATAACCAAAACGAGACATTTAATCCTAAATTCTAGAAAAATGTATTATCAATATAAAAGTAGTATAATAAAAATATGAACAAGATGGAAGGTCAAAAAAGAATAGATTCTGTGATCCAAGAAATGGAGGTAAACATTGTAAAGTTGACTTCTTATGTTGAGGGTTTTAAAAACGAGGAAACGGCAGGCACCCTAACCCCAGATAGAAAAAAAATGCTTGAGGAAGCAACAAAAATACTTGGGGAGGAAAAAGAAAAATTAGTTGAAGCTAAAAGAGAAAAAGAAGAAGCCAAAAAACCAAGAGCAAAATCTGAAGAAAAGAAGGCACCTGAACCAGTAAAAAATGAAAAAACTGCTAAGCCAAAAGCTCATAAAAAAAATGAAAAGTTTGATGTCTTTACCCCTTTTACTAGAGAGGAGGAGTTGGCAACAGCAACAGTAAAGCAAATGAGGGATAGAAAGTATGATATCCTCAGCCCTGAGTTTAGAAAAGTCTTGGATAGAGAAACTGCTGAAAAAGCAGTGGCACTAGAAAAAAAGATCGCTGCTAAAAATGGAGCACCTATTCAACAAGAAGCAAAAGAGCCAGTAGGGGATAAAAACGCGGAAACGGCAGAAGAAAAGGAAGAACCTGGGGTTGCAGGAGCTGAGGCAAAATCAGATGCGAATTCTGAACAAGAGCCTGGTGATATTATTGAAGATGAAGCCAAAGTGGAAGCAGAGCAAATAAATACAAGTGAGCAAAAAGATTTAGGAGAAAAGACTGGGACCGGACCAGAGCAAAAAACTGAACCCGAGAATCCTTTCAGGGTGACGCTCGATGGACTACGTAGTGAATACGCAACCAAATACCATAATTTCTACAAAGAAAGAAATAAAAAAATGGGCCTTATGAATAAAATAAGGCGAGGTATGGGAATGAGCATAAGCAACGAACCCCCAATTCCACAAGAATTGATTGACCTAAAAAATCAATATGAAAAATCAATATTTGAATACGGTAACGACTTATACAACAAGGAGAGTGTTCGACTTGGTAGCCAAAATTTATCTCCTGACCAAGTTAAAATAGAGCTTGATAAATATAAATCCGAAGTAATCTTCAAAGATTTGATCCTAGATGAAGAGCAAAAATTAGCTAATCAAAAAGTTGAGGACCTCCCAATGAAAGAAAAGAGCGCTCTTGGCTCATTCTTTGCTTGGTACAACAAGCTACCAACTTGGCAGAAAAGAGCACTCTCTATTGGTGCAGTTACGGGTGTCGGCTTTGCCGCGATCAGTATGGCTGGGGCTGGAGTAGCTGGAGCTAGTGTATGGGCAGGGGCAAAGATACTTAGAGCAACAACTGGTGCACTTGTCGGTGAGGGAGCTGCATATGCAGTGGGCAAAATGGCGACAGGGGAAATAAACAGAGCAAAAGAATCTGGTATTGATTCATCAAAAAATGTTTTAGAAAATCTTAATTGGGACGAGAATACATTTAACCATGCAAAAAATCAATATCAGCAAACACTAAGTGAACATGCAGGTAGGATGAATAGCATAAAGAAAAAGCAAATGTATACCAAAATACTCGCTGGTGGACTAACAACATTTGCATTAAATTACGAAGATGCATTTATACACAAGCCAAGTATGCATGATTTGTTTGGCAAAGGAGCTCCTGTAGATGAAGCAATAAAAGCAACAACTAATACAGCAGAGACAGTAACCAACACTGCTGAAACAGCAACCCAAGCCCCTGCAACAGAAGTATTCAATGTACAAGTAAGTTCCGAAGGCGCGATAAGGACAGTTGAAGATCTAAAAGAAAAGTTGGCTACACAATTCCCAAACAAATCAATTGCTCCAGCAAATATTCAACATATTTTAAATACAAATGCTACTGAACTCTCAAAAGAATGGGGTCTGTTTAATCCAGATGATGCCAGTGGTAAGGAGAGCGCTACAATGCTCAAAGGCTCTACTGTTACACTTGATAGTAAGGGGAATATTACTCTACACAACTTGGGTAAAGGGGACACAATTCTTTCTGGTGAAGGAGCAAAAGTATATGGGGACCAAATGTTTGATTCCGACCACAATGCAAACAACGGTGGTAGTACAAGATTGACCGAAGGTGGGGGGAAGGTGAATATCAATGAAATTCCAGGTGAACACCTAACCGAAGGTAGTGTAAATATAAATGAGATTCCAGGTGAAAATTCGGTAGGAGATAATTTGAGTCTAGAAAAAGAAATAAATAACATTCCACAAAGCGTCCGTGACACTATTGTGCCAGGCTCAGCAACTGGGGCTTCCACAGATGTTGTTGAAAACATACAAAATCAGGGGATAAACCTTAATGGTCACTCTGTAGAGGAATTTAATGCTGAAAGAATTGCCGTACTGGATAAATCATATTCACGATGGTTTTCTACTAGTGGAGCAGTTGCTAAATCTGCAGAGTGGGATCACCTTCAGAACCAAAGTATGGATAAATTGGCAAATCCTGGATACGATTTCGCCAATACTCGCGAAGAGCGATTAATTAAACATTTGGTAAAATTAGCTAGTAGGGAAGGAATCGATTATGGTGGAAAAACAGCTACACAACTAGTTGATGCATTGGCAATTAAGAATTTGGGTTAAATTATAAATTAATAAAAAATAAATTTTATGAACGAAGAAATAAAAAATATAATATTGAATAAGTTAGGGATTGCAAATGCAAATCCTGAAATGCAGGAGGCAATGCTAGAGCAAGCGGGGACACTTATATACCAAGGTGCGCTCATAAGAGCAATGGAAAACATGCGTGATGAAGAAGTAATAGAATTGGAAAAATTAACAAATGAAAATGCAACCCCAGAGCAAGTGCTAGCCTTTATGAAATCAAAAGTTGAGAATTTCGAGAAAATTATAGCAGAAGAAGCAGAAACTTTTGTATCAAAAGCAAATGGTATCATGAGTCAAATAGGGGAGAAGTAGAAATTGGTATGTAATAAGTAGCAAGGTAAAATATAAAAAAAATCTTTCTTAATACGAAAGATTTTTTTATGCTAGAATAGTGTGTGATGAATAATGAATATTTAAAAGATCTCAATAGTGTACAACAAGAAGCAGTCCTTTATACAGACGGACCACTATTGATAGTAGCAGGTGCTGGTGCTGGCAAGACAAAGACCCTAACATACAGAATACTGCACCTTGTTCGTATGGGAGTTAACCCGAGCGAAATACTGGCAGTAACTTTCACCAACAAGGCAGCCAAGGAAATGCGTGATCGGGTAAACAATCTACTCTCGAATCGCAAATATGACAGTAACCCATTTGTAAGCACATTTCACGCACTCGGTGTATATATTATCCGAGAGAATGCTCATCTATTAGGACTGACCAAGCACTTTACGATTGCCGATGACAGTGATACAACAGGTTATATAAAGGAGGCTCTCAAAGAGCTCGATCTCGATCCCAAGCAATTCGAGCCACGCAAGATCAAGAGTATCATATCGCGCTCCAAGGGTGATTTCGTAAGTCGCGAACAATTTATTGAGAATATTCGCGGAGGCTTCCAAGAAGTTGTGGCGAAAGTCTGGGAGAAATATGATAACAGTTTAAAAAAGGAGGGCGCCCTCGACTTCGACGACCTACTTCTTAAATCAGTACAAGTGTTGAAAGAAAATTTGGAAATCCGTCACTCTTATCACAAGCGCTATAGATATGTGATGATCGATGAGTATCAGGATACAAATGAGGTGCAATACGAACTTGTGAAGTTGCTAGTGGGCGAGAACAAGAATATTTGCGTGGTTGGAGATACCGATCAAAATATCTATAGTTGGCGCGGTGCCAATATTAAAAACATGCTTCACTTTGAGAAGGACTATCCCGACACAAAGATAGTAATGCTCGAACAGAATTATAGATCTACAAAAACAATTCTCGAAGCAGCAAATGAAGTGATAAAGAAAAATGTTTATCGCGTACCCAAAAATCTTTTTACCGAAAAAGAAGTAGGGGAGATGATCACACTACATGAATCTTTCGACGAGGGTGGCGAAGCGGCCTTTGTTGCTGATACTGTATATAGCTTGCTTGAAAGTGGCAAAGCATTGCCGACAGAAATAGCAGTCCTCTATCGGGCCAACTTCCAATCTAGAATTCTCGAAGAGGCGTTTCTCGGCAGACAAATTCCTTACCAAGTCCTTGGAGTTAAATTCTTTGAGAGAAAGGAAATCAAAGATGTGTTGTCTTATTTGCGTGCTGCGCTCAACCGCGACAGTCTTTCAGATATCAAAAGGATTATAAATGTACCGGCTCGTGGAATTGGCAAGGTAACGATTGCCAAAATCTTCGCCAATCAATTTGGTGATCTACCGAGTGGGATGCAAGTAAAGGTAAATACTTTCTACGGACTTCTTCATAGCACACGAGAATACATGGAGGATCATAACACTTCTGAAACAATCAAATTTGTAATTGCGAAGAGTGGTATTGAAGAGGAACTCAAACAAGGTAGCGCTGAGGAACAAGAGAAATTGGAAAACATAAAAGAACTCGTTACACTGTCGCTCAAGTACGACGCCTTCGGCGCTGAAGGGGTAGATATGTTGCTCTCCGATGCGGCACTCGCAAGCGATCAAGATAGCCTTATGCACAACAATGGTGGAGTACGACTTATGACCGTGCATGCAAGCAAAGGCCTAGAGTTCAAATATGTATTTATCACAGGGCTTGAGCAAGACTTATTTCCACATTCACGTAGTAATTCCAAGGATGCGGGGGAGAGCGAGGAAGAGCGCCGGCTATTCTATGTCGCAGTGACTCGTGCCGAACACAAATTATATCTTTGCTATGCAGTAGTCCGTACAATCTTTGGAATGAAGCAAGTAAATTCCCCAAGTGAATTCCTCAACGATATCCCCGCGCATCTAACACATTTTGAACAAGGTGGAGCAAATTCAAATGATAAAATTGTTTATTTGTAATCGTTGTAGAAATTAGCTCCCTGCACGGGACACACGTAAAATTCTGCTGAATTTTCTGCTCTGCTCGGCGCCAGTCGCGCCTGCGCAAGTTCCCGCTCCAGGACTAATTTCTTTCACTATGTGGTAATATCAATTATATGATACACAAAGCGAAAAAGTCATTGGGGCAAAATTTCCTGAAATCGAAAGGGGCGCTACTTGCTATGTGTAATGCTGGCGATCTTTTTAAAAATGATATTGTTTTGGAAATCGGCCCCGGCAAAGGCGCCCTGACAGAATATTTATTAAAGAGTGCGAACAAGGTTATTGCCATTGAAAAGGATCCCAATTTGTGTGACATCCTTTCCGAAAAATTCCAAGATGAAATCACTTCCGGGCATTTAGTCCTTGTGAAAGGGGACATACTAGAATTTGATCCAACTGTTTACGATTTGGAATCGGGTGAATACAAAATAATTGCAAATATCCCTTACAATATTACTGGCGCAATATTCAAGAAATTCCTTACAGAAGATATCCAACCACAAACAATGGTTCTACTAGTCCAAAAAGAAGTTGCCGAGAGAATTGTGGCTCGAGACAATAAAGAAAGTATACTTTCTATCAGTGTAAAGGCATATGGCACACCTAGATATATTACAAAAGTTAGTAAGAAGTTTTTTAGCCCAGCACCGAAAGTAGATTCAGCTATTATACAAATTACAAATATTTCGAAAACAAATTTTAGAGACCAAAAAGATGAAGATTGGTTTTTCCAAATTGTTAAAGCTGGCTTTGCTCATAAACGCAAAGTTTTGATCCGTAACCTAGATGCTGTTGTAGAAAAAAGTAAGATTAAGGAATTCTTTGAAAAAAATCAAGTCAGCGAGAAAGTCCGTGCAGAAGATTTGAAAATAGAGGATTGGATGAAACTTGCTAAGGGTTTAAAATGATACACCAAACATTGTAATAGTGCCTTTTGTAATTGGTAGTGTGGTGCATGGCTCTCCTGCCATTAAGCATTGTCCTCCTGGGGTATACTTCGCGAGAATATTACGCCCTGGGCTTATATAATAACGAGCAAAACTCTGGGCTCCACCGGTATCCAAATATGTACCGGAAAACTGACCTCCGGTTATTGTAACTTGTGATCCTGCACTACAAGTACATTGCACCTTCGCTACAACTCTACCTCCAAAAGGTAAACTGGCTCCAGATTGCGAAGAACTTGGAGATTTGGTTGAATTTACAAGCTTGGCTCCCGCCCCGGCAGGAATAGGTAAAATAAAAACTGCAAGAACAAAAAAGCTTGTGATGAAAATTAGTGCTTTTATTTTTTTATATTCAAATGTCATGTATATATAGTATCATAATAAAATATTTTTTGATATAATAAAAAAACATGGATACCAAGGAAAAATCTATCAAAAAATTCCTCCCAAGCAAGCTCTTTGTCCGAAAGGCTATAATTTTATTAGTACTTATACTCACGGTTTTACTAATTACAAAAATTATTCCTTCTGTAAGAAAAAATTTGGCGCAAAAACAACTCGAGAAAACTCTCCTGGTAAAAGATTTGGTTGTACAAGACCAGAATCTAAACGGTATCCAAGATTGGGAAGAGGCACTATGGGGACTTGACCCAAGTGCTGATGGGGCAAGCAATAAAGAGTATATATTGGCAAAAAAGAAATTGTTGAATAAAGACAATATCCCAGAGAGGGAATTGACTGAGGATGACAAAATGGCCCGAGAATTCTTTGCCCTTGTGGTATCACTCCAGCAGAGCGGGAATCTAAACGAAGCCTCTATGAAAGCATTAGCAGACTCAATAGGACAGAAGGTAGTAGCAACAGATATAGATAACATGTACACAGAGAGTATGCTAGATATAGAAAACACAACACAAGCTAGCCTAAAAAAATACTATTCAGCACTTCAAAAATTAAACATTAAATATAAAGATCGAGATATCGGAGGGGAACTCGCATTTATAGGCCAAGCGATTGCCAACAATGACACTCAAGCACTCCGTATTGGAATATTGACTGCCAATGACTACAGATCGTTTGGAAAAGACTTGATGACTATAACTGTACCCACATCACTAGTAGATATGCACCTAGAACTTGCAAATAACTATGAGAAAAGTGCTTTGACATTAGAAGCCATGGGAAATATATTGGAAAATCCTACAAGCGGTATGGCGTCTCTTGTAAAATACAAAAGGTATAATAATATGCTAATAGAAACACTGGAGAAAATGAGAACATTTTTTATAAGAAATGGTATAATAAAATAGCATATGCTTAAATTGAAAATACAAAAAATAATTGCAAGTATTACATTATGCTCTTTTGTGTTTACTACGATCCTATTTCCTCTAAATGAGATCTTTGCCGCGGGCCCTTATATACCAGAGGGTACTGACTTAAGTGAATATACAAAATCCACTACAACTGGTGAAGATAATACTGGAGGGGGGCAAGACTTAAATTCTTCTTGGTTTAAAGACAGTGGCGGTAACCGTACTAACCCATACAGTTTGAACATAACATCAATCTCGGAAGTATTGCCTGCAGTTATTGGATGTACAGGCATCGTAAATAAAGTAGAAAAAAGTTTAAATAGTTTCCTAAATCCAAGCGAAAAATCAGCACCAGATAAAACTTATGGTGATGAAACTCCAATTACACCCAAAGATTTAGAAATAGAATTAAAAAAGGGTAATCAATATGGTCAAGGAGGTGGTTGGGGAGATTCTCCAGATGAAGATTCTACTTTTCCAGCAACTCCCGAGATTAATGCTGTTCCAATAGATTCTAAAATAATCGCAGCAAACACAAAAGAGGCAGCTGATAAAGCAGCCGCAATAGAACAAAAAGAAAAAGAAGCAAAACTTCGCCAAGAATGTATCGATGGTATTGCTTATTCGCTTGCTAAAGCACAGTTAGCAAAAATGACTCAGACAACTGTCAATTGGATCAATTCTGGATTTAACGGCGACCCATTGTATATACGAGATAGGGAATCATACTTCCAGAGTATTGCAGATGGACAATTATTGAATTTGGTAGGACCACTTGCTAGTATCGAGAATAGATACATATATCCTTTTGGCCGTAGCGTAGCTCGCTCAATAATTAATTCTCAAAAGTCTACTTATGAGAGTCGTGCTCAATCTACACTGGATCGCTCTTTACGAGACGGTGCTACTACTGAGGACTTTGCCAACGACTTCTCCAAGGGTGGATGGGATGGGTGGTTCTCTCTAACTCAAAATGACCAGAATAATCCACTAGGATTTGGCATTATGACAAGCCAAGAATTGGCTGATCGTACAGCCGAGAAAACAAATACTGCTATAGCAGAGCTTGCGGAAGGTAAGGGCTTCCTGTCTCAAAAAAGGTGTGCTGAATATGAAAAAGATTCTACTTACAAAGCGTCAGACGCAGGTGAAGTTAGTGGTTACGCAGGAAACCGTACAGTAGATAGAGATAAAACTCGTAGGTGTATAAGGTATGAAGTAGTAACCCCAGGCAGTATTATCGCCGAGCAGACAGCTACAGCTCTAACATCCAATATTCGCCAACTCGAGCTTGCTGACTCATTGAATGAATCTTTAAATGCTGTCTTCTCAGCGCTCGTAAATCAAATGATAGATCAAGGTCTATCTAGCCTAAGTTCATTTAGCTCCGAGGCCCTCAACAAAGCCAAGCGTGACTCCGGCACAAACAATGAAGGCGAGGGTAGTAATAGAATTTATGATTCTAGCGGGAATGATATTACAGGACAATTGGGTACTACTGATGCAAATGGTAATGTATTGTCCGTAAATAAAGGCAGGGGCTGGTATAGTACGGGCACTACTTTTGATATTACAAAAGATCTTGGGGATATTGTGAAAGTAAGGAGGGTTAATGGCAAAGCTGAAAAATATATCTACAAAAAAGGAGTTATTACTTTGCAAAAAGATTATACTGAAGCAGTAAAATTATCTATGGTAACTCTGCCAAAGATTACTCCAGCGCTAGGAGAGCTCGATTATTGTATCCCAGGACCAAACCCAAGCTGGGAAGGGCCAGTAAAAGATCAGATCAATAATGTTATTGAATACTTAAATAACCTATATTGGAACCCAGTAACAGGTACAGTTGAGTCGCCTGAAGATAAAGACGATAGTAAGTTCAAACAAGTAGCAAAACTAGGGGTAAAAGTATTTTTGTTTACTAATCCTGGAATATATTTACTAGCAAATATGTTTAATGTTGAGGGTCAAGTGAAATCTATCTGGCAAAGTACCGTAAATTTGTTTGGAGGAAAAACAAAAGCTCAAAAAGAGGCCGAAGCAGCAGCAAAATCTGAAGAGGAAAGAATCCAAGCGCTGAAAGATGCAGAAGCAGCTTTTTATGATGGCCGGACAAAGAGCATCCAAAAAATAAAAGATGATTTCTTTGAGTACAAAAAACATATAGATGAATTGTATGGGGAAGGTTCCGTAATGCGTAATGCTGATCCAAACAATCCATTCTATCTACCGATGGCAGAAGCTGGGCTACAAGCTACAAAATATATCACAACTTATGACACAAACTCTAAACAAGCTATTCGGGATTACAAAGATTTGATCAATCAATCAAATGCAAACATTTACAAGCTAAATGTTATCAAAAAAGAAGTTGATGCAATTGTTGCTGCTGCCCGCAAAAGAAGAGCTGCCGAAATAAACAAAAATGGAATCCCTATGATTGACCCAAGTTGTTATGACATGAATGGGGTTGAACAAGCTGGCCTTGCTCCTATTGTGGGTGGAACAATGGGAAATACAGGAGGTGGGGGTGGAGTAACACAAGGACCAGATCCAGTAGGTGGAAAGACAACATCAGATACTAGTAGTAGCAAGCCGGTAGGTGCAACTCCAGCCGATGGGACTGTTTCAGCAGGGACTGATGTAATACCTAATTTCGATCTTACTATCAAAGAAAATAAATTATCCTGCGAAGCAACAATCACAGCTACAAACAAAAGTACTGGTACAACTACAGATATAGCTTGGGGAGTAAAAATTGGCTCCAACCCTGCCGTATACAGCAAGAAAACATTCAATTATGTAAACACATTTTCTACAAAAAACCAATCTGGGGTAGCAAATATTACTTTGACTGTTAAAAATAAAAATGGGGTAGCAAGCTCTTTGTCGAAAACAGTATCCATCCCTAAGCGTTCATTTAATAGCATAGGCTTACCTTGTCTACAATAATTATATGCAACCACACAGAAGCAGAGCTCTAATAATCACATTTATAATCACACTCGTACTTTTGATTGCGGGATATTTTCTTCTTGTTAAAAATGATGTACTAAAAGGAAATTTATCTCTGTCAGGAAAGAAATTCAATCCAATTCTTGGCACCCCTAAACAAAAAGATGTAGTAGTAAACAATGAGGAGGAGAAAAAGCCAGATACAATCGTCCCTCCAGACACTACATCCCCAACACCACCAAACGATACAGACACCACAAATGCTGGCAATAAAGGTGACACGGGGGCAGTGCAGCCTATATCTAAATTTGTACCGCCAAATATGACTTTCCCTCAACCTAAAAATAGTCCTTTTACTCCTAAAAACATCAGTGTGAGTACACAATGTGCAGATGGGGTAGACAATGACAAAGATGGATCAATTGATTCCGCCGACAATGATTGTCACTCTGACGGAAATGCAAAGAATCTATCAAGTTATGTATCGACCTACAAAAAAGAGGCTGGTAGTAAAAATGCACCAATCGTGCCTGTTACCCCCGACCCAAAGAAGAAGACTGCTGCTCAATGTACAACAGAAGATGTACCTCTTGTGTTTACAGAGGCTGAACAAAGACGCCTAGACGAATTGACTCGCGAATTCTATCGCCTTGCTCCGCAACTCAAATCTGCAAATGATGTCGTTGCTGAAATAAATGCAGAACAGAGTTACCGAGATACAATAAACAATGCAGAAGCTCTAACAAAACAGTGCTATGATCAGACTGGTACACTTACATATTTACGAAACAGTATTGATACGGAAAATCTTGGTAAACAAAATGTACTTATCTCCAATGCTTCACTACAAAATGACCCTGGGCTTTACCGAGACATATTAAAATTGGCTGTTAAAGGTAATATGTTAGAAAAAGTTAGAAATATGGATATTAAAGATATTCTTAAGGATATTAAAGGGTTTGTAGATCAATTGAAATCTTCCGGAATAGATATTATAAGTGGAAATGCTGCACAGATGGCAAGTAAGGTAAAAAACTTTGTAAGTAATGTGAAAAGTCTGGGTAAAAATTGGCAGGACCAAAATGTAATGAGTATGGTAGGTAAACTACAAGCCTTGGGTGTAAGTACTGGCGTGGATATTACTGGAACAGAAATGAAGCTAATAAAGCTTGGTATTGATCCTAAAGCAAATGTAAATACAGTCTTGAGTAAACTTCGTGACCTAGGTATTACAGACAGGACCACAACTGTCCCTGATAAATATCAAGAAGTAGATGTTATAAATTTAAGTACTCTAAACAAAGGGCGTACTGAGCGTGTGTCAGGGCCATATTCATCCTTTATACATAAATATGGGTTTACTGTTACAGCAGTTGGTGATGGAGGGGCAACCTTTAACAATGACTCCTCCAATGTATTTCAGACAATTGATATTAACACTGAGCCATCATATTACGGTACATATTACATACACCCAATAACCAAAAAGTTCGTCACAATCTGGGCAGACTGGGAGAAAGACTGGGGAGTTTGGTAAAAATAATTTTTGAGTAAGAAATATAGATATATATGTAGTAAGAGTAAAGTTGAAATGCTATAATATATGGGTAATAAAATTGTGAAAAAATTTCTGCCCTACATTCTAATACTAGTAATCATTGCGAACATCTTTGCGCCATTTAGTGTGGCTATCAATAAAAATGGTGGGGTGGGCGTGGAGCAGAATAAAATCGAAGCTGCCCTTATTGACCCTCTTGATGAGGCAATGAGAATAGAAGCAAAAAAAGAATGCTTGGAAACAACACCAGATGACCCCAAAAGAGAATTCTGCCTAAAAGGAAGATGGGCGGGTACAGGAGAAAAAGGGAAAGTGGTAATTTATACAATTGGTATTAATCATACAGGGAAAGATGCATATTATGTATCAATAAATATCAAGGATGAGCAAGGAATACTCGTAAAAAATCTAACCACCACAACAGGATCAAGCTCAATAAATGAGCAAGATGTTAGTTCAGACCAGAGCATTCCTGCAACTTATGCTGGGGCTGATCAAAATATTGTATGGGATGGAAGACTTTTTACCTCTGAAAACATAACCCTTGAACAAAATAAAAATTATACTCTATCAATAACAATACAAAAAAGTTCCGTTGACGGTGTGGTAGGAACAGAGAGTAAAACTGTTCCAATAAAAATCGGGGGCTCTACTAGTACATCAACAGCTAGTGTATCAACCACTGGTACGGCAGCCACTGAAGACGAACTCCTCCCAACATGTGTTTCCTGGACTAGGGGAGTTGATGTATTGGGTTGCATTGGATATGTTCTTTATTATGCTGTTTTTAAAACTTCAGCTTTTTTCTTTGGTCTCGCTGGAAAATTCTTTGATTGGGCTTTTGCTTATTCTATTATGGACACCTCATACCGCTCTACTTTTGTCACAGAAGGCTGGGGGATAATACGTGATACTTGTAATCTATTCTTTATCTTTGTGCTTATATATGCGGCATTTGGAATGATACTTAGTATCCATAGTATAAAAGCAAAGGAAATTATTATCAATACAGTTATAATCGGGCTCCTGATCAACTTCAGCCTCTTTGCGGGACAAGTACTCATAGATACATCCAATATTCTTGCACGCGTTTTTTATAATTCAGATGCAATCAAGATTACAACTTCTGGCCCTGGTGGTGTAATAAGATCAGCGGTAGACACTACTGACTCTACAGAGATAGGAGAACTCTCCATTTCCGCAGCTCTTGTTGAAAAAGTTGATCCACAAAAACTCATCTTGCAAGCATCTAAAGTTCAAGTTATAGACAATAATACTACCGGTGGTTCAGGTACTAACAGGGAAGATGGTATTAGTGGTGGAACATTTCTCTTGGTTGTAATTATGGCAAGTGCTGTGAACATTGTGGGGCTCATTGTATTTCTGTCAGTAGGATTAATATTTGTAGCTCGAGTTATTGGACTCTGGTTTGCATTAATATTCGCACCACTTGCCTTCTTTAGCTATACGGTACCGCAAATGCAAAGTATCAAGATGATAGGGTGGAAGAAATGGTGGCCTGATATTATGGGATTGTGTTTCGTGGCGCCTATATTTATGTTCTTTATGTATTTGATATTGTTGTTCTTGGAAAAAGGATTTGCAGGAATTATAGCTGACCAAACTGGTGCAAACTGGGTACTCTCTGTGATGATCCCATTTATCTTCATAATGATGCTCCTATTGATGGCAAAGAAATTAGCAAAAGATTACTCCGGCGAAATGGGCCAGATGATTACTGGAGCGGTTACGGCAGCAGGTGGAATGGCATTAGGTGGAGCAGCCTTAACAACCGCTTTTGTTGGAAGACAAACTATGGGTAGGTTTTCAAAGGCTGTTATAAATGATTCGGCATCTCAAAAAGCATTTCGAGAAAAAGGAACTAACCCAGCAGCTTGGGATAACCTAAATGGTTGGCAAAAATTTAAAGGTAGAGTAGGATCAAAGATTGTTAAGCATGAAAAAGATGTAGGTGAAAAATCCCACTCAGAACATGTATTAAATGAGAAAGCACAAGCTGTTACAGGAAGAAAAGATGCTGCATATAAAGACCTTAACGCAGATTCCAAAAAAGATGTTCGGGATGCAATCGACCGTGATTTAGTTTCCAAAGAAATGTTCGGTAAAACATACGATAGATTAAAGGAACCAGAAAGAACAGCTGTGGAAGCAAGCAAAACATTGAATGGAAATAACTGGAAAGACGCTGCTGAGTTTGCGAGAGCAAATGCTGCTATTGAAAACAGAGTCCTACACACAGCAGACCATATGGACCATTCAAGTAAATACGGAAAAGGTTTAGTTGGTGGAACAAAAGCTGGCATCAAACAGTTGGGTTCCCAATCCAGAACTGGCAGTTATGATGTTAGGAATCTTTCTCAGATGAACGCGTTGCCTAGTAGTTGGTTGTCTAAATTTGGTGTAGGTTTAATCGCAGGTGTTGCAATGGGGGTTCGTACTGCCTTAAAAAGTGGGGTTGATCTAGAGCACGGTAAAGGGCAAAAAGATTTACTTAAAGATTTAGCTCACACTGTTTCTGAATCGATAAAACATTCTAGTTCTAAGATTGCCTCAGCAATTAAAGATGTATCTGGTGCTGGACATGGGGATAGTGGGCATGATGATCATGGTGGAGGGCACGGTGGTGGTGGAGGGGGACATCATTAATTATTAGTATAATAAATTAGTATTAGTATAAGGGAAATAAAAGAATATGAACCCAGAACAATTACAACAAAAAATCGCGGAGTATTATGAGAAGTTGCCTGCTGATATGCAGACAATGTTTGCGAGTATGGAGTGGATGAAGACTCTCGAGAATTTGAGTACCAAGTACAATATGACTCCCAACCAAGTGCAGTCTCTCGGCACCGAGACAACCCTACTACTCCTTGGAATTATTCACCCAGATGAATATATCAATTTCCTAAAAGCGGATTTATCCTTGGCAAAAGATACTCAAGACAAACTTATGGCAGATATCAACCTCGGTATACTCAATAAATGGCGCGAGGCTCTAACTGCAACTTATACACAAAACACAATGGATGTAGCCGAGAAAGAATACGGTGGGGGAATGAAGCTCGATGAGAGATTCGATAAATTACCAAAGGAGGTCAAAGACGCAATTGCAAATTCAAACTACCAAAAGGAATTGTATATAATAGCCAACGAACAGAAATTGTCTATCGACCAGATGGATGGGCTCGAGAAGGCTACCAATAAAATATTGCTTGGTATAGAGCACCCAGACAAATACGAGAAAATGTTGGAAACAGATTTGGGACTAGCTTCAGACAAAGCTATAGAACTATCTGGCATAGTAAATGAACGAATTTTAAAAAACATCCGTGGCCTTTTAAAAAACAATATAGAGAATGTTGTGGAGATGAGATCCGCAATAAAAGCTGATCCGGCCATACCACTACCTCCATACAAAATGCCAGTACAAGCACAAGCAAATCCAATTGTACAAACAACACTTACAACCCCAGCTTTTGCAATCGCAAATACGACTGTTGAAAAAGCTCCAACTCCATCCGCCCAAAAGGATGTAGTAGCACCTCCTATAATAAATACAGAAGCTACATTTATGCCTACACCTATACTCGATACAAAGACAGCCCCAATGCAAAATACAAATTCAGCAACAAACATGGAACCAGGCAATAAGGTATTTACTGATTCTGGTATAGAAATGCTAGACGAAGTTACAGTAGCAACACCAGCAAACATACCAGTCACAGAAAATATTACTTCAAAAGAAGACACTTTGATGAAAAATGGTGGTGTAAATATTGTAGAAGACGAAATAGATGTGCCTCTGCCACCTATGGAAGTAAATAAAAATGTGGAAAAGGATATCCTAGACGGCATCGAAAATCCAGTCCCAACCATAAACACATTGATCCAGCCAAAAAAGGTAGAGCCTGTTGTAAATACGGGGGTAGGACCGGTCAATAGCCTTTTGAAAGATACTCTTTCCAAACCAATGGTAACAATCCAAGGAGCAACCGACCAAAGTACACCAAAAACAAGTAGTACTGACCCGTACAGAGAGCCTGTCGAATAATATATATGGTATAATTAAATTGTAATGCAGTTTAAAGTACCACAATTTATAGATGTAGAGGACAAATTATTTGGCCCTTTTACTTTCAAACAATTTGCATACCTTGCTGGTGGTGGAGGTATGGCATTTAGTGCCTACAAATTACTTCCTATTTATTTTGCTATACCTATTATTATTGTTGTTGTAGGGTTGGCACTTCTTTTAACATTCTATAAAATTAATGGGCAGAATTTTATTTACTATCTCCAGGCAAGTATTGTATACGCAGCAAAAAGTAAATTGTATATCTGGAAACAGAAATTGCACAAAAAGGAAGAGAAGAAGGTAGAGGCTGTGCAAGCCCAAGTTATACCTACCCTTACAGACAGCAAGCTCAAGGATCTAGCATGGAGTTTGGATATTTTAGATAATAAAAATAATAATAATCGATAAAACATGTTAAAATAAATTATATGCCACTAAGCGCTCAACGATCTCAAGAATTTGTACCTATCAAAGAGGTACGCGACGGAATCATCATTTTAAAAGATGGGGGATTACGAGCAGTGCTTGTAGCAAGCTCTATAAACTTGTCACTTAAATCATCAGATGAACAAAAGGCTACAATAGGAGAATTCCAATCCTTTCTCAACGGACTCGACTTCTCGACTCAAATTGTTGTTCAGTCTCGACGCCTCGATATACGGCCATATTTGCTTTCACTAGAGAGTCGTATGAAGGAGCAAACCGAACCTCTGATCAAGATTCAAACAAAAGAATATATAGAATTTATACGTTCTTTTACAGAAGAGGTAAACATAATGACAAAAAGCTTCTTTGTTGTTGTACCTTATAGTTCAGAAGGAATATCTAGTAAAGAAAGCTTTATCGAGAAAATAGTCGGTAATAAAAAGGAGCGCCAAAGCACAAGGAGCAAAGTGGATGCCAATTTCGAAGAGAAGCGCTCTCAGCTCGACCAGAGGGTTTCAGTGATTGCCGATGGCTTGAATAGATTCGGTGTCCGTAGTTCACAACTAGGAACTGAAGAAATCATTGAGTTATTTTATAAAACATTTAACCCTGGCGATATTAGCCAAGGGGTTAAACTGGAGTAAACAGTATAAGGAAATAAAAAAATCATATGTCATTACTATCAAATTTATTTGGAAATAAAAAATCAGGGATGAGCCACGAAGAGAGGGCAGTCTTGCCTGTACTCCCAGACGAGATATATCGTGCAGCCAAATTGGAGCTCGAAGATATAATCGCTCCATCTGCGCTCGAGATAACTCCGAAATCTTTGAATCTCGGGGATAAAATCGCGCGAACATTCTTTGTGATATCGTATCCACGATACTTGACCGACAATTGGTTCTCACCGATTATCAACCTCGACAAAATATTTGATGTTTCTATCTTTATACATCCAATCGAAACAAGCGAAATTTTGCGCTCTTTCCAGAACAAAGTTGCCGAAGTCCAAAGTCAGATATCTATTCGCGAATCCAAGGGCTTGGTTCGCGACCCAATGCTCGATACTGCATACAACGATCTAGAGGGGTTGCGTGACAGCTTGATGCAAGCCCAGGAGAAAATGTTCGAAGTTGGACTATATATAACCATCTATGCCGACACTGAAAATGATTTGTTTAAAGTGGAGAATGAAATCAAATCACTATTGGAATCAAAATTAATCTATCTCAAGCCTGCTCTATTCCAACAAGCTGAGGCATTTAAAACAGTTATCCCTACAGGGACAGATGTGCTCTCAATACACCAGAAATTAAATACCGAGCCATTGTCGAGCCTATTCCCATTTGTCTCTTTCGACCTGACTTCCGACAAGGGGATACTATACGGGGTCAATCGCCACAATTCAAGCTTGGTAATCTTTGACCGATTCAGCTTACCGAACTACAACTCTATTATCTTTGCTACATCTGGTGCCGGTAAATCGTATGCTACAAAGTTGGAAATCATTCGTACCCTTATGTTCGATACAGAGGTGATCGTTATCGACCCAGAGAGTGAGTATGAATTCCTTGCCGAAGCATTGGGTGGCAGATATTTCAATATTTCACTATCAAGTGACCACCATATCAACCCATTCGACTTGCCGATACCAAGTGCTGATGAAACTGGTGCTGATGTTTTGCGCTCAAACACAATCAACCTCGTAGGACTATTCCGTATCATGCTAGGAGGCCTTACTCCAGGGGAGGACTCAATCATCGACCGTGCTATTA
>JAUPVQ010000028.1 GCA_030916965.1 Patescibacteria group bacterium
GTGCTGTCATTTGAGCCATCATCTAGTACTAATAGTTCCCAATCAGTATAAGACTGGGCTATCACGCTCTCTACAGCATTTATGATCCATTTAGAGCCATTATATGTTGGTAGTATAATCGAAATTAGTTTCTGCATGCTATATTCGAATCCACTCTGGTGGAATTAAATCATTTGTATTGATCGACTCATCGGTAAACCATTTACTAGGAGCGACAACAAGCTTACCCGGATTACCAGATAACCATGCCCCCCACCAAGAAAAGCTACTGTTAGCAATTATAAAATTTTTACAATTGGTCATTATACATAGCTCTTCAACATCTGTAATATTGAGTTCTTCCTTGTTTATAAATGTTATTTTATATTTAAAATTTATATTCTCTTTGCACCAGATTATATCATCTGAGAAAATATAAATATTATCAATTTTTACTTTTTTCTCCAGTTCCATAATTGCCTTTTCGTAATAATATATATCTTGCACTGGATGGAGCTTATTGCCAACATAATCTCCCCTTCTTATATGCATACATACAGAATTACAATTTTTTATTTCTTTTATTAAATCTTCAGTCTTTGTAGGTATTTCTTTTAAATTAAAGTCCTCTCTGATAATCTCAGAATATTTCTTAAAATATTTTTCGCTTTGGAAATAACCATCAAGATAAATATTTCCATTCCAATTAATTTTTTTAATTACGGGTAAAAAATATTTAATAAAAAATGGTGTTTTATTTTCCTCTATAATTTGTGCTTTAATATTAAATTGATCCAAGTTATATTCTCTTGGTGTAAAATTCTTGTTTTTAAAATAATTTAAGTCTATAGATAATTGGGTCTTGTACTTAATAGCCAAAACACGCCCCCTAGCGTATTGGAACATTTGATTACCAAGCCCTCCTTTTAGTCTTAGAATTATCATTAATCTATGCCTTTATTAGCCTTATACCACTCCCAAGTAAGCTTTATACCCTCTTTTAGCTCTAAGCTATGCTTCCAGCCTAATGTCTCTATTTTGGTTACATCTAGTAGCTTACGAGGGGTCCCGTCTGGTTTAGTGGAATCCCATATTATACTACCCTTATAACCTACAATCTCCTTAACCATATTTGCTAATTCTAGGATAGACAAATCAACCCCAGTTCCAATATTAATTATTTCAGGACTGTTGTAATTATCCATCAAGAACACACAAGCATTCGCGAGATCATCAACATGCAAGAATTCCCTCCGAGGTGCTCCTGTTCCCCATAATACTACTTCGCTTAAATTATTTTTAATTGCATCATCAAATTTCCTAATCATTGCTGGTAGTACATGGGAGTTTTGTAGATCGAAATTGTCATTCTCTCCATACAAATTTGTCGGCATAACAGAAATAAAATTTGCGCCATATTGTTTGACATATGACTGACACAATACAATACCTGCAATTTTTGCAACAGCATATGCTTTATTTGTAGGCTCAATTTCCCCCGTAAGTAAATATTCTTCTTTTATTGGTTGAGTAGAATTCTTTGGGTAAATACATGAACTACCAAGAAATAATAATTTCTTCACATTGTTTTTGTATGCATTATCAATAACATTTGTTTCTATTTTTAAATTATCTACAATAAAATCCGCAGGGTAAGTATTGTTGGCAACAATCCCACCGACTTTCGCTGCAGCCAAAAAAACATATTCTGGTTTTTCAAACTCAAAAAATTTTTTTACTTCTTCTTGAGAAGTTAGGTCAAGGTCCTCACGATTTTTTAAAATTAAATTATGATACCCTTGTGTTTTTAATTCCCTCACCAAAGCTGAACCTACGAGGCCCATGTGTCCAGCGATATAAATTTTTGAATCTTTTCGCATATTATTTTAACTTCCATTTATTGACTATATTCTTTTTTGCCTCTATGCCTTCAGGATTATCCAGGGTTTTCTTTTCACTTAGTACTTCTTTAGCACTTGCGAGTTCATCCTTAGCCCTTTCAAAAAATTCTTGCCAATCCTTATCTCCAAGAGCAGCTAAAATTTGTGTATATTGCTCAATTCTCTTTATTGATGCTTCTCTGCTTGAGTCGCTCTCTATTAATCCTTTATCATAAAGGAAATCCATTTCCACACTTTCCACTTTCTCACCTTTTTTAATCGCCTCTACAACAGGCACCATAAGCGAGTCCCATAGGTCAGTTTTATCCCCTTCCTTATTATATTCCAAGAAATATTTAGCCCCTTCTTTATTAAAAACCTTTGGCCCGAACCATATATCTAATTTTTTATTAAATGATCCTTTTGTCTCCTTTTCAAGAATTTGTTGAAATTTGCCTTCGGCTCTTTTTTCTAAAAAACTTTGAACTTCTGGTAATTGATTCCATGCTTTCTCCCCCCTTTCTGGGATAATAATATTGGTCCCATTATTAATTTCTTCTTGTAAACGATGCAAATTTGCTTCATTTATAAAGTCGTCTTTCTCAACCTCAATCCATATAATTGTCGGGTTATCTATACCTTCAGTGTCTGCAATCTCTAAAGCCCTCTGGAAAGCCTCTCTACGCCCACCACCGAGAGTATTTGGATTGTCTTTGTTAACAAAAGTTAAATTCTGAAATTTTTTAAAACTATCGAGCATTTCGGTAGGCAGTCCACCATCATTACGTACAACCATTTTCACCCCTAGTTTCTCTGCGTTTGCAAATGTTTTGGGCCAAATCTTTGAACGGGACCTATACATTTCATTATCGGCATAATAAACTCCTGTAACAACTATAATATTTTTAAATTCATCTTTATTCATAAATTTAGGCTAAATAATCATTTACATTTAATCCACGCTCTTCAAATTCACCTTTCATCATTAAGTCAATCAAGTCTTTAAACTTTATTTCAGCTTCCCAATTCAATTTATTTTTCGCTTTTGTACTATCCCCTAACAATACATCAACTTCGCTTGGCCTGTAATACGCCTCGTCTATACTTATCAAAACTTGGCCAGATTTTTCATCTATACCTTTTTCATCCAAACCTTTACCCTCCCATTTAATATTGTATCCAAGTAATGTTGATGCATATTCTACAAATTCGCGCACGGAGTGTGTCTCGCCTGTTGCTATCACATAGTCATCCGGAGTATCTTGTTGGAGCATTAGCCACATTGCGCGCACGTAGTCATATGCGTATCCCCAGTCACGTTTTGCTTCCAAATTGCCTAAAAATATCTTTTCCTTTTTACCTAATTTAATATCAACCAACCCTTCCACAATTTTCTTTGTAACAAAAGTCCGACCACGACGAGGTGATTCGTGGTTGAAAAGTATCCCATTACAAACAAACATTTTGTATGCATACCGATAATTGGCACAAATATAATGCGAGAAAACTTTGGCGCAAGCGTATGGGCTAGCCGGATTAAATGGTGTAGTTTCCTTTTGAGGAGTTTCCAGAACTTTGCCATACATTTCGCTACTTCCAGCTTGGTAAAATTTGATCGGGTAAGTCTGCTCCTTGATCACATCGAGTAATCGTAGTGTACCAAGGGCATCAATATCTGCTGTATACTCAGGAATATCAAAACTCACGCGAACATGACTCTGCGCACCAAGATTGTAAATCTCATCAGGTTTACTTTTATTGATCATACTATTAATACTATTTGAGTCGGAGAGATCACCATAATGCAGAATCAAATTACGATCATTGATATGAGGATCCTGATATATATGTTCCAAGCGCTCAGTGTTGAAACTCGATGAGCGGCGTATCATACCATGGACCTCGTATCCTTTTTCTAACAAAAATTCAGCCAAATAAGATCCATCTTGTCCTGTAATACCTATGATTAATGCCTTTTTTTTGTTTTCCATAAATTTTAACTTTTTATTGATTTAAAATAATCATATGTAACCTGTAAACCTTCAGCCCTTTTAATCTTTGGCTCCCATTTAAGTATATCACGAGCTTTGGTAATATCAGGCTTCCTCTGTTTAGGGTCGTCTGTAGGCAGGTCTTTGTAAATTATCTTTTGATTTGAGCCTGTCAATTTGATAATTTCCTCTGCAAAATCTTTTATACTAATTTCCTCTGGATTACCAATATTTATAGGCATAGAATAATCGCTTAAAAGTAGCCTATATATACCATCAACTAAATCATCCACATAGCAAAATGATCTTGTTTGGCTACCGTCACCAAATACGGTCAAATCTTCACCTTTTAATGCTTGCCCAACAAAGGCAGGTAATGCCCTACCGTCATCTAGACGCATCCTTGGGCCATATGTATTGAATATGCGCACAATGCGTGTTTCCAAGCCAAATTGCCTATTGTATGCCATTGTTATGGCCTCTTGGAAACGCTTGGCCTCATCATAAACACTACGAGGGCCTACTGGATTAACATTACCCCAATACTCCTCTCTCTGGGGACTTTCCTTTGGGTCTCCATAAACTTCGCTCGTTGAAGCTATCAAGATCCTTGCCTTTTTAGCTTTTGCAAGTCCTAGTAAATTGTGGGTACCGAGTGATCCAACTTTCAAAGTTTCGATTGGAAATTTAAGATAATCTATCGGACTTGCAGGAGATGCAAAATGCAAAATATAATCAAGGTCGCCATCTATCTTTATAAATTCACAAACATCTTGTTCAAGAAAAACAAAATCATCTCTATCCAGCAAATGTTCAATATTTTTTTTATTGCCGGTGATTAAATTATCCATGCATAAAACACTATAGCCTTCTTTTAAGAATCTATCACATAAATGTGATCCGAGAAATCCTGCTCCACCTGTGATTAATACTTTTTTCATTTGATTATATTTCTACCAATACATTCATAATAAAATCCAAGACTCTTCATTTCGCTCGGTTCATAAATATTTCTGCCGTCAAATATTACTTTATTCTTCAAACTCTCTCCTGTTTTAGTGAAATCAGGGGATCGGAATTCTGGCCACTCTGTTAAAACTACCAACGCATCAGAATCTTGCAAAATTTCATATTGATCCTTACCATAAATAATTTTGTCTCCCAATACCCTCTTGGCTTCGTGCATAGCCTTTGGGTCATACGCGTATACACTAGCACCTGCATTGAGTAATTGATCTATCAACACAAGACTTGGAGCCTCACGCATATCATCAGTCTTTGGTTTGAAAGACAATCCCCATAGTGCGATCTTTTTGCCTTTCAAATCCTTGAAATAATTTGTTAACTTAACAAACATTATCTGCTTTTGATTATCATTTACCTCCTCAACTGCTTGCAATACTTTCATCTTATAGCCATTCTCATTGGCAGTTTTGATCAAAGCTTTCACATCCTTTGGGAAACAGCTTCCACCATATCCAGCACCTGGATAAATAAATTTATTTCCAATCCGACTATCACTCCCTATTCCACGGCGAACCATATTTACATCCACCCCCATAATGTCGCACAAATTGGCTATATCATTCATAAAGCTAATTTTAGTAGCAAGCATACTGTTGGCCGCATACTTTGTCATCTCTGCGCTTGGAATATCCATAAATATACATGGGTGACCATTAAGTAGAAATGGTTTGTATAATTTATTCATTACTTCCTCAGCTCTCTTTGATTCCACCCCAATTATAATCCTTTCGGGCTTCATAAAGTCCTCTACTGCTGCTCCCTCTTTTAGGAATTCTGGATTACTTGCTACGTCGAATTCAACTTTCACATTTCTTTTTGCAAGAGCATTTTGTACTGTTTCTTTTACTTTCTTGGCTGTTCCAACTGGAACCGTACTTTTTGTTACTACTACAGTATATTTATCTATATTGTTACCTATGGCGTCTGCTACTGCTAATACATGTTTGAGGTCTGCACTACCGTCCTCATCTGGAGGAGTACCTACAGCAATAAAAATTACTTCACAATCCTTAATATTTTCGCCGATTGAACTCTCAAATTGTAGTCGCCCTTTTTCGTAATTATTGGCGACAATCTCTTCCAAGCCTTGCTCGTAGATTGGCAAGATCCCTTTTTTGAGATTTTCTATTTTATTTATATCTATATCAACACAAGCAACCTCTAAGCCTACTTCAGCAAAGCAAGCTCCTGTAACCAGTCCAACATATCCTGTACCTATAACTGCAATTTTCATCTTATTAAAAAATTTAAATATTAATGCTCTGTATTTACATAATTTCCATTTTTTTCAAACGGGACAAGTATATTAGGCTATACTATTATACTTCTTCAATTCTATCAAGGCTTCTTCGAATTTGACATTTGGCTCCCAGTTCAACAATTCTCTGGCCTTTATGATATCTGCAGATGTAGCTCTTGGTTCAATCCGAGGGTCTATATATACAAACTCTCCACCTAGTAATTTGGCAATCTGATTTACTGAATACATTTCCTCTGTCCCAATATTTATTACCTCCCCTTTACCCACATTCTCCCCTGTCATAGCTATCAAATTTGCTTTTACAACATCATGTACATGTACGAAGCTCCGAGTCTGCTCACCGTCCCCTGTTATGGTCATAGGCATATTACTCTTCTTCAAATCTAGGAACTTGGCAATTACCGAAGCGTATGCACCAGAGCTACTTTGGCGTGGGCCGTATACATTGAAATATTTTAAAGACACAGTCTCTAAATTATAAATTCTAGAATATAAGC
>JAUPVQ010000029.1 GCA_030916965.1 Patescibacteria group bacterium
ATTTGGCAAAGCTTGTGGACTTAGAACGAATGATGAAATTTATCAAGTTGGGGAAGCTAGCGCCAGAGGATGCAACTTGGGCGACAATCCCACTATATAAGCCAAAACCTACAACAGACGCACCGGACGGCTACAAAGGACGAGTAGGAATCCATGAAGTTTTGAAAGTAAGCCTAGCCATAAAAGAATTGATACTTAGAAGCGCAATATCAGACGAAATAGAAAAACAAGCAAAGTCTGAAGGAATGATGACGATGCTAGAAGATGGCATATGTCTTGTCGTGTCTGGTATTACAAGCATGGAGGAGGTCTTAAGAGTCGTTTCAGAGTAGTAAGTAGAAAGTGGCAAGCAGAAAGTAGCAAGCAAGAAGAAAGAATTAAATGCATTTTTCCTTACTACTTACTACATGCTACTGAATCAAATATGCAATTTAAATACAAATCACAATTAAAGACAGGAGAAATGAAGGAGGGTGTTATTGAAGCACCCAATAAGTTTTCAGCAGCAAAGCAGATACGAGACGCAGGTGAGATACCTCTGTTGGTGTCAGAAAATACTGGTAGTGGAATAGCAATAATGTTTGAAAAGTTACTTGCTTTTGGTAGTGTATCACTTCGTGAAAAAATAATGTTTACTCGTAATCTAAGTGGAATGCTTCAGGCCGGATTACCAGTTTTCCGCGCAATAAGTGTTTTAAACAAGCAAACTAATAACAAAAATTTTAAAAATGTCTTAGATAGTATATTGGATACTATAAACAAAGGGGGCACCATGTCTGAAGGTATGCAGAAATTCCCAAAAGTTTTCTCACCACTGTTTGTGTCTATGGTAAGAGCTGGTGAAGAATCTGGAGGACTTTCAAAAACCCTAGGAGAGATTGGTGGTACATTACAAAAAACATACGATTTAAACAAAAAAATTAAAAGTGCTCTTACCTATCCAAGTATTATTCTTTGTGCGATGCTTCTAATAGGGGGATTTATGCTTGTAAAAGTTGTTCCAACTCTTTCGAAAACATTTAAGGATATTGGAGCTGAGTTGCCAAAATCTACTCAATTTATTATTTGGTTGTCTGAATCTTTAAAGAATCATCTTATATTGTTTCTTGTAGTAATATTTTCAGTAATAGGAGGTTTTGTTTTGATGGCTCGACTAAAAACCACACAAAAATATTTTGATTTTATTGTATTACACCTGCCTGTCATTGGAAATTTATCCAAAGAAGTAAATACTGCCCGTACTGCTCGCACACTCTCATCACTATTATCTGCTGGTGTGCCTATGTCTCGAGCACTTGGTATTACAAAAGAAGTTTTGCAAAATGTGTATTACCAAAGGATAATAGAAGATTCTATCGAGGGAATTGAGAAAGGTAAACCTTTATCTGTAGTTTTCAAAGAAAATGTTAAATATTATCCTATGATGGTGGGTGAGATGATGGAGGTTGGAGAGGAGACTGGTAATTTTGCTAGCATGCTTATGGATATAGCATTATTTTATGAAGGTGAAGTAGATGCCAAGACAAAAGATCTATCTACTATTATTGAGCCAGTTTTGATGGTGGTAATAGGAGGAGCTGTTGGATTCTTTGCTATGTCTATGATTACACCGATGTATTCGATCCTCGATAGTATTAATTAATTTTGTTATAATAAATACAATGAATAAATATATAAAAGGCAACACGTTTATCGAGGTTATGTTGGCCATCGCGATAATAACAGTGATACTTGCTGTAATATCCCCAGCGGTGTCATCTTTTCGCGAGAAGCAAATTATAAAAAATGCGACAGAAGAAGTTGTAAATTTGTTGAATGAAGCTCGAATAGATACTATTTCTGCAAAAGGAGGCAATTTTTACAGCGTACGATTTGATTCAACTCGGGCAGTACTGTTTACTGGTAGTACATTTGTAGGTTCCGACCCTACCAACAAAATTTTGACATTTGATACAGCTGTCACGCTACCGTCTGCCAATATATCTTTACAAGGAAGTGGTATTGATATTATTTTTGATAAACTTACTGGAAATGTTTCAACTTATGGTACAATTACATTAGAGCTTGTTAGCAATCCAGCAATTAGGAAAATTATTACAATAAATAAATTAGGTGTGATTAGCGCAGATTAATTATGATAATAAATAAAAAGAAAAATTCATATGGTTTTGCTCTCGTTGAAGTAATGGTATCTTGTGCTATTCTTTCTGCTGTGACTATTGCACTACTGTCCTATGCACAAAAAGGTTTGGAATTATCAAACTTATCTCTTCGCCAGACCCAAGCAAATTACTTGCTTGAAGATGGAGCAGAAGCCATCAAGACTATTCGTGATGCAAATTGGACCAATATTTCGGGCCTCACAGCAGGTACAACATATTATCTGTCATACGATACAAGCACAAACGTATGGTCTCTAACTACAACACCAAGTGTAGTAGATGGCATATTTACCCGTACAGTAGTATTTAATACTGTATCAAGAGATACAAATGACGACATTGTTGCAAGTGGTGGAACTCTCGACACTGGGACAATGCAAGTAACAATTACAAATACTTGGCTTACATTAGAGGGTAGTACTACTTCCAAGACATTAATATTTTATATTGCTAATATTTTTACTTAAATGAAACCACTTAATTTAAAATCTGGATATTCGATTATAGAAATAATAATTTATGTTGCTGTTTTTGCAGTGATTACGCTTGTAATAATGAATTCATTTATTGTTCTTGTTTCATTTTTTAATCAAACTCGTACAAACCACGATCTAGTAAAGAACGGTAATATTGCACTAGATAGAATGTCATATGAAATACGCTTAGCAAATAATATACGCACAGGGACAAGCACACTAGGATCGTCCCCAGGAGTATTGGATCTAGACAGTGTAGATTCTGGAGGTACAGCCCAAACTGTAAAATTCAATGTAAGTAGTGGAGATTTAAATTTGTCATACAACGGTACTTTGCAAGCAAGCATATTGGCACCCAATATTAACGTTACATCTTTGATCTTTCGTAAAATTACTACCACAAATAGTACTGCAGTAAAAGTTGAGATTACTTTACAAGACACACGAGACCGTACTGGACTTACAGAGAAGTTCTCTGATACGATTATTTTGCGAGGTGGCTATTAATTATATATGATTAAAAAAATTAAATTCAAAAATTTCAAAATCACAAGTGACCATGGTGCAGCTATGATGCTTTTTG
>JAUPVQ010000030.1 GCA_030916965.1 Patescibacteria group bacterium
ATCTCTTTGTTTACTGGAGATGCTGGTAGTGGCGAAAGTGAAATTCGACGTTGGATATTAGAGAAAGATTTATTGGAAACTATCGTGGCATTGCCCGACCAATTGTTCTATAACACCGGCATTAATACATACCTATGGTTTGTGACAAATAGAAAATCAAAGGAACGTAAAGGCAAAGTTCAACTTATTGATGCACGAACATTTTTCAAAAAGACTCGCAAAAGCTTGGGTAGTAAGCGCCATGAAATAGACACCAATCACAAAAAGGAAATATTAGATATTTATGAAAGTTTTACTGAGGGTGAATTTTCAAAGATTTTCAAAACAACCGATTTTGCGTATAGACAAATAACTATCGAACGCCCACTTCGTTTGAAATTCGATTTTACAGATGCAAAAATAAAAGAATTGTTAGAAGTTTTTGACATCAAAGATAACAAAACTGGCATGAAGGATTTTATAGAATCTTTTGAAAATCAAATCATAACTAATAAAAAAGTATTAGACGAAAGAATTGCAGATTATATAAAACAACACAAAACTATCAAACTTACTGCCGGGCAATATAAAAAGTTTATTTCTATAGCTGGTGAGTGTGATGAAAATTCAGAAATTTGTGTAGACAAAGATGGTAATATCGAACCCGATGGCGAACTTCGTGATTATGAAAATGTACCATTTGAAATGGATATTTATGAATATTTCAATAAAGAGGTAAAGCCATATGTGCCTGATGCTTGGATCAATGAATCAGTGGTGGACCACAAAGACAGCAAGGTGGGTGTGGTAGGCTATGAAATCCCATTTACTAGATATTTCTATAAATACGAAGCGCCAAGAAGTTTGGAGGCTATTGAGACTGATATAGAAAGGGTTGAAAATGAATTATTAGACTTATTAAAGCAATTATAAAATGTATAAATCAGATATTATAAAGGCAATAGAAAATCAACAGATGATTAGAATTCATTGGAAAAAAGAAACCACTGGACAATATTCTGAGTGTGACTTTGCTCCGTATGATATATTCCCAAAAACAAAGAAGGGCTCTTACTATGAACGCGATATCTTGTTGGGTGTAGAACATGAAAAATTTGGCTACAAAGATCATGTTGCAAATATTTATTTAGATACAATTCAAAGTGTTAGTATTTTGAATCAGCATTTTGATGGAAACGAAGTCAGAAGAATTATAAATCCAAAATATAATCCCGTAATTCATCGTAATTGGTAATATGCAAACACTAAAACTTACAAAAAAATACGAAACATATCCTGAATGCAAAGATTCGGGGGTTGATTGGTTGGGTAAAATCCCGAAAGATTGGGGATTAGAAAAGTTAAAAAATAAGTTTAATTTTGAGAAAGGAAAAGATGCGGCTAAATTTACTCAAGATTATATAGGACATGAAAAAAATATAGGCAATTATCCTGTATACAGCGGGCAAACAGAAAATAATGGAATAATGGGAAATATAAATTCATATGAATATGATCTTAGTGCTCCTGCAATATTCACGACAACTGTTGGGGCTAAAGCCATGACCCCATTAGTTTTGAATGGTAAATTTAATCTTTCTCAGAATTGTCTTTTAATGGTTCCTAAAAATAGAGATACTGATTCTCGTTTTTTCTACTATCAGTTATTCGGTTTATTTAAAAGTATGAAAGACGAAATTCCTTCACATATGCAACCCTCATTGAGAGTTAGTGATTTAAATAAATCATCAGTCGTATATATTTCACCAGAAAACCAAACAAAAATTTCAAATTACCTAGATGAAAAGACAAAAAATATTGATCAAATAATTGAGAAAAAACAAAAACTTATTGAGCTTTTGCGTGAAAAACGCACAACGATTATTAATAATGCGGTTACAAAATTTAATGTAGAAGGTAGAACAGGAAAAATAAAACATTTAGTTAAGTCTATTGAATCTGGTATTTGGGGTGATAACCCTTTAGAAAATTATGATGATATAAAATGTCTTCGTGTGGCTGACTTTGATTATGAAAACCTGAGTTTTTCTCAAGTTGAAACAATTAGGAATAATCCTAATTTATCAAAGAAAAAAATATTAAAAAAAGGTGATATTTTGGTTGAAAAATCTGGTGGTGGTGAAAAAACTCCTGTAGGTAGAGCTATCCTTTTTAATTCTGATGAAAAAATGGTATGTGCTAACTTTATAGATATTATTAGGGTTAATACAGATAAAATTTTACCAGAATTTTTAGTGTTTTATTTGTCATATATATATTCAGGAAGAATAAATACTAAATATATTAAGCAAAATACAGGTATTCAAAATATGGACATTAAAACTTATTTTAGTGAAATGATTACTATCCCGGATTTAAATACCCAAAAAGATATTATTATTACTATTTATAAAAAAATGAATATTTTTGATAGTGCTTTAAAAAAGGTTGAAAAATCACTCGAAACATTACAAGAATTTAAATCCTCGTTAATATCAAATGTCGTAACAGGAAAAGTAAAAATATAGACTTATGAGATTAAAATCAGAAAGATTAGATGCTGTTGAATTGGACAACGAAGTCTTTAAAAAACTTCTAAACTTTTATCCAGAAGAAAAACTCATGGAACATGAGGTATTTAAGAATGCATTTAATGTAAGCTCAATTACCTATAATGAGCTAAAGAGCATAAGTGAAAAGATACATCTTCCTTGGCAGATGTTTTTACTTGATATGGATAATTTAAAAAGAGAATTAGAAAATATTGAAAAAAATAGATTAGATAAGTTTCCAAAAGAGCTGCTCCAAATACATAAAAGAAAATCTGCAGGAGAAGTAACCTCAAAAAGGATTATTGATCGACAAATAAGAACACAGTCTTTTGTGGTGTCTCAGTTACCAGAAAATTTTGTTTGTGATTTTTCAGGTTCTTTGAAGGGTAAGGATATGCAAAATTGCGTAAATAACATTATTAGTTATTTTCATATTGATTTGAATTATTTCAGGTCTAGAGAATCAGGTGAAAAAGCAAAAGAATATCTTATTCAGCAAATTCATTTAAAGGGTAATATTAATATATCACAAGGTGTTAGAAAAAATGGTATTTTACCTGAAGTTAAAAACACATCCACTTTGTACAAAAATACTAGCGGTTTTGTTGTTAAAGATAAAAAAATACCTTTTATTTTCTTACCCAGCGAACTTAACCCGAATGAAAATCATTTCAGACAAATATATACTTTAATGTACTTGATTGTTATTATTGGAATGGAAGAGTATTCACACGCTATTGAAAATTATTCGATTCAAAAAATAAGAGATGATAAAAAATTTAAATTAATTAATGATGTTGTTTCTGAAATACTTTTACCCACATCTATAACTAATAGCCTAGGTTTTAATTCTATTGATAGAGATATGGTCAATAAGCTAAAGGATGAATATAAGATTTCTTACACAGCAATTTTGTTTGTTTTAAGAATTAGAAAAAAAATTGATAAAGAATACTATGAATCATTAAAACTTCCAGAAAGGGAAATCAGTGTTTTTATAGAGATAAAAAAATGGTTTAACCAACCTCATATAATAACTTCGGTAAGAAAATTTTGCGGGGATGTTGCTTTTGAAAAAGTTAATAATGCTATTAAAAATAATTCAATTTATCCAAATCAAGCGCAAATGATTATTTTTGGTCGATTTAGAAAAGATAAATGGAGTGATTATAGATCAAAAATATGAAAATTATAGATACAAACATTTTAAATAAATTTGTAAAAGGAGAAATCATACTTGATTTGTCTAATGGATTTTATATTACAGATGATTTAAAAAATGAAATTGATAATCTTAAGTCAATTTCCTCTGAATACAAGAGACAAGCAGAAAGAATAACGTTTATAGATATTAAAAACCATCCTCATTTTAATGAAGCTAAATATCTAGAAAATTACAAACAATCGATAAATAAATACAATAGTATTGTATCCTTTTATGGTTTAAAAGGCCTGGGTGATATTTCGATTATTGCAATGATTTCAACAATTATAAATCACCCTAACCCAACACTGTTCGAAGGTAATGATATAATTGAAATAATTACGCACGATGGACCCTTAAAGGATGTTTTAGGAGAAAAGTTTGGGAAAAAGATTATCATTAACGATCCTATGTAAAATAACATGACACAAAAAACAAACACAAAAGAATCAGGGTTCGAGGAGTTTATTGAAAATGAACTGGTGAATAGTCAGGGGTATTTGTCGCGGCAAAGTTCAAGTTATGACAAGGCTCTTTGTATGGATACCGAGCTTGTTTTGGAATTTATTCAAAAGACTCAAAATGAAAGTTGGGCTAAATTGGCCGAGCAGTATGGAGATGAAGTGGGCGAGAAGTTCTTGGCACGATTAGATGACGAGGTAAATGCTCGCGGGCTTTTGGATGTACTGCGCACTGGTGTGTCTGACAGGGGTGAGAGGTTCCGTTTGGCATATTTCAAGCCCGAGAATAGTAGGAATTCTGAAACATTGGCTGATTATGCGGGTAATATTCTCAGTGTCATGCGCCAGGTTAAATACAGTGCAAAGAATGAAAATTCTATTGATATGGTTTTGTTTGTAAACGGCTTGCCTTTGTTTACTGTTGAATTAAAAAATCAATTTACAGGGCAAAATGTAATCAATGCTATTTCGCAATATCGTACCGATCGTGATCAAAAAGAAAGGCTACTTTCTTTCAAAAGATGCTTAACACATTTTGCTATGGATACCGACCAAGCGTATATGACAACAAGGCTTGAAGGTTTGAATACTTATTTCTTGCCATTTAACAAAGGCAACAAAGGTTCATCGGGTAACCCCGAGGCGCCAAAAGGTAAATATAAAACTCATTATTTGTGGGATGAGGTTTGGGTTAAAGACAGTGTTTTTGATTTAATAAGTAATTTTATTCAAGAAGTAGTTGAAGAGAAGAAGGACAAAAATGGCAAGATAAGAAGGGAAGAGAAAATAATTTTCCCTCGATATCATCAGTTGGAAGCTGTTCGCAAATTAGTGACTGATGCGCAAATAAATGGTGCAGGTAAAAATTATCTAATTCAGCACAGTGCCGGTTCGGGTAAAAGTAATACTATTGCATGGGTAGCGCATAGGTTGGCGGAACTTCATAATGAAAATGGTCAAAATGTTTTCGATGGTGTTATTGTCGTGACCGATCGTCGGGTGCTGGATAAACAATTGTCTGATACAGTTAAAAGCTTTAGCCAAATTGTGGGTCTGGTAAAACATGTTGAATCATCTGCTGAACTGAAGGAGGGTATTGAAAAGGGTACTAGAATTCTAACAAGTACTTTGCAAAAATTCCCAGTAATTGTTGATAGTATTGAAAAAACCGAAGGTAAAAAATTTGCTGTAATTATTGACGAGGCCCATTCATCACAATCGGGCGAAAGTGCGGCTGATCTAAGGCAGGCATTAACATTAGATGAAGCAGAAAAAGACGAAGAGAAGGCCGAGAAAGCTTTTAAAACAGTTGAAGATCAAATAATAGAACGCATGAAAGCGCGCAAGGTAGCATCGCCTAATTTGTCATTTTTTGCTTTTACAGCAACACCAAAACAAAAGACATTGGAATTATTCGGCACAGAGGATACACTGACTGGTAAATTTGGTCCGTTTTCATTGTATTCAATGAAGCAAGCAATTGAAGAAAAGTTTATTTTAGACGTGTTAAAAAATTACACAACTTATCAAACATATTTTGGACTTTTAAAAAAGGTAGAGGACGATCCAGAATTCGACAAGAAAAAGGCTCAAAGATTAATGGTGGGTTATGTCGAGCGTCACGAGCATGCGATTGATAAAAAGGTGGCAATAATGGCCGAACATTTTGAAGAGAAAATTGCTGGTTTAATAAATGGTAAAGCTAAAGCTATGGTGGTTACTAAATCACGTTTGCATGCAGTGCGTTATAAAATTGCTTTTGATAAATATCTAAAAGAGAAGGGTTATAATCACAAAACATTGGTGGCATTTTCAAGTACAGTTAAAGATGTTGATACAAAATTAGAATACACCGAAGGTCAAATGAATAGTATCCCTGAAAGCCAAACAGCTGAAGAATTCAAAAAAGACGAATACAAGTTTCTAATTGTTGCCGAAAAATACCAAACCGGATTTGACCAACCATTGTTGTCGGTAATGTATGTCGACAAAAAGTTGGGCGGTGTTAGTGCAGTACAAACATTGTCACGTCTAAATCGTACAACTTATGCCAAGCAAGATACCTTTGTGTTGGACTTTGTGAATGATACTGATGATATTAAAGAGGCTTTCCAACCATATTACACAACTACAATACTTTCAGAGGCGACAAATCCAAATATACTGCATGATTTAGAACGTGACGTGTTAGGTTTTAAATTCTTTACTGATTTTGAAGTAAATGGATTTATTGATGAATATTTTGGTAATGCGACACCTGATGTATTGAATAATATAATTGACAATGTAGTAATGCGCATAAGTGAAGAAAATTTAACCGCTGAAGAAATGGAGAGTTTCAAAACTACAGTTTTTGATTATCTTAAAAAGTATGCGTTTATTTCACAAATTGTTACTTTTGAAAATCCTCAACTTGAAAAGTTGTTTATCTTCTTGAAATTCTTAGTCAAAAAACTACCGAAGAGGGAAAATCCTTTGCCGTACGAAGTACTTGAAGCAATTGATATGGAAACATACAAAGTTGAAAAAAAGGTAGAGACAAATGTTTTGCTTGAAAATAAAGATGGCGAAATTGATCCAATGGGTGGTGGTGGAGATGGTCATACTGGTCCAGAAGATGAAATAGATATGCTCTCAAAAATTATTAAAGAAATAAATGACAGATATGGTACGAATTTCAGTGATTCTGACAAGGTAATATTAAATGATTTAAGTCTAAGATTGTTAAAGAGTGATATATTGCAAGGCTCGGTTAAAAATAATAGTAAAGATTCTGCTAAACTAAAATTTGATCAGTTGTTCCAAGATGAACTTGTTGGTGTTTTGGATAATCACTTTAATTTATACCAAAAGCTTGACCAAAATCCCGAACTTAAAAAATTCGTTCAAGAGCGTGTATTTGAGTATGTTGTTAGAAAGATTAAGGTTTAATTATGGAAAAAGATAGGGATTAAAGGTGTCAGGTACCATTAAAGTAGCTGATTTTTAGAAATTTGGCAGGATCTATAAAAAGGTCTATGATAGAGGTAGTATGAACGAATCACATTCAGAGAGAAAAGCCCTTGCCTTCTACCAAAAACACCGCCATATAATAAACGGTATAGGTATTTTTGTACTCTTTTTTGCATTAGGCTGTGCAAGTCAAGCTCTATATTACAAATTTTCAAATAATCAAGTCTATACAGGGTCTGACACCACAGATGATGACTGCTCGGTTGTGGGTATCAACTTACATGGAACTCTATTAACATATACTCCTGTCCATGCTGACAATGACCCAGCTTTTAATTATGATTCGGTGGCTAGTGAAGAGATTACATACAAAATCAAACAAGCAAATAAAGATGAAGATATTAAAGCAATTATTTTGGAAGTTGATTCTGGAGGGGGTGTCGGTGTGGCTGGAGAAGAAGTCTCTAACGCTGTAAAAAGTAGTGCCAAGCCTGTCATAGGGCTCATAAGGACTACTGGGGCATCTGCTGCGTATTTTGCCATAAGTAGTGCTGATAGAATATTTGCTTCTAAATTCTCTGATATTGGTGGAATTGGTGTAACTGCTTCTTATTTAAGTAATGTTCAAAAGAATCAAAAAGATGGCTTAAATTACGAGCAATTAACTGCCGGTAAATATAAGGATTCGGGTAGGCCGGACAAGCCTCTAACACAAGATGAGAAGAATCTTTTCCTCAGAGATATAAATATTGGATATGAATATTTTGTCAAAGCTATTTCAGAGAATCGCAAAATTGCTATAGATAAAGTAAGAGTTATTGCTGATGGATCTACTGTAATGGGAGCGCAAGCTATGAAGATCGGTTTGATTGATGAGGTTGGGGGAATGGATGAAGTAGAAAAATATATTGAAGAGACAACAGGGGAGAAACCAGAGATTTGTTGGAAGTAATTGTCTAGGACTCACAAGGACAGTCCTTGTGTATGTGTTAAAATGTTTTTATGCAATTAAATAATCTAACAGAAGAAGAAAAGAGAGTAATAATCGACAAAGGCACGGAGATGCCTTTTGCCGGTGAGTATGTAAACAATACGGCACATGGTGTGTATGTTTGCAGGCAGTGCAATATGCCACTGTATAATTCACAAGACAAATTTGAAAGTACTTGTGGGTGGCCGAGCTTCGATAATGAAATATCTGGGGCAGTTAAGCATACACTTGATGCTGATGGTTCAAGAACTGAAATTACATGTGATAATTGCGGAGGGCATCTAGGGCATGTATTCGAAGGCGAAATGCTGACTGATAAAAATATAAGACATTGTGTAAATTCAATATCGTTAAAATTTATAGAGGGGGAATAATTACTGTGTTATAATATTAAGATGAAGAAGGTTACAAAAAATAAAGAATTGGTAATCTATCAAGCAAAGAACGGGGCGATTGAGCTTCGTGGTGATTTTTCGCATGAGACAGTATGGGCAAATCGTATGCAGATGGCTGAGATTTTTGGAGTTAATCCACAGGCTATTTCAAAGCATATAAGGAATATTTATAAAGAAAAGGAACTAAATATAAAACCAACTAGTTCCAAAATGGAACTAGTTCAAAATGAATCTGGTAGAGTAGTTAGAAGAACTGTAGATATATACAATCTTGATATGCTAATAGCTGTAGGATATAGAATTAACTCTGTAATTGGTACACAGTTTCGCATTTGGGCTACTAAAACCTTAAAAGAACATATTACCAAGGGCTACACAATCAATCGCAAACAAATTGGTAAGAATTATGATGCTTTTATGAAGTCAGTAGCCGATATACAAAATCTTTTGCCCGAGCATATGACACTGGACCCAAAGGCAATACTGGATTTAGTAAAAGAATTCTCGGCTACATGGGTATCGCTTGATGCGTATGACCACGATAATCTAACAAGTATTGGAACAACAAAGAAATCGATTAAATTAACCGGTAGTGAATTGACTGAGGCAATTTCGAATTTCCGAAATGAGCTTTTGAGAAAAGATGAAGCAACAGAAATTTTTGCCCAAGAGAGAAACGCAGGAAGTGTTGTGGGTATTGTAGGTAATGTAATGCAGTCATTTGGTGGCAAGGATGTATATGCAAGTATTGAAGAAAAGGCAGCCCACCTACTTTATTTCATGGTTAAAAACCATCCTTTTGTAGATGGAAATAAAAGAAGTGGTGCTTTTGCATTTGTTTGGTTTTTGCGCAAAGCCAAGGCAAAAAATTTCAGAAATATTAATTCGGCAAGTTTGACTGCACTGACATTGCTAATAGCTGAGAGTAATCCTAATAAAAAAGATCAAATGACAGCATTAGTAACACAAATGTTGAAATAATCAAAAAAGCCTAAGCGAGAGCTTAGGCTTTTTTGATAAATTCTGTTTTGAGGACTATGCCTTTCATGCCGTCTATACTGCATTCGATTAGGCCCTCTTCGTCGGTCAGGCGAATGTTTTTGGCTTTGGCACCCTTTTTGATAACAGTGCTACTGCCTTTTAACTTCAAATCTTTGATTAATATTATACTGTCGCCGTTGGTCAAAATGTTGCCATTGGCGTCACGTTGTATAACAACGTCTTCATCATTTTCTTCATTCATATTTGTATTATATATGAGTATTCATAAATAGGCGAGACTAGATAATACAGCACTTATTGCTGATGGCATAATTATCTTTATGCTATACTACGAATTATATGATGGAGCCTGAGATAAAAAAACATATTGATAAGAAGTTGGTAAGGCGAATGACAATGTTCGCTATTATTTTGACTATAATGACAGGGGTGCTTGTATATGAAATATTTATAAGCAACATAAACTTCTTGTGGATAATCGTGGGTATTGCGGTTGGAATATTTATTGGGTTTGTTGCAGGACGAATTTTTACGATTGAATGGAGTCAAGAGAAAAAGGTTGTTGTGGGGAGGCTAGATTTGATTGGAGGAATTGTATTGACCCTTTATATTTTGGTTTCGGTTGGGCGGTCTTGGATATTTGCACATTGGTTCAAAGGGATGATGCTGACAGCATTTACATTTAGCTTCATCGAGGGTGCGATGATTGGACGCCTGCTAAGTATGCGATTCAATATAAAAAGGGTACTAATTGAGCAAGATAAAATTTAATAAAACAAGCCCGAGCGTATGCTCGGGCTTTTGGTTTATGATATAATAATTATTATGAAAAAGTATAAAATAATGTTTTGGGTTACTACTTTATTAATATTTGTTACGCAGGGTGTGATGGAGTTGGTTGCATATTTTAATGGAACAGCAACTCCTGGTATCGTTGGTTTGGGGTATCCAGAATATTTTGTGGGTATGATTGTTCTTGCAAAAGTACTGGGATCATTGGCATTAGTAATACCGCAGGTGCCAAAAGGTGTGAAGGAATGGGCGTATGCTGGATTTGCTTTTGATTTCATTGCAGCACTATTAAGTATGTATTTCGTAATGGGTGTTTCAGTGTACCTTGCGTTCCCAGTCATCGCATTGGTTATATTAAAAGTTTCTTATTATTCATATCATAAATTAAATAAATAATTATATGTTACCAATCAATTTTGTTTCTATTATCGTAGCTGGGGTTGTTGCTTTTATTATTGGATTCCTATTACACGGACCAGTGGGTGGCAAGCTATGGATGAAGCTTGCAAATATTGTGCCAACAGGCAAAGAGAAGTTTAGCGATATGATTCCACAAATGTTTGCGAATTTGTTTATGAATTTCGTAACAGCATTTGTTATATCTACAATGTATTTGATAATGTCTACATCATCCTATATTGGTGCAACTGGCGCATTTGCAGGAGTAGTATGTGCATCCTGGCTATGGCTCTTGATTGTGGCTGGATCATCTATGGATGTTATATGGATGGGGAGATCAATGAAATTGTGGCTGTATGAATGTATGTGCTCACTAATTACCATGGGAGCAATGGGTGCAATTGTCGCAGTATGGTAAATCGGAATGGTTTTCTAGTTTTTACACTATTTTAACAAAAAAGTAAGCATAAAATCCAAAATAACTCCTATCTCTCACCCTGTTGACAAAATGGGGCTATATATGGTATAATACCTACAAAACAATTTAATAGCAAGAAAATGAAAACAAAAATTTTAAGAACCGTAGGCTGGATCTGTCTTATCATGTTGCCAGCAAGTATCATTTATGTTTTATCTCATCAAAATATGGGATTTTATATAAAAAATTTCTACCTTATTTTTGGATTCCTGATATTTATGTTGGGAATGATTCTTTTGTTTAGTACGAATTCAGGTTTATCAGAAGTGCAGAAGAAACAAAGACGATTAAACATTTTCTGGGGTATCGTTATGGGGATGAGCACTGTTGCTCTGTTTGCATTAATGATGCCTGGTCTTGAAGTATACTTTGGCCTTAATATGCCATATGTGCAGATTGATCACAGAACTTTCAAAGTATTTGGGTACATTCAAAACGACCCAAATAAACAGATTGGATTCATGATGTTGACCGGCGTTCTAATGATGCTACCTGGACGATTGATTACTCTGGCTTATTACAAGCTAGGAAAAATTAACAGAAAGCGTGTTTACAGAGAGTTTTAAAAGCTAAAAAGCTAAAAATCGAAAAACAACAGCCTATGGTTGTTGTTTTTTTTGTTGAATATTCTGATATAATATTTTTATGACTGAGGAAACAGAAGTAAATAAAACAGCTGAAGTGGAGATTGTTGCGGAGGCACCTGTGGTGCCTCCGCAACCTAATGAAAGTGCAGAACCGATACAACCAATTGAGCCAATTAATCAAGTTCCAGAAATTAAACCGGAAGAGCCAACTCCAGTAAGTGATCCAATACAAGAACAAGTAGAAGTAAAGACAGAAGAAAAAGTAGAAGAAAAGATAGAAGAAAATACTAAAACAGAAACAGTTGTAGAAGAAAAACAAGAACAGAAGACAGAAGAGAAAATCCCGCAAGAAATACAACAAACAAAAACTGAAGAAGAATTATTTTCCCCTAGAAAATATTTGATGAGCTTGCTTGTTAAAGCAAATCTAGCTGTTCAAAATAAAAAAAGAAAAAATTTAGATAAATTGATAGAATATTTTAACACTAAAGAGAAGGTAAAAAATAATGATGTAGAAAAATTGCTCGGCGTAAAGGATGCAGCTGCAACAAATTATCTGAATAGGCTAGTAAAAGATAACAAAATAGAGAGACATGGAACCGGTAGTGGTACCTGGTATTCTAAAACATTGAAATAATTGCACCTATTGCAGCGAGGCTCATAATGGCTGTGACACTCCAGCCAACCACATTTTTTAATTTAGAATTTTTGTATTTGCCCATTATCTTGTGACTACCACTTATGTGAACGATACAGACTAATATAATTGGAGCAATAATCCCATTTGCAATAGCAGAATAAATCAGAGCCTTGATAGGATCGATACCTATAAAATTGATGATAATACCTACTACAACAGAGATTATGATAATACCATAAAAGGCCTTGGCATTGGCCAATTTGCGATATAGGCCCTCCTTGTAGCCAAAACTCTCAGATATAGCGTATGCAGTAGATCCTGCGAGTACCGGTACTGCAAGCATCCCAGTACCAATAATTCCAAGGGCAAAGAGTAAGTAGGCAGCGTTCCCAGCAAGAGGGCGCAATGCCTCGGCTGCGTCGGCGGCTGTATTGATATTGGTTACACCGTTGGCAAACAAAGTGGTTGCACAAACAGCGATAATAAAGAACATAACTAAGTTGGAAAGGAACATCCCACTCCAAATGTCGATACGCATATTTTTGATCTCGGCATCATTTGTGCCACGGCGAGAGTGGGCTGTAGTTTTGCCATTGGCTATATCCTCCTCCACTTCTTGGGAAGTTTGCCAGAAAAATAAATATGGAGAAATTGTGGTACCAAGCACTCCTGTAATAAGAAGTATACTTTCTTTGGAAAATGTAATATGCGGGACAAGTCCATCATGAATAATCTGTGTCCAATCCATATTGATGATTAGTCCAGTAGCAACATAAGCAAGCAATGCAACAGCCAACCATTTGAGGTAACGAGCATAGCTTGTATATGTTACGAAAATTTGAAGTAGCAAACAAGTAAGGCCAATAAGAATAATCAGAAATACAAAACTTAAAAACGGGAACAAGAGTTCGATTGCCTTGGCCATTGCGCCTAGGTTGGCACCGATATTTAATGTGTTGGCAATGAAAAGTAATGCTGTAGCAAAATACAATACACGACGGGAATATGAATGCTTGATGTTGGAAGCTAATCCTCGGCCAGTGACAAGTGCAATACGAGCACACATCTCCTGAATTGTAGCCATAAGAGGGTATGTCCAGGCGGCAAGCCACAGCATAGATGTGCCAAATTGCGCGCCAGCTTGGGAGTATGTAGCAATACCTGATGGGTCATCGTCGGCAGCTCCAGATACGAGTCCTGGACCCAAGTGCTTGATATAATTGACCCCACGACTAACTAAGGATTTGCCTGAAACTTTTTTCTCAAGAACTTCGACTTCGTTTGCTATGTTGTCGAGTATTGTGGCAGGGGCAGTAACTATTTCCTCTAACATATCCGGTTTTTTCATAGTTTCTATTATACCATTTTTATTATATTGACATAGTATTTTGGGCGTGTATACTCGTATTGAAATATACTTTCTTAAATATAAATCCTATGGACGCAAAAATTCAAAATGAACAAATTTTTGAGCTGGATGACAGCTTCTCCCGAATGAGTCTAAAATTAATTGACTCGTGTATTAAAAAAATTCACAAAATCAACAAAACTGTTAATGTGGCAGGTCTGGATGATTTTACAGACAAGTACATTGTCAGGGCTGGCAAGCAAGAAGGTAATGGTCTTTACAAAGAGCAAGAAGAGGGGAAAGTAGAATTTGTTGGATATTTATCTGTAAGAAAGATCGAGAATCACAACAAAAAGGCCAATTTCGGTGTGTGGAAAAAGATATTATCTTCTTCGGAAATTCTTGTTTAATTTATTTAAAGTCACTTTATTCATGTTGCAATCGGGGTCGGACATTTTGTTCCGGCCCTGTTTTTTTTACTTTAATATTGCTACAATATAGATACATGGCACTCAACAAGCCCAATAAAATTCAAATTATCAAATACGCTCCACCACCACCAGACTTGCCAGTACTGGGCTCTTTGGATCCGGCGGAAGTATCGTTTATTGGCCGTACCAATTATGTGGCATCTCTTGAGGAGAAGAAATTCTATTTCGGTATCAAGCGCGTAGACCGCAGACGCCATTTGTATATCATAGGGAAGTCCGGTGTGGGTAAATCCAAGCTTCAGGAACTTATGGTCCGCCAGGACATAGCATACAATCATGGCCTTTGTGTGATTGATCCTCACGGAGAGTTTATCGACGACATTTTGGAATTTATACCAGAGGACCGTATCGAAGATGTATGTATTATTGATCCAGGAGATATTGATTTCCCAGCATCATTCAACCCGCTTGCAAATGTGGACCCGACTTTCAAACACCAATTGACCCAAGGCCTCATCGAGGTCCTCCGCAAACAATTCGGCGCCAACTGGACACCCAGACTTGAGCACGTATTCCGCTTCACTACACTTGCGCTACTAGACTACCCACACGCGACAATGCGTGGAATGATCAGTATGCTGACAGATCGTAACTACCGCCAAAAGGTGGTGGAATATATCGAGGATGACATGGTCAAAAGATTCTGGGCTATCGAATTCGCCGACTGGTCGGAGAAGTTCGATACAGATGCGATCATCCCGCTCGTCAACAAGCTCGGGCAATTCCTATCCGACCCGATGCTTCGAAATATTTTCGGACAAAAAGAAAATAAAATTGATCTTAGCGAATTAATGAATCAGAAAAAAATTATCCTCATTAATTTATCAAAAGGAAAAATTGGAGAAGAGAATTCATCTTTCTTTGGGGCTATGTTTATAACCAAGATTAAACAAGCAGGTATGGAGCGTGCAAAATTGCCACCAAGTGAACGCAATGACTTCTATCTATATGTCGATGAGTTTCAAAATATTGTAACTGATACTTTTGAAAACATTCTTTCTGAGGCACGTAAATACGGTATCAATCTGACTGTAGCACACCAATACGTGGGTCAGATCGCACCAAAAGTAGAGCAAGCAGTGCTCGGTAACGTGGGATCAATCATCTGCTTCCGTGTAGGTGGTGATGATGCTGTAAAGTTGAAGCCGGAATTCGCACCGATTTTTGATGTAAAGGATATGATCAATTTAGGTATTGGAGAATTCTTTATCAAGATGACAATTGATGGTGAGAGTTATGACCCATTTTCCGCAGAGACATTGAGAGTGTTGCCACCAACACACCCTTCTTATAGAGAGAAAGTTATTGATGCTTCTCGACGTAAATTCGCTATCCCTGCTGGAGATGCGCAGAGATTGATTGAGGAAGAAGAGTCAACAATCGTTCGTAGTGCTCAGGAAAAAGCTGCTATCACTCGTGGAAACAAAAATGACGAAAAAGGGAATGTAGAACCAGTAGTCGAAGACAAAGGCTCGGAACCGTTGATATAAATGTATGATTGAGAATAAAGGCTTCGGCCGACCAAAAACAAAAGAGGAACTCCAAACGCAAGTAGAGCACTTTGCGGAAATTGAGTATAGTAATCTGAAAATGATAAAACCAGAAAAATTTAATTCGGAAGAGGATGAAAATAAATTTTACGAAAAATACTTACAATCAATGAAAGATCAGTCTGAAATGTTGGTTTACAGTGCTGAGCTTTCAGAAATACAAGATTTTAAAAATTTGCCAGTAGATATAGATCCAAAACTTAAAGGGCTGATTGAGAGGAATAGAGACGCATATGTGGAATTTTGCGACACTGAAATGAAAGCGTTGGATTATTATCGAGCCTCTAAGGTAAAGATCTATAATGAAAAATATAAATCAAGAGTAAGTGACATAAAAGATCAAATTAAAAATGGAATACCTCTCGAAGAAATTCCTGGGTATGTAAACAAGGGTACCAAAGGAGCCATATTTTTTACTGATGATAAACACTCAAAAGTAGTGAAGCTATATAGTGCTATCCATGATGGCACCTCAAGTTCGAATGTAGGTAAAAATGAGATTTTATCATTATTGCGAGCCAAGGATATAGAAAATGTTTCGCACCTGGAAGGGTATTCATACGAAGATAGAGCTGTAATAATGGAATATATTGAAGGAAAGAATTTAAAGGAATTGACCAAAAAGGAAAGAGCACAACTTTCTGATGAAGAAATAAAATCTGTATTTAAAATTATATTTGACTTATATCAAAATGGACTTGAGATCGATCCTCATCCAACCAATTTTATATATAATACAGAAAAAGGGTTTTCAGTTATTGACTACCATTTATTAAAAAATCCAGAAAATTTCATGTATTTGTTACGTAGTCTGCCGGAAAACTTATCTAGGAGAAAGAATACTTCAGATGAGGAATCTGACTATGATCAATTTTCAGATTTGGAACCAAGAATTGTAAAAATACTGGAAGAGGATTACCCTGAATTTTGCGAAAAACATAAAGAGCATTTCGAAAAATGGAAATCAATGATTTAGTATATGGAAAATAAAATTTGCCAAAATTGTAAAAAAGATTTCACAATCGACGCGGATGACTTCTCTTTTTATGAGAAAATGAAAGTTCCTGTGCCGACTTGGTGCCCGGATTGTCGGATGGTTCGGCGCCTTACTTTTAGAAACGAGCGTAATTTATTTCGTAGAAAGGATGCACATACTGGGCTTGATTCCTTCTCAGGTTTCCCACCTGAGGCTAATTTAAATACTTATGAAAATAGTTACTGGCATGGAGATTCGTGGGACCCACTCGATTATGGAGTAGATTATGATTTTTCAAAAACATTCTTTGAGCAATTTAATAATTTATTCTCTCGTGTACCACTACCAGCAAAATCCTCTGCCGGGTTTATGATCAATTCAGATTACTGTAACGAAGCAGGTAGACTTCGTAATGCATATTTGTGTTTCGATTCAGATTTTGTTGAAAATTCCGCATATTTAGTAAAAGCTACAAATACTAAAGATACTTTTGATTCCCATGAGGTTATAGAGGATGAGCTCTGTTATGAGGGTGTAATGGTATATAAATCATATCGGACATTGTATTCTCTGGATTGTGAAAGTTGTGTTGATGTATGGTTTGGTAAAGGATTACGTGGATGCACTAATTGCTTCGGATGCGTGAATTTAAGAAATAAATCTTATTATTTTTTTAATGAGCCATTGTCAAAGCAAGAATATGAAAAAAGGTTAAATGAATTAAATCTAGGATCTTATGAATCAATTGCAAAATTACGCACAAAAGTTTTAAAATTTTGGCAGGAATTTCCCGTAAAATATTATCATGGTATACGCAACCTTAATTGTACAGGAGAACGAATTAGCGATTCGAAAAATGTACTCGATTCTATTTCTGTAACTGAAGGTGAGAATATGCGGTATATTCAAATTAGCGTTTTAAAGGCTGCTAATTCGTATGATTGCGTACAGTTGTTTATGGGAGTGGAGAATGCTTATGAATGTGTAACTTGTGGGGATGGTGCGTATAATCTTAAGTATTGCTTTAATTGCTGGGGAGAGGCACGAGATTTGGAATATTGTAGCTACTGCGTAGGGTCTGCAGATTGCTTCGGCTGTGTCGGCCTTTCAAAGAAGCAATATTGTATTTTCAACAAACAATACACAAAAGATGAATACTTTGAACTAAAAGATAGAATTATAAAACACATGGATGAAATGCCATACCTGGACTTGCTTGGAAGAGCCTATAAATATGGAGAATTTTTCCCATCCGAATTTTCACCACTTGCATACAACGAGAGCTTGGCACAAGATTATGTTCCACTTGAGAAAGATCTTGCAAAAGAAAAAGGATTTAACTGGCGTGAACCAAATGCTCGTGAATTCCAAACTACAATACAAGGGACAGATTTACCAGATTTAATCAGTGATGTGACTGATGATATAACAAAAGAAATTATTGCATGCGATGTCTGTAAGCGCGCGTATAGAATAGTCCCAATTGAATTACAATTCTATAAAAGAATTGGCTTACCATTACCTCACAAATGCCACAACTGTAGATTTCTAGAAAGATTTAAATTTATAAATCCACCTATGCTCTGGCACAGGATTTGTATGAAAGAAGGTTGTAAAAATGAATTCGAAACAAGTTACGCTCCTGAAAGACCCGAGATAATTTATTGTGAAAATTGCTATCAGCAAGAGGTAATGTAAATACTTGCATACTAGTAGGCAAGTATAAAAAAATTTATGACAAATTATACTATTATTGGAATTATATCGGGACTACTTGGTGTATTGGCTTATATACCATATATCACTTCAATATATAAAAAGAAAATTCAACCGCATCCATTCTCTTGGTTTCTTTGGATGGTTTTGGGCTTTGCTACATTTATTACATACATGGGAGTTGGTGCGAAAGAGACATTACCTTTGGCATTAATAAGCTTCGTTGGGCCAACTGTAATATTCCTGATAACACTTAAAAATTGGAAGGGAAGATTTCCAAAATTTGATTACTTTTGTTTGTTTCTTGCATTGCTCGCAATTATTATTTATATAGTTTTTCACCAAGCAGCGATAGCTCTAACATTGAGCCTTGTCGGGGATTTGTTTGCAGCTATGCCAACTATAAGGAAGACTTACAAAGACCCAAGTTCGGAGAATATTTGGACTTGGTCACTTTTCGCGCTCGGCGCAGTTGTTGCCCTTTTTGCAATAAGAGATTTTACTTACGGAGTACTTGTTTTCCCTCTATACTTAGCAGTATTCGAGATTGCTATGTGCTGGCTTATTTTGAGGAAAAAATATTAGATTTATTTGTATTATATTGTATAATGGAATCAAGATATGGAAACCCCAATACCTTATAACAAAGACATAACATATTTTGGAAAAACCAACTTTCGTAACACAGAGCAGGTTTTTGGTATTAAGCGCAAAGATAGGCGTCAGCATATGTATGTACTTGGAAAATCTGGTACTGGTAAATCTGTACTCCTCTCGAACTTGATCGCTCAAAATATCCAAAATGGTGACGGGCTTTGTGTTGTCGATCCGCACGGAGAGCTCGTAGAGGAAGTCCTCGAACTAATCCCGCCACACCGTGTAAAAGATGTAATATATTTCAACCCTGCTGACTCTGATTTCCATATTGGATTCAATGTGATCCAGCTTGATGATCCAAAGTACAAACACTTGGTGGCATCTGGACTTATGGGAATCTTCACCAAAATCTGGGCCAATGCATGGAGTAGTCGTATGGAATACATCCTCAACAATGCCATCCTTGCGCTCCTAGATACTCCGGGTACTACACTACTCGGTATTCCAAGAATGCTCGTGGACAAGGACTATAGGCAGATGGTGATTGGAAATTTGAAGGATCCAGTGGTCAAAGCTTTTTGGGTGCACGAATACGAACAATGGCGTGATCAATTTCGTAACGAAGCGATCGCTCCGATCCAAAATAAAGTAGGACAGTTCCTATCAACTTCGATTATTCGTAACGTTGTTGGCCAGCCGAAATCTACAATCAACATTTTTGACATTATGAACGAGGGCAAGATATTCCTCGTCAACGTTTCCAAGGGGCGTGTGGGTGAAGACAACTCGGCACTACTTGGAGGTATGATTATTACAAAGATTCAGCTTGCTACTATGGAGCGTGTGCGTATTCCAGAAAATGACCGTAAAGATTTCTATCTATATGTGGACGAATTCCAAAACTTTGCTACAGATGCCTTTGCCAACATTCTCTCTGAAGCTCGTAAATACAGACTCAATCTGATTATTGCGCACCAGTACACAGCTCAGCTTGAGACAAAAGAAAGTACTGCAGTTCGCGACGCAGTTTTCGGTAACGTGGGGACGATGGTAATATTCCGTGTTGGAGCAGATGATGCAGAATTCCTCGAGAAAGAATTTGAGCCAGAATTCATGGCGCAGGATTTAGTGAACTTGCCGAACTATCATGTGTATTTGAAATTGATGATAGACGGTATTACAAGTCGGCCATTCTCGGCAACAACACTACCACCAATACATATTGATGTTGATGCAAATGTGAAGGAGAAGATTATCGAATCCTCACGCCGATTGTATACACGCAGTCGCCAAGATGTTGAAGATGAAATAAATAATTGGAGTGGAATGATACAGTCAACAGATGGTACAATTTCCAAATTCAAGGCTGAATGTAATAATTGTAAAAAGGAAATCATGGTACCGTTTGAGCCGACTCCTGGTAAGCCTGTGTATTGCAAGGAGTGCTTGGCAAAGATCAAGTCTGGTGAGGTAACTGCCGAGAAGGGTTTTATCGCACCGAAAGCATTTAAGCAAGAACAGCTAAATTCTGCACCACTTGCGGCGCTTGGTATAGAATTCACATCAGATAGTATCAAAGGCATACCACCGAAGCATTTCAGCCAAATGCAAAATGCTACACCTACAAGTACCCCAAGTAATGCCAATTTTAACAAAACGCCTTATACACCGAACAATAATAATACAAAGAATAATTTCCAACACAAACCAGTAGAAAGGAAAAAGTCGGGTCCATCACCACTACTCAAAGGACTCTTGCAAAAAATTGGCATTGAAAATGGTAATGGTGTAGATAATATTAAAGATTTACCAATCAAGGAGGTAAAAAAGGAAACGCCTGCCCCAATGTCTCTAGACTCTCTAAAGAAATCTACAGAGAAGCCAATCAATAAGCCTTTGGACATGCCAAACCCACAAACACAAAACAAAATTACACCTCCACCACAAGCACCTGTGATTCCAGCCAAAGAGGCATCCCCGGAGAAAATGAATATTTTGAAAAATGCTTTTGCTCAAACAACAAATTCGAAAATACCAGAGGAGGTAAAAAAAGTAGATGAGGTTAAGCATATACCCGTGATACCTATGCCGACAGGCCCAGTAGTAAGGCTCACCTCTGCAACTCTTGTAGAGGAGACACCAACACAACCCCAAGGCGATGTAAATCAAAAAGTAGATAGTCCACTTGTAATCTCTACACCACAAGTACAAACAAAAGAGACAGAAGCTCCTATTCCACCAGAGAAACAAAATGTAAAAGATGTTGACAAGATAGCCTGGGAAAAAAGCCAACCCACAAAGGAAGTTCCCGAAGATGTGTTGAAAAAAGTTCTAGAGTAGCATATGAAAAATTTCTATAAAATATTGATAATAGTTATATTAATATTTTTTGCGAAAAATACATTCGCGTCAATTGAGATTACTGAAATAATGTATGATGTGTCTGGTACAGATACTAATCGTGAGTGGATAGAAGTTTATAATAATGGATCGACATCTACAGATCTATCTAAATGGTACTTTTTTTCTGATAATACAAAGCATAATCTGGAGAACACTAGTCCAGATTTGGGAGCGAATAAATATGCAGTCATTGTACAAAATGCCGATAAATTTCGTATAGATTATCCTGACTATACAGGCATAATATTTGATAGTAGTTGGACAGGGCTTGATAATGAAGGCGAAGTAATAAGCCTAAAAGACCCAGAATTGAATATTGTAAGCTCTGTGAACTATACATCAAATATGGGTGCAAATGGTGATGGTAAGTCCCTACAAAAGATAGATGGTGAATGGCAAGCAAGTAATCCTACTCCAGGCAATAGCTATACAAATAATGATACTAGCAACAATGATAATCAAAACAATAATCAAGAATCTACAAATACTACATCAACAACAAGTAAAGATAAAACAAAAGTTGTCGTACCTGAAATTCCAAGAGTAATTACAACAAAAATTATAGCAAAAAATAATGTATCAACTCGGATTGGATTCTTCATAGAGGCCAATACGATTGGTTACAAGAAAGAGAAGTTGGATTCTGGGAAATTTGTTTGGAGCTTCGGTGACGGCGTATCTTATGAGGAATCGACACACAAGCCTTTTGAATACGCGTATCAATACGCAGGCGATTATGTGCTTACACTGACATATTATGAATCTATGTTAAGCACCAAGCCGATAGCAACTGATAGTATGACAATTTCTGTTGTAGATCCTGAATTGTTTATAAGTAAAGTTGGGGATAGCAATGACCCATTTATCGAGATAAAAAATCAATCCGAAAATAGGATGTCACTTGCAGGCTGGGTGTTGAACTCCAATAATACAAGCTTCAAATTACCAATAGGTATGGCAATTTTACCAAACAAAAGCATCGTATTGTCATCAAAAGCTACACATTTTTCTATAGCTGATATTGATCATCTATACCTGTATGCTCCAAATGGATCATTGGTTAGCACTTATCCAGCTACAAAAAAAATAGTACTACCACAAAATAAAATTAAAAATAATTCCCAAAATGATAATCCACAAATCTTTCAAAAAAAATTGAATGGAAATTCTGAAATCGACTTAAATAATATCTCGGCATCAATAGGGAAAAACAAGATATCCAATTACAATTATTTATCAATACTCGGACTAGTTGGTATTATAATTGCTGGGGTAGTAGCTATAGTATACTCAAATAAAAAAACCAATCCCGAGGATGACGAGATTGGTGGAATTAATGCAAGCGATATAAAGATTATTGAATAACTTTATTTACTTCGGGGATGATTTCCTTTTCTGCCTCAGTTTTTGTTATTGTATCTTTTACGAATCCTTTTGCTGTGAGCGGCTCGGCGATTTTTTGAAGAATATCAGACTCTAGTTGGACTTTTGATATAATACTGTCTACTACTTTATTCTCGGCTTTTTGGACTACTGGGGTCTTGTCCTCGAGTGTCTTGACTGCTGTATCAAGAGCAGGATTGGTATCGATTTTGGTATCTATTTTTGCTTCTATTGTTGTGTTTGGTAATACGGTTGGGTTATCAGAAATAACTTTTTCTATTAACTTGTCTTGTGGTGTATCTAGCTTTTGGATCTCTGCAATTTCTGTTAAATCCTTTTCATGAGCGTCTAGTATTGGTTCAAGCCCTTTGGCTGCTTCGACAAATTCCTTTGGATCTGTTGCTGCCAATGCTTTGGCGCTTTCGTTTATTTTGGCAATATGGATATCAACATTTTTTTCTGCGATTGCTGCATTTTCTGCAGTAAGGGTACCATCGGTAGCCAATTTCTTGACCTCTTCGATACGTTTTGCAACACGGTATTGTTCGAAAGTAATTTTCTCTAATGGAGATTTGATAAATATACCTGCAACTTCTTCGTTTACATGTACCTTGAAATTGTAAAGTATATCACCAGGTAGAGAGCTTGATGCATTGTATGCTACTGCACTACCACCAAATATAACAAATACGATTGATGCCATAGCAACAAATACTGGGCTCCAGAAATTCATCATAAAAGGGCTAGGAATTTTCTGGTAAACGGAAGGGGAAGTACTCTCTATAAAAGAGATAATCTTTGTACGCATAGAAATACGCTCCGCTTCTGTCATATGGAGATCTTGCAATTGTCTTAATTGTTTTTCTGTGTTTTTCATACTAAATTTTACCCTTCAATTTTTCTAATGCGCGATGCAACCTAACAGATACATTGTTTTCTGATTGATCAAGCATTGTAGCTATCTCTTCTATTGATAAATCATTTATATATCTGAGTGTAAGTATTTCTATATGAGCTTCTGGGAGTTCTGATACTTTTTCCCATACCTTTTCACCATTTAGAAATTCTTCCATCTTTGAGCGATCGTCAAATCCAATATCGTACCCACCATCAATCATATTGTCTAGGGACTCAGATTGTTTTTTGCGGTATGAATCTATGATTTTGTTGCCTAGTGTTCTGTATAAAAAGGCCTTGATATTCATTATTTTGCCCCCTTTTGCTATGTATTCCCATACATTTGTAAAGGTATCTTGGACTATATCAAGGGCGAGCTCCCGGTTGGAGGTCTTGAACATTGCGTACCTAAAAAGTCCATCACTATAGTCATCGTAGGCTTTTAAATATAGATCTTTTTGTTTGTTATTGGACTTCATATACTATGACGGTTTATAGTCGTATATATTACAGGCTATATATAGTGTATTATACCTTAATTTCTTTTGTTTTTAAAGGTTTTTTTGGTATAATTTACCAATGAATGAAGAAAACCAACAGAAAGTTATTATCGTAGGAGGTGGGTTCGCCGGTATAAGATGTGCTCTCGACTTAGCTAAAAAAAATCTACCAAACAAAAAAATTGTACTAATTTCCAATAAAACATACTTTGAGTATTACCCTAGAATATATAGGGTTGTTACGGGCGAGTCACCACTTGAAGTTTGTATACCACTTGAGGAAATATTCAAAAATAAAAATGTAGAAATAATCCTAGATGAGATAACAGGAGTTGATTTGAAGCAAAACACAATTACTGGATCTAGTGGATCTACTTATCACTACAATGAGATAGTTCTTGCTCTTGGATCTGAAACTGTGTATTTCAATATTGAAGGTGTAAAAGAGAGGTCATACGGATTCAAGTCAATCAACGAAGCACTAAATTTAAAAAAGCATTTACATAAAGTATTTGATATATATTTATCTTCAAAAAAAGAAGATGTAGTAGCGTCGCTCCATATTGTGGTTGTGGGTGGTGGACCATCAGGAGTGGAGCTTGTAGGAGAGCTAACTAGATATATGCCACATCTAGCAAACCTGCATGGCATAGACAACAATTTCGTAACCATAGATATGATCGAGGCATCGAGTCGCCTTGTTCCTACGTTGCCGGAAGGAGTTTCTGCTCGAATACATAATAAATTGCATTCTCTCGGAGTGAACATTTTCTTGAATCGTTCAGTCGAAAAAGAGGACATCGATCAGATACTTACAAAAGATATGTCTATGAAATCCAATACTTTGATATGGACTGCAGGTTCCAAAACAAATCATTTTTACGGAATGATACCTGGGCTCAATTTGCATCGCAATGGTAGAGTAATTATAGATGAATATTTACATGCTGAAGGATTTGAGAATGTATATATTATAGGAGATGCTGCAAATACAAAATATGCAGGTCTTGCTCAGACTGCAATTTATGACGGGACATATATGGCAAATGTTATTGCAAGTAAGTCTGCCAACAAAAAACTCCCAGTGTATATACCTCAAAAAGTTTCTTATGCTGTACCTGTCGGTAGACGTTGGGCTGCTGTTTCGATGGGGCCACTACAGATCTATGGACTCCTCGGGTATCTTATTCGTGAGATTGCAGATTTGAAATTCTTCCTATCCATTTTGCCGTGGAATAAAGCATTGGCAATCAACCGAAATCAAACAATAGGCGAATCATGCAAGACTTGCCAAGAAAGTTTAGCAAAAGCAAATAATTAAAATTATTTCAAAATTTTAATATCGGCACCGATGCTGTTTAGTCTTTCGGCTATTTCTTCGTAGCCGCGATTGATCATATAAACATTGCGTAATATTGATGTGCCTTGGGCTCCGAGCATAGATATTAGTATGACCATAGAAGGCCTGAGTGCTGGAGGGCAGACTATTTGGGAAGCGTGTAGCTCTGTACCACCTGTAACATATACACGGTGTGGATCGATCAGGTTGATACTTGCGCCAAGACGGTTGAGCTCGGTGAAATATATGGCTCGATTCTCATATACCCAATCATGAATCAATGTAGTGCCGGAGGCCTTGATGCATATAGGTACAAAGAAGGGAAGATTGTCCATGTTGATACCTGGGTATGGATTGGCATGGATCTTGTCCATGGGCGCTCTCAATTTAGAAGGGAATATTTCAATATCTATCAATTTTGTTCGGTCATTATACGAAAGATATTTCTTCAGAACTTTGTATTTAAGACCCATCTTTTCTAGTTTGTATAATTCAAGAGTAAGGAAGTCGATAGGACAGCGAGTAATAGTGATTTGGGAATCTGTAGCAATAGCAGCTGAAATAAACATCATGGACTCTATTGGGTCCTCACTATTTGTATATTCTATATCTTTATTAATTTCCTTTACTCCATGGACTGTCAGTGTGCTTGTACCTATGCCATCGATCTCTACACCTAGTTTCTCTAGAAAGAAACAAATTTCTTGGACCATGTAGTTGGCACTAGCGAATTTGATAATTGTTGTGCCTTCAATTTTGGCACTAGCTGTGAGTACATTTTCGCAGGCAGTATCGCCCGCCTCGTACATGGTTAGTTCGGCTGGTTTCAGTTTCGTATTACTAACCTCATAACTTGTATTTGTAGTTTTGATTTTGACACCTAGGTGCTCTAGAGCGTATATATGTGCACTGACAGTACGCTTGCCTAATTTGCACCCTTGCGCATGAGGGAGTGAGAAATCTTTGAATAAATGAATAAGAGGACCCATGAACATAACTATAGAGCGAGTTCGGATTGCAGATTCTATATTTATATTTTTAAGATTCAAAGTTTTTGGAGGTATTATTTCCAAAGAGTTCTGGCTTATCCATGTAATTTTGACACCAATACTTTCGAGTATTTCGATGACTCTTTGGACTTCCTCTATACGAGCTATACCGTGGAGAGTTGTCTTGCCTTTATTTAAAAGAGATGCGCACAAAAGTCCAACTGAGCCATTTTTAGAAAAATTGGTAGCTATAGTACCATGCAGTTTCTTGCCGCCGACAATTTGGAAATCGATAGAATTATTTATAGAAATTATTTGATGTTCTAGAACCTTGCTTATTTTTGCTAGTAATTCTGTGCTGAAATTCTGTTCACCCTTCTCCATACGCGCTACTGCTGATTGGGAAGTACCGAGTTGTTTGGCAAAGTCACCTTGGGTTAGACCCTTGCGCTCCCTTAATTTCTTGATAAAATAGCCAATTTTTTGTATATCTGTCTTCATTTTGCAATTATATATCATATATGATATAATAGCAATATGTTACAAGTCCAAGAAAATGTGGATATAAAGGATTATTGTACACTCCATATTGGTGGCAAGTTTCGCTACTTTGCGACTATCAAAAATAAAGAAGAAATCAATGAAGCAATAGAAATAGCCCAGAAAAATAATACGAAATTGTTTATGCTTGGTGGTGGATCCAACATTGTGTTTACCGACAAAGTACTTGATGTACTGGCACTCAAAATGGAAATTTCTGGTTTTGATATTATAGAAAATACTGATGAATATGTAATTGTGAAAGTTGGTGCTGGTGAAAATTGGGATACATTTGTTTCGAGAACGGTTGTAAGTAATCTATCGGGAGTCGAAGCGTTATCCTCGATTCCTGGTACCGTAGGAGCAACACCTGTTCAGAATGTGGGTGCTTATGGACAAGAAGTCAAAGATACTATAGTTAGTATTGAGGTTTTTGATATAGAAAATAACAATACTCTAAATTTAACAAATTTAGAGTGCAAATTTGCATACCGTGATAGTATTTTTAAAAATGAAGGCAAAAATAAATATATTATTCTGACTGTTACATTTAAACTATTAAAAAAGATACCGGAAATTCCACATTATATTGATGTTAAAAAATATTTTATACAAAACAATATCAATACTCCAAGTTTGCTTGAGATAAGAAATGCAATTATACATATTCGTGGAGTCAAATTACCTGACCCGAAAGTCATTTTTAATGTTGGCTCATTTTTCAAGAATCCAATTGTAGATAGTAGCCTAGCAAAAAAGCTTAAAAATAATAATACTGATTTGACTGTCTATCCAATAGACGAAGAGCATACAAAAGTTCCTGCTGGCTGGCTGATAGAGAAAGCTGGATTAAAAGGCAAAAACTTCGGCCCACTATCTGTCTACAACAAAAATGCCCTTGTTTTAGTAAACAACGGCAATGCTACCTATGAAGATGTGATCTCTGTTAGAGATCAAATAATAAAAATAGTGAAAGATAAATTCGGTATAACTCTTGAACAAGAGCCAGAGATAATAAAATAAGAATTGCAATTTAACTCTATTTTGGGTAAGATACATTCAATGCTCGAGTGGCGGAATGGTATACGCGGACGACTCAAAATCGTCTCTCGCAAGGGGTGGAGGTTCGAGTCCTCTCTCGAGCACAATAAAATAGCTGTATATTAGGAATTTTTATTTAGAAAAATTTTGTGCTAAAATAGCCAAATGGCACAACTATATGAGAACTCAATATTTTGGATTGATGTAGACAAGATCAAACCCAACCCTTATCAACCCCGTCGAGAATTTGACGATGGGCGACTTTCTGACCTAGCGAATTCTATACGCCAATACGGAATCCTCCAGCCGCTTACAGTTTCTCGTAACGAAGTTATAAAAGAAGATGGCGTGGAAGTGGAGTACGAATTGATCGCTGGAGAGCGCCGACTACGAGCTAGCAAACTGGCAGGAGTACGTGAAGTGCCAGTGGTTATCCGTGTAGGAGACGATAGTATGACCAAGCTTGAGCTTGCGATCATAGAGAACTTACAACGTGAAGATCTGAATGCAGTAGAGCGTGCACGAGCATTTATGCGCTTGGCAGAAGAATTTAAATTCACACACCTACAAATCGGTACAAAAGTCGGCAAGAGTCGTGAATATGTATCCAATACATTACGCTTGTTATCATTACCACAAGAAGTCCTAGACGCACTTTCCCAAGGTAAAATTAGCGAAGGGCATACACGACCTATCATGATGCTCGCTGACAAGCCTGAAGAACAGATTGTATTTTTCAAAGAAATAATGTTCCGCAAAATGACAGTACGTGAAGCAGAGCGCCTTTCTCGCAAGATTGCCACAGATCGTGTACGTAAAAAGGAATATATGGCCGACCCAGAAATTACAGCTATGGAAGAGAAGCTCCAAGAGACTCTAGGTACACGAGTACATATAGAAAAAGGGGAAGTTGGTGGGCAGATAAAAATCGACTTTTTCTCTAATGAAGATCTCGATACTATCCTCAATATTATTAAAAGTAGCGAGGGGACAGATGGACGCAAACCAAATGAAATGATAAATAGATTTATCGATTCATTGCCGCAACCTGAAGTTATCGTAGTAGAAACTCCTATTGAAGATGATCGCACAAAAGAAGAAATCAAAAATGACGAAGAAGAAACTGATCTCTATAATATAAAGAATTTCTCTCTTTAGAATTTCGCAAATGAGCGAAATTTTGTAAGCAAACTATTTTTGTTTAAATACTGGTGAATATGCTTTTTAGCCATTGAAGTTTTTGTATGATCTAGCCATTTACTTGAAGGATTGGAATTTTTCTGAGTTTTTATTTCTATAACGTCATGATTTTGTAGTTTAGTAAAAAGAGTAGCGATCTTACCGTTCACTTTTGCGCTTTGGGCATGGTCGCCTATGTCGGAGTGTATAGAATATGCAAAATCAATTGGACATGAATCTATTGGCAAATCTACAACATCACCCTTTGGAGTAAATACGAATATACGGTCCTGGAATAAATCCGCCTTTAAATGCTCTATAAATTTTTCGGGTTCGTTTACATTCTTATGAAGTTCTTTTAATCCATCAACCCAGTCCAAGTTTTTGATTATATCTTCTGGTTTATTTGTTGTTTTTCTTTTTGTTTTATCTTTGTATATAAAATGTGCCGCAATACCATAGGCTGCTTCTGCGTGCATTTCAGGTGTACGGATTTGAACTTCGACAAGTGCACCATTACCAGTGAATATTGTAGTATGAAGTGACCTATACCCATTTGGTTTCGGAGTAGCGATATAGTCTTTGATTCTTCCTGGTAGTGGACGCCAAATACTGTGTATTAAGCCCAACACTCGATAGCAATCTTCTACATTCTCGACAATTACACGTAGAGCGATTAGATCATAGATCTTGTCGATATCCATGTTGTATCTGATTAATTTTTGCCACAAGCTATATTTATGTTTTGCTCGTTCGCTTATTTCTAGGAATGTTATTTTTTGTTTAGCTAATTCTTTTTTTAGCTCACAAGCAACAGTTTGTAATTCTTTTTGATTTATTTCAGATTTACTTGCCATTAGTTTGCTAACTTCTTCGTATTCTTTTGGATATGCATATGGAAAAGCTCCATCTTCAAGTTCTCCTTTGAGCTTACCCATACCTATACGATCAGCTAGCCGGGCATGAATTTCGATAGTTTCGAGGGCTATACGCTTCTGTTTGTCGGGACGAACATGTTGCAATGTACTAACATTGTGTAATCTGTCAGCAAGTTTGATAATTAGTATTCGTAAATCATTGGCCATAGCTAGGAAAAATTTCCTTAGACTCTCAACGTGCCTTTCATGGCCACGATATTTCATTGCTCCAAGCTTTGTAACACCATTTACTAGTGTAACGATTTCTTCACCGAATTCTTTTCCTAGCTCTTCTTCTGTAACTTCTGTATCTTCGATAACGTCATGTAGGAATCCTGCTACAATCGTTTTTGTATCCATTCCTACACGAGCGAGCGTTTTGGCTGTTTCAAATACATGTATAAAGTAGGGTTCTCCAGAGTTGCGGAGTTGGCCAAGATGAGCCTTCTCTGCAAAATCATAAGCCTTTTTAATCAGAGTCTTGTTGGACTCTTTTACATTAGGCATATAATTAAATATTTCTTCGATATTTGTCATATTTACATTATAGCCTAAGCTAAGCTTAGATACAAAGCTAGACTACAATAATTTTTTTTGGATTTTGTATGATTGGCAACCTATATATTCTACATTTATTGATGCAATTGTAGCTCCGAATTTGCATGCAGCTGTAATAGATTTCCCTTGCCAAAGTTTGTATATCATACCAGCGCGATATGCATCTCCTGCTCCCATCGCATCTAGTACTTGTTTTGGTTTAGGAGCATTTATATTAGTGATCTTGCTTTTATTATAAATGTTGCTTCCGTTTGCACCACTTGTTTTTATAATTGTCTTGTTTGAATTAGTAAAAAATTTCACAAGATCCTTGTCTAGTATTTTTGAGATTTTCCCATACTCATTATTATTCAATATTAAAATGTCAGCTAGGTTCATACAGCTTATAAACTGCTGTTTGGAATAATAATTTATCATTTGGCCTGGGTCGAAAATTATTTGGGCTTTTGGTGCAAAATTCTTGAATTCTAATAAATGATTGTATGTACTTTCTGGATTACCAGGAGCAAAAATTGCGATACTTACATCTTTGAGCTTCTTAATATCTACAGTTTCCAGTATTGAGAGTTTGTTTATATTTACATATGCGTTTGGTTCCCAGATCTCGTTTGAGCTACCTTTCTCCAGGATTGAATAAGAGAAATTTGCAGTATTCATCTTTTTGTCTGTGCGAACTTGCAAGTCGACCCCATTTTTTGCTAGATGGGGTCCGTATTCTTTATTGAAATCTTTACCAACCAATGAAAAAAGTAGAGGACGAGCCTTCATCTGCCCTAAGCCATATGCAATATTGCCGGCAGTGCCGCCATAAAATTTCTTTTTTGAAATTATGTCTATAACAACTGAGCCACAAACAAGAATTTTTGACTTTTTGGACATATAAACTATTTTGTACCTTCTAACCAGCCGGAAATGTATTCTTTTTGTCTTTCAGTTAATTTGTCGATACTGACATCGAAGCTTTTTAGTTTCAACATGGCGATTTTGTTGTCCAATTCTTCAGGAAGTACATATACAGAATTCTCTAGATTTTTTCTATTTTTCAAGACGAAATCAACTGCAAGTATTTGATTGGCGAAACTCATATCCATCACAGATGCTGGGTGGCCCTCAGCACTACCGAGGTTGACCAAGCGTCCACCAGCAAGTACGAATATTGTTCTACCATCTTTTAGATTGTAGGCCTCTACAGAGTCGCGAAGAGTTTTTTTATTTTTGGAAATTTTGTTTAGTGCTACTAGGTCTATTTCTACATCGAAGTGGCCAGAATTGGAAATAATACAACCGTCTTTCATCGTTTTGAATACATCTGCCCCAACTACATTTATATTACCGGTAACAGTACAAATAAAATCTGCCTTTTTTGCAGCCTCGGTCATCTTCATAACATGGAACCCATCCATAAATGCTTCGAGGGCTTTGACGGGATCAATCTCTGTGACAATTACATTTGCACCCATACCACGAGCTCGCATTGCAAGACCCTTGCCACACCATCCATAACCAGCAACTACAAATATTGAACCCGCAATCAGTTTATTGGTAGCACGTATAATACCATCGAGAGTTGATTGGCCTGTGCCGTAACGATTGTCAAAAAAGTGCTTGGTCATTGAATCATTGACTGCAACAATAGGGAATAGTAGTGCACCCTCTTTCTGCATAGATTTGAGTCTAGTAACTCCTGTAGTTGTCTCTTCTGTGCCACCAATTATCTTTTTGATATCATTTTTTCTTTTTGTATGTAATTCACCTACGAGATCTGCTCCGTCATCCATTGTGATATCGGGCTTGATATCAAGCACAGCATTTAAATGAGAAAAATATTGTTTGTTGCTCTCACCTTTGATAGCAAAAACTGGAATCTTGTAATTCTTGACTAGTGCTGCTGCGACATCGTCTTGGGTTGAGTATGGATTTGACGCGCATAAAGCAACTTTTGCACCACCATCACGAAGCGCTATCATCAGATTGGCTGTTTCTGCTGTGACATGTAGACATGCTGAAATTGTAATACCTTTAAATGGTTTTGATTTTTTAAAATCCTCTGCTATGCCAAGCAATACCGGCATATCTAACTCGGCCCATTTGATGCGAGTAAGTCCAGCATCTGCAAGCTTTATATCTTTTATATCGTATTTCATATTTTTATATTAACACAAAATTCCGTAAAGTTTATTTTTTGTTGTTTTTTAGATTCTCACCAATTTTGTGAGGGTTATGATTCTTGCACATTTTGTTGCTACATCTCTCAGGAATAGTTTTTGTACCTTCCATCATTAGACTTTGGCAGAATTCACAAATATTGCCTGTTGGTTTGGCCTTGATCGCATTTTTGCAATCAGGGTAATTGGAGCAAGAGTAAAATATTCCAAATCGTCCTCGACGCTCCATCATGTTGCCCTTTTTGCAAACAGGGCAGACAACAGTTGTCATTTTCTTTTTCATCTCTTCTTCATCTTGCTCTACGTATTTGCATTTTGGATAACGAGAACAGGCCACGAATGCGCCGAATTTCCCTTCGCGTTGCATTAGGCGACCGAGCTCAACTACCTTTGTACTCTTTCTTTTTTTCTTGCCATTTTTATCTAGACCTGAATCCTCGACTGCAGTTCCGCATTTTGGACAAGGCTTGCCTATGTCTTTGGGACCTTCTAGTTCTGTACCATCAATTTTTCTTGCACCTACACATCCTGGGTAATTGGCACAAGAAAGGAATTTGCCTGTTCGAGACAATTTTATAATCATATCGCCATCACATTTAGGACAACGCATACTTGGGTCTGCCTCTCCCATATTTGTAGCCTTGGCTAATTTGTCTTTTTCCTTAACATCTTTTACGAATGGTGTGTAGAAATCTTTGAGGGTTTTAACATATTCACGGTCGCCATTGGCTATATCGTCGAGCTTGTCTTCCATCTCGGCTGTGAACGTGTCGCTAATATATTCAGCAAAATTATTTTCTAGAAAGCTTGATACTACATCTCCTGTGTCTGTGGGATATAATGTACGCCCTTGTTTCTCGACATAGCCGCGCTCTTCTATTGTACGCATAATAGATGCATAAGTAGACGGGCGACCAATACCACGAGATTCTAGCTCTTTGACTAGGCCTGCTTCGGTGTATCTGTTTGGAGGCTCGGTGAATTTCTCTGTACTTTTCAATTCAAGCATTTTCAAATCTTGACCTATTTCTACCAAAGGCAATTCTACATCTTCGCCACGAGCTTCGGTATCGACTGCAAGCCATCCAGGGAAAAGTACTCGTGAACCATTGGCTGTGAAATCTGGTATGTCACCGTTTTTGATATTGGCAACAATTTTCGTCTTCATCAATTTAGCATCAGCCATTTGTGATGACACTGTTCGCTCCCAGATTAATCGGTACAATCTCTTTTGTTCATCATTGTGACCTTCGTTCATTGATTCCACATGTGAAGGACGGATAGCTTCGTGGGCCTCTTGGGCATTCTTTGATTTAGTCTTATAGGATCTCGCTTCGGCGTACTCCTTACCATATTTCTTTTCAACAATATTTAAAATTTGTGTTTGAGCAACAGCGGAAAGATTGGTACTATCTGTACGCATGTATGTGATGAATCCAGCCTCGTACAATTTCTGTGCGACTTGCATTGTGCGTGATGGCGAGAAGCCGAGTCGAGAAGATGCAGTTTGTTGGAGTGTACTTGTGGTAAATGGTGCACGAGGACTGCGCTTCTGCTCGCTTGCTTTCAGATCTTTGACAAACCATTTTTCTTTTTCACCGAGGGCAATAATATTATCAACAATTTTTTGATCGCGAGGTTCTTCTACACAAGAAAGTGTAATCTTGTCTTTTTTGTTTGTTTCGAAAAGTCCTTCGAGTGTGAAATATTGCTCTGGAATAAAAGCACGGATTTCGCGCTCACGCTCCATGATGATACGAAGCGCAGGGGATTGCACTCGGCCGGCAGATAGTCCATAGCGAACCTTCTTCCAAATAATTCCTGATAGATCGTATCCGACAAGGCGGTCGAGCACGCGGCGCGCCTCTTGGGCGCGACGCAAGTTGGTATCTATATCGCGTGGCTCTTTGAGAGCAACTTCCACAGCTTCCTTTGTAATTTCATGAAAGGTAACTCTCTTTATCGGAGCTTTGATCTTCTTGTCTTCTTTGAGTAATTCTTCTATATGCCAAGCGATTGCTTCTCCTTCGCGGTCCGGGTCGGTTGCAAGCATTATTTCTTTTGCACCTTCGGCAAGGTGCTTCAATTCACTGACAACTTTTTCTTTGCCTTTTGAGATTTCGTAGTGGGGGAGGAATCCTTTATCAATATCAATTGCCTTCTTGTTGGACTTCGGCAAATCACGCACGTGACCAACAGATGCACGCACAGTATAAGCACCGTCGAGATACTTCTCGATCGTCTTTGCTTTGCTAGGCGACTCAACAATTAATAACTTCATCCCGATAGTGAAAAATGGCATTATGTGTTCGCCCTTTTCAATTTAAATTAAATAGTAATATTACTCCAATAAATAAAGATAACTCTCATTTTACCCCGCACATTATGGCTATGCCATTTTCTACTACGGGATTCATGAACCACAGTATTACACGAAACTAAATATTTTTGCAAATCTACCCTTAATTTTGAAGCTCTTTTTACTATTGACAAATAGGCATAAATTGTGCTATAATCTACAAATAAGTTGCGCTACTTCTTTAAATTAGTAGATATAGCGAGAATGGAAAACTCGCAGAATGGTAAAAGCAAATAAATTTCTGAGTTGTTTATTTCTCTCAAATAAAATATTCCCTTATGGTACTGGGAAGAAAATATGTACATTAATAATGATTTCCGTTAACAAACTTGGCAAACTTGCTCTTTCAAGATTAGCAAAAAAATTGAACGCATTTGTAGAATATCCAGAAGGTGAAATTCCTTTTGCAAAATTTTACAAACACAGTTCAAGCAGTTTTCATCCAGCATCTTCATCAGTCTCATATGCTGTGTATTTATGGGATTGGGAATATGGATTAACAAAAATCCTTACCCTTGATGAGTTTCCTTTAGGCTTAGCAATAAAAAGTGCTTTGACCGAAGAAGAAACTGAATGGAGAACAGAAACTTGCAGTGCTTCTCACATTGCTATATATACTTACTCTTGTTCAGATGACGGACAGGGTATGGAATATGAGCATAGGGATTTAGCGGTTTATAGGTTCAATCTTGATAAACTCAACGAATGGTTAGAGATTTGTCAGATGGACGATAAGCAATATTATGCCCGCCCTGAACATCACAGGGATTAAAAAATTTAACCCGCCAAAGCAAACTCGCTTCGGCGGGTTTCTTTTTGTTTAAATTTTTCTTATCTCCCCGTATTCTTCTTTTATCAAATCTTTTATTTCCATTATTGAAAGTAAGGAATTTATTTTTACTACATCCATTCCGCTTTCTCTTATTAATACATCGCGTTCTTTTGGTTCGTTTAATAATTTCAAAATTATCATTTCATCTTTGCCACAGTCAGCGTATTTTTCTGCATCGGTCTGTTTAGGCTTTTCTAATTGGAATCCTAGTGCATCGAGTAGCTCTGCACTTGTGCTTACAGGAGTTGCACCTTGGCGGATTAGATTGTTGGTACCTTTGGAATTGTCCGAGAATACTGACCCTGGTACAACTAGTACATCACGATTGTAATCTACCGCCATGCGCGCAGTGATGAGCGTGCCGGATTTATCTTGGGCTTCAATGATTAGTACGGCTTTGGAAATTCCTGCCATGAGGCGATTGCGCTGAGGGAAGAAATAAATGTGGGATTTTTCATCTGGTTTGAATTCAGATATTAGGCATCCACCACTATCTACTATTTCTTGAGCCAATTTTATATTTGATCGGGGGTACAGTGCTTCATTGTCCAACCCAGAGCCCGGCATCGACATGGTAATGAGTCCTGCTTTGAGTGCTGCACGGTGGGCAATGGTATCTATGCCGAGTGCAAGGCCCGAGACTATGACGATAGGATATCCTGCCAGCCCTGCAATTAACTTCTCGCAAATTTCGCGACCGTATGTTGTGAAATTCCGCGAGCCAACAACTGCCAAATATATATAATCGCTCGGTGGCAAATGCCCGCGCATAAAAAGTTGGGTAGGTGGCTGAGGAATTTCCAAAAGTGCTTTTGGAAATTCCTCTAGTTTGAGTTTTACAACATCCTCCATATATTTGTATATTGTATCATTATTTTATATACTGGGTATATGTTAGATATTAAATTCATCAGAGAAAATAAGGATGTAGTTGCCGAGGGTGCTAAAAAGAAGCATATTGAGGTGGATATTGACGCGCTTATTGCAATAGACGACAAACGATTAGAAATGCTTGCCGTTGTAGAGAATTTGCGTTTCGAGCAAAAGAAAATGAATTTCACTATTAGTACAGAGAAGGATGAGGCGGTAAGAAACCAGATTATAGAGGAAATGCGTTTAATCAAAGATGATCTAAAAGAAAAAGAAGAAGCCCTTCGAAATGTGATGATAGAGTGGCAGTCCCTAATGCTTAAAATTCCAAATGTCCCAGACCCAAGTGCCCCAGAAGGACTTTCGGAAGACGACAATGTTGTGATTAGTACATGGGGAGATAAACCAATTTTTGACTTCGAACCGAAGGATCATATGGAAATAATGACCAAGCTCGGCATGCTCGATGTAGAGCGTGGTACGAAAGTCCATGGGTTCCGTGGATATTTCCTTATGGGTGAGGGAGTGAAATTGTGTTTTGCTATTTGGAATTATGCTCTGGAATTCTGGGGTGAAAAAGGTTTTAACCCGATTATTCCACCAATTAATACTAGACGGGAAGCACTTCTTGGTTGTGGATTTATACCACAAGGCGAAGCTGACATTTACAAAGCTCAAGATGATACATATTTCGTAGGAACATCGGAGGTGCCACTGATGGGTATGTATATGGATGAGGTAATAGATAAGAAAAATTTACCAATCAAGATGCTTGGGTTCTCGCCATGCTTCAGACTCGAAGCAGGTAGCCATGCAAAAGATGTCAAAGGCTTGATCCGCGTGCATGAGTTCTACAAATTTGAGCAAGTAATACTATGCGAAGGCAATCATGCTGAGTCTGTGAAGTACCACAATGAAGTCCAGAAAAATACAGAGGAATTTATCCAATCACTCGGTATACCATACGAAGTTGTAGATGCCTGCACAGGAGATATGGGTTTCGGTAAGGTAAAGATGTTTGATACAAATTTGTGGGTACCAAAAGAGGAGAAGTATCGCGAGATATCTTCGGCTTCATACTTCCATGATTTCCAAACACGACGACTTGGTATCCGCTACAAAGATGATGAGGGCAAGATGCACTATACTCACTCACTAAACTGTACTGCTATCCCAACACCTCGAATTCTTGTCTCCATGATAGAAAATTTCCAACAAGCTGATGGAAGTATAAAAATTCCACAAGTGCTACAAAAATATTTTGGTAAAGATATAATTAAATAATAATATTATGTATAAAGATAAGCGTGGCATCACTACATCGCCAAAGATAGTCGAGATGGCTCACAAGCGTAAAAAGCGCAACATTCGTTTAAGCATACTTTTTTTTATTTTATTTATTTCTATAATCGCTGGATTGTCCTATCTCTCAAATTACAACAAGATTGTTATTAAGAATGTAGTAGTAAATGGTACACATATAATAGACAATAATGAAGTAGATAGGAGGATTAAAGAGGATTTGGCAGGGAAGTATATTTATTTATTTGCGAAGAATAATTCTTTTATTTACCCTAAAACATTCTTAGAAAAAGATTTAAAGATTACCTTTCCAAGAATTGAGACTCTAGAAATCAAATTAGATGGCTTGAACACATTGATTGTAAACATTGGCGAACGTACAGGATCATATATGTATTGTGGGGCAGATCTGCCTGAAAAAAACGAGGATGTCGGGGAGAATTGTTATTTTATCAATTCAGATGGATATATTTTTGACATTGCACCGTATTTTTCAGGGAATATTTATTTTAAATTTTATATACCACTTGATGCAAATGCAGAAATTCTTGGCCAAAATGTAATGGATAAAGAAAATTTTCATCAGATTATTTCATTTATGGATGGCTTGATAGAGCTTGGTCTCGACCCTGTATCGGTTACGATGGCAAATGAGGAGAGTTATGCATTTCATCTAAAGGCTCGATCGGACGGCACTGAGCCAAAAGTTTTATTTAAAAAAGAAAATGAATTATCAACTATATTCAATAATTTAGCTTCAGCAATGAAGAAGCAAGAATTCAAAGATGAAATTATGACTAAACTTGATAAATTGTTGTATATTGATTTGCGCTTTAGTAATAAAGTTTTATATAAATTTCAATAACACATGAATAACTTCTGGGAAAAATTGCCAAAGCCTTTCTTTGTACTCGCGCCAATGGCCGATGTTACGGACCCTGCTTTTCGCCGGATTATTGCACAATGTTCTCGTCATGGAGAGCCCGGTGGGGGCCCTGATGTCTTCTGGACAGAATTCGTATCGGCAGATGGACTTGCAAGTGCAGGACGGGAAGTACTCAAAAGGGATCTAGAATATACTCCCGGTGAGCACCCAATTGTGGCGCAACTTTTCTCTTCGCATCCGGAGCAAATGCATATAGCATCCAAGCTTTGCGCGGAATTAGGATTCGATGGTGTTGATATCAACATGGGTTGTCCGGATAAAAGTATAGAGAAGCAGGGCGCAGGAGCTGCAATGATAAAGACTCCTGATATTTCAGCCTTGATTATTCAAGCTGCAAAAGATGGAATCAAAGATGCGGGGAAGGATATTCCAGTCTCTGTTAAAACTCGCGTTGGGTATAACAAAATCGAAATTGAAAGTTGGATACCACATCTACTGTCGCAAGATATTGCGACTCTTACTGTGCATGCTCGTACTCGCAAAGAAATGTCGTCTGTACCGGCACGCTGGGAGCATGTGAAAGAGGTTGTAAAAATTCGCGACAAAATGGGTGTGAAGACAAAAATTATCGGTAATGGTGATGTGGTAGATATTGCGCATGGATATGAACTTGCAAAACAAACGGGTTGCGACGGCATTATGATTGGCCGTGCAGTATTTGGTAATCCATGGATCTTTGATCACAACAGGGTAATAGTAAAACGCCCAAAGAAAATGAATGTACTACTAGCAAAAATTCTGCCGAGAAAATGGATGAAGAAGTGGCAGGGCACTGACCGCTACACAATCTCTGAAGTTCCAATAAAAGAAAAATTGCAAACATTAGTAGAGCATACAAAACTGTATGAGGAACTCCTTGGTGATATAAAAAGCTTCTCAATTATGAAAAAGCACTACAAAGCGTATGTGAATGGATTCCCGGGTGCCAAAGAATTGAGAGTAAAATTGATGGAAACAAATAGAGCCCTAGAAGTAGAAAATATAATAAATGAGTTTTTAAAGTAACCCAAATATATTAAAATTATAACAACTTACATTTAACAGACGGCCGTCCCTTAAATGGAAGTATTAATAAATTGTAGTATAATAGAAATATGTCTCCAAAATATTATAATGGTTATAGGGTAGGTTCTATTGAGAAAGAAATCTTGAAGACTCTTTTGGGTGTTAGTAAAATCCAATTTGCTAATAAAAAGTTATATGACGAAACTTGGTCTGAAATTTTTGAAACTGCTCGACAGAAATCCGAAATGCCAATAATTTTTGATCGTTTAAAAGAAAAAGGACTTATAAGATTTATAAATAAAAATGGTATGGTTGTTGCAAAGCTCACCGAAAATGGCAAACAATATTTGAAGGAAAATATATTTAATATAAATAATAAAACAATTATAAATAAAGTTTGGGATGGTAAGTGGCATATTGTGATTTTTGATATTCCTGAAGTTAAAAGAAAAACAAGGAATACACTCCGTTTTCATTTAAAGAAAATTGGTTTTATTCAGGTGCAAGGCAGTGTTTGGGTCTATCCTTATGAATGTAATGAATTGGTCACACTGATAAAATCAAATTTTAAACTCAACTATGAAGTAATGTATATTATTGCTGATTCAATTGAAGGGGAAAATAGGTTTATGAAAGCTTTTAAAATTTCTAGAAATAAATAAGATATTTGTAATTTGCATTTAAGAGACGGCCGTCTGTTAAATGGAAAAAGTTTGTTATATAGCGATTAGGTAAATAACAAAAACTCGATCCTATACAGAATCGAGTCATTGATATTTTTTAAAAAAGAATTTTAAATGAATTTAACTTGCTACAGATTTACCTTTGGCTTTGAATACTTCTTCAAAATTTTCAGGTAGTTCAGCTGTTAGAATCCAGTTTGAACATAACTCTAAAACTTCATTTGAAAAGAGTTTTTCCATATTTGTGTCTGCTGAAAAATAATCGTCTCCATTAATGAAATCAACTGAAAAACCTGATGTATTGTAATACTCAAAATCAATTTTAATCACATGATTTACTTTACCAATTTTGAAAGAATACCCGTATCGTTCACCTTCCATTGAATTAGTTTTTTCCTTTTCTGTTATTTCTCCGTAGTTACTAAATAAATTCGATACATTTACGGTTAATTTATTGTCATGTTTGCCTATTTGAACTTGAATAAATTGATCTAACCCTTTTTTGAATTCAGAGGCGAAGGATGAAAGGAAGTTGTACCAAGTGTTTGGTAAATGGAACTCCAAAACTTCATTTTTAGTTAATGCGTTTAATTTTTTCATATTATTTAAATATTTAGTTGTTTTTTATTAATTTACTATATATATAGATTTGTGTCAAGATTTGGTTTTGTTTGGGAAAATGCACATTGTGGATAAGTTTTTGGAGAATTTGAGGGTTGTGCTATAATAACCCTTAATGTATACAGAAATGCAAAAACCAACATATCATACTCAAAAGCAGGTTTTTTGTTTTTCAAAAATTAAATATTTCACCAGTTTTATTAATTCTATTCAGTCCCTATCATGGGGCTTTTATTTTAGTTAAAATATATGACAACTATTGAAGGAATCATTGTAAATACAGAGGGGCAAAATCGAAGACGGATCGAGATTGATGATTCCGGAATTATCACAAAAGTTGCTGAACCGACTGGCGTTGCTGATGTTGTATTTAAAGATGAATTAATTTTCCCTGGGTTTATTGATCTCCATGTCCATGCTCGTGAAGATCAGAGTGGTACACAAATATATAAAGAAGATTTTGTAACTGCGGGCGAGGCTGCGATAAATGGCGGAGTGGTAGCATTTGCTGAAATGCCAAATAATCCGGTGCCTCCAGTTGATGATGAGAGCTACAATATAAAAAAGGAACTTACAAAAAAATCTGATGTAGAAATAATACTTTATGCTGGTATAGGACAGCAAACAAATCCACTTGCACAAAATGTGCCATACAAAGTTTTTATGGGGCAATCGATAGGAGATTTGTTCTTCGCAACGCGCGAAGATTTGGAAAATGCTTTAGCAAAATACGAAGGTAAAAATATAAGTTTTCATTGTGAAGACCCAGCGACTCTCAATGAATGTTGTGATAGAGATACACACGAACACAAGCGCCCACCTGAGGCCGAGATTTTGGCTGTAGATTTCGCACTTGAATTGATAGAGAAATATAATTTGAAAGGCCGAATTTGTCACTGCTCTACAAAGGAAGGCGTAGAGATGATTATTGATGCAAAAAAAAGAGGGGTAAATGTAACTGTAGAAGTGACTCCGCACCATTTGTATTTCGACGAGAGTATGTTTACAGAAAGTAATCACACATTGTTCCAAGTGAATCCACCTATAAGGCAGACAATAGAGAATAGATTGTACTTGATCCAAGCACTAAAGAATGGAGATATAGATCAGCTGGGTACAGACCATGCACCGCATACGCGAGATGAGAAAGAGAAAGGGATATCGGGGCTCACACATCTGGATACTTATGGGAACATAGTGGCGTGGCTAATTAAAGAACATAATTTTACCCCACAAGAAATCACTCGAGTATGCTCGGAGAATCCAGCCAAATTTATAAATGAATGCACGACGAATAAATATGGAAGGATCGAAGAAGGATTTGTAGGATCGCTCACAGTGATAGATATGAATAAAAAGATCCTGATAGAGAGTGCGAATTTGAAAACAAAATGTAAATGGTCGCCGTTCCTAGGAGTAGAATTCCCAGGGAGTGTGGTAGCAACAATAATCAAAGGTATCCCGTATCAAAGCAAAGCTTGATACCGGACAAGAAATATATGAAAAATAAAAAAAATAAATTACAATTTAAAGATGGAAGTGTGTACGAGGGAGTAAGCTTCGGCGCGGAACAATCTGTATCTGGTGAAGTGGTCTTTGCAACAGGAATGGTAGGATATCCTGAGGCAATTACTGATCCTTCTTTTGCTGGGCAAATACTTGTGATGACGTATCCTTTGATTGGCAACTACGGTGTGCCCGATAAAAGTAAATGGGAATCTGAGAAAATCCAAATTACAGGGTTGATAGTATCGACTTACAACGAGACTCCATCGCATTCAACATCAAAGATGTCTCTAGCAGCGTGGCTTAAATCCGAAAATATTCCGGCACTCGAGATCAAGGACACTCGCGCTCTAACACAAAAGCTCCGCATGGAGGGCTCTAAATTGGGAAAAATTGTTTTTAATAATAAGAAAATTAATTTTGAGGATCCAAACGAGCGTAATCTAGCAGCCGAAGTAAGTACAAAGACTATAAAAACTTACAATATAAAAGGCAAAAAGACTGTTGTAGTTATAGATTGTGGTAATAAAGAAAATATAATCAAGAGGCTAGTGGCTCGCAATATGAAAGTCGTGGTTGTGCCTTGGGATACAGATGTAATGAATCTCGATATTAAGTTCGATGCTGTGCTTATATCCAATGGTCCTGGCGATCCACAAAAAGTACAAGCAACTATTAAAAATGTGAAGAAAATTATAGCTAAAAAAATTCCAACATTTGGAATTTGTTTGGGTAATCAAATCCTCACTTTGGCATGTGGTGGTACAACATACAAAATGAAATTCGGTCACCGTAGTCAAAATCAACCAGTAGTACTTGCGGGGACGAATAGTTGCTACCTGACAACACAAAATCATGGTTTTGCTGTAAAAAAGATTCCCAAAGATTTCAAAGTCTGGTTTACAAATGCCAATGACAATACAAATGAAGGTATTATCCACAAAACTCTACCAATAATGAGTGTACAATTCCACCCTGAGGCAACTCCCGGACCCAACGACACTGACTGGATTTTTGATTACTTCTTTAAAATAGCCAAAATATAATATGAAAAATAAAACATACAAAAAAATATTGGTTTTGGGATCTGGTGCGCTCAAGATTGGCGAAGCCGGAGAATTTGATTACTCAGGATCGCAGGCTATCAAAGCCCTCAAAGAGGAAAAAATTCGAGTTATACTTATCAATCCAAACATTGCGACATATCAAACTTCGAAAGATCTTGCAGACGAAGTTTATTTCCTGCCAGTCAATGACTATTTCGTAGAGAAGGTTATTGCAAAGGAGCGCCCAGACGGCATCATGCTTTCTTTTGGTGGACAGACAGCGCTCAATTGTGGACTAATTCTGGAATCCAAAGGTATTTTGAAAAAATATAAGGTTGATGTACTTGGTAGCCCCGTAGCATCGATTGAGCTTACTGAAGACCGTCAATTGTTTGCTGACCATTTGCGTAAATTGGGAGTTGCTGTCCCACCATCTGGAACTGCCACCAATTTCAAGGAGGCTGAAAAAATTGCAAATCATATTGGATACCCACTTATGGTGCGTGCAGCATTTGCACTCGGTGGTCAGAAATCGGGAGTAGCATATAACGATACAGAACTCAAAGATATTGTAGAAGGTGCACTTGCAATCTCGAACCAAGTTTTGATTGAGAAATATCTGCATCATTTCAAAGAAATCGAATACGAAGTTGTTCGTGATAAATTCGACAATACGATTACAGTTTGTAATATGGAAAATTTCGATCCACTTGGAATCCATACAGGGGACTCGATCGTGATTGCACCAAGCCAGACTTTGACCAACGACGAGTATCATGGATTGCGTGATGTAAGTATCAAGATTGTGAAGAGTTTGAAAATTGTAGGGGAGTGTAATGTGCAATATGCACTCAATCCAAAGCCAAAAGATAATGGTGAGCCAGATTATTATGTGATCGAAGTCAATGCTCGACTCTCTCGCTCATCAGCACTTGCAAGTAAGGCTACAGGATACCCACTGGCATATGTAGCAGCGAAATTGGCACTCGGCAAGAGCTTGCTCGAAATCAAAAATAAAATCACTGAAGTGACTCAAAGTTTCTTTGAGCCGGCGCTCGATTATGTGGTGGTCAAGATGCCTCGCTGGGATCTGGTCAAATTCAAAGGAGCAGAGGAGCAGATTGGTAGTGCGATGAAATCAGTCGGTGAAGTCATGGCGATTGGACGAACATTTGAAGAAGCACTTGGGAAAGCGGTGCGGATGCAGTCGGGAAATCTAGAGAGTATTACTGACAATGCTTTTAAAGACAAGAATGAGATTACAAAATATCTGAATACTCCGACACCAAACAGACTTTTTGCAGTTGCAAGCTCAATGCAAAGTGGCATGAGTGTGGAGCAAGTTCATAAAATTACCGGTATTGATAATTGGTTTTTATATCGCCTAGCAAATATTATAAAAACAGAAAAGCAAATAAGTAAAAATACAAAATTTACTCATGAATTAATGCTGAACTACAAACAAGTTGGATTGTCTGATAAAAAGATTGGCCAACTATGTGGCAAAACAGAATTCGAAATCAGAAAAATCCGCAAAAATTTGAAGGTGTTACCAAGTATATTCCAAATCGATACACTAGCTGGGGAAATTCCAGCCAAGACAAATTACCTTTATCTGACATATCATGGCTCTCACAACGATGTATTACCACTTGGCGCCAATGCTGTAGCAGTACTTGGCTCAGGCCCCTACCATATTGGATCATCGGTAGAATTCGACTGGTCTAGTGTGAACGCCGCGCTTGCACTCAAGAAACATAAAAAGCAATCAATCATTGTAAACTGTAATCCGGAAACCGTCTCGACCGATTATGATATGTCGGACCGACTATATTTCGAAAATATTTCTTTTGAAACTGTCGCGGATATTTATGAATTTGAGAAGGCACTTGGGTTGATAATCTCTGTTGGAGGACAGAGGCCAAACAATCTAGCAAATAAATTAGCACGCGAAGGATACAACATATTGGGTACTAGTGCAGAGAATATAGACCGCGCAGAGGACCGCAATAAATTCTCGACACTGCTTGATAAACTTGATATCGCGCAACCACATTGGCAGAGCTTTGCTAATAAAGCCGGTGCCGAAAAATTTGCTGATGTTGAGGGCTATCCTGTATTGGTGCGCCCGTCTTATGTGCTTTCGGGTGCTGCAATGCGTATTTGTTACAACAAATTTGAGCTTGATGACTTCGTATCAAAGGCGGCAGTTTTATCACCTGAATATCCTGTAACAATTTCGAAGTTCGTAGAGAATGCCAAAGAGCTCGAATTCGATGCAGTGGCGCAAAAAGGGGAACTAATGATATATGGAATATCCGAGCATGTAGAGAATGCAGGTGTGCACTCTGGAGACGCAACGATCGTGTATCCAACACAGCGCGTGTATGCATCAACTGAATTCCAGCTTCGTGAAATTTCCAAGAAAATTGCAAAGGAATTAAATATAACTGGACCATTCAATATCCAATTCCTTGTGAAAGACAATCGTCCTATGGTGATCGAGGTCAATGTCCGTGCGTCGCGAACATTTCCATTACTTTCCAAAGCTATGGATGCCAATTTCCCAGAGATGGCTGTGGATGCATTTTTTGGCAAGGCAACAAAACACGAATTTATTTATCCGAATTCTGTGGTGGTCAAATCTTCACAATTCTCCTTCTCAAGATTACTCGGTGCCGATCCAGTATTACGAGTAGAGATGTCTTCGACTGGAGAGGTGGCATGTTTCGGTAAAGATTACGATGAAGCATTACTCAAATCGGTACTCTCGGCAAACAAATTTGATTTCAATAAAAAGGCTGTACTATTCTCGCTTGGAGGACTTGTGAACAAAGCCAAGTTTCTCGAGGGTGCAAGTGCGCTTATAAAATTGGGTTACAAAATTTATGCGACAGATTCTACTGCCGAATTCTTTAACAAACACAATATAGATTGCACTGTAGTGTTAAAGGCTCATGAGGGTAGCCCTAATGTGATAAATATTATCGATGGCAAAAAGGTAGCCTTTGTTGTAAACTTAAGTGACACAGTTCACAAGCATATAAATAAAATAACTACCGATGGCTACCGTATTCGCAGAGCAACAGTCGACAATCAAATCCCACTCTTTACCGATCTCCACCTTGCCCGCGCATTCGTAAAAGCATTAGCGCATTACGATATAAATGATTTAGAAATTAAAAGTTATAGGGAGTATTTGAATTAAAATATGGAAATAAATAAAAATTCTGCAACTGAAAATAATATTATATTTGAATATTCTGAAATAAGAGGTAGTTTTTTTCCTGCTTACTTTGCTTATATTATTTTAATAATAGGACTTTTATCGGGATTTCTGTACACATTACAAATAACTATTCTGGTGGCTTTAGTAAGAATATCTTATGTAGTAATGAGAACAAAGTCAACATCGATTAATTCAGAAACTATAAAAGTTGTATATAAGTATCTAAAGAAAAAAAGTTGTGAACTTAAATTAAATGATTGTAAAGGCTATTTTGGCTATTCAAAAATTGAGGATTTCAGCAGTTATGCGGGCTCCCTTCAACGAGGAATTATATTAAAGTTTTCAAATGGAAAATCACTTAAAATAAACATAAGCAGAATACGAGTGACCGGAGTACATTCTTATGATATACCAAAGGTACATAAACTAGATAATTTTCTGAACCTTCTAAAAACAAGAAAAATTAAAAATGTTACCCCAGAAGTAAAGAATTCTAGACAATACACACCCGATTACCCTTTTTATTATTTAGGAGAAAATAAGCGTGCAGAAAAAGCTTTTCAAAGTCAATTGTAATTATTATTAATTAACAAAATTTTATGCGACATATATTACATACAAATCAGTTTGCGAAGGATGATGTAGAGCAGATATTGGGTGCTGTGCCAAAGATGAAGGAGCTTTGTGATAATTTGCGAAGTGGTGCTCGTATTGAACGACCGCTCGAGGGCAAGATTATCGCTTGTGTATTCTTTGAGCCTTCGACTCGGACAAGATTATCTTTCGAGACAGCAAGTTTGCGATTGGGTGCGAAAGTTATTTCAGCTGAAAATGCCAAGGAGAATTCTTCTGCACAAAAAGGAGAGACTATCGAGGATACAGGGCGGACACTTTCTTGCTATGCCGATGCGATTGTCATGCGACATTATGAAATGGGTGCAGCCGAGAAGATGTCCAAAGTAGCAACAGCTCATGTGGTCAATGCAGGGGACGGTGCCAACCAGCACCCATCGCAAGGATTGCTTGATTTGTACACTATACAAAAAGAGCATGGACGATTAGATAATTTGAAAGTCGCATTTGTGGGTGATGTACTCAATAGTCGAACACTACGATCGCTTGTGCCACTACTCATACTTTATCCAAATAATAAATTTTATTTTATTTCGCCAAAAGAATTAAAATTGGACGATGAATATAGGAAATTTTTACAAGATAGAAATGTAGATTTTGTAGAGCTCGATGAGCTCAACGGTACACTACCTGAAGTGGATGTTCTATATATGACACGGGTGCAAAAAGAAAGATTTGCAAATGCAGAGGATTTTGAGAGAGTTAAGGACTCATTCCTCCTAACCCCAGAACATGTTGCGAAACTAAAAGGTGACGCAATTATAATGCACCCATTGCCAAGAATAAACGAGATCGACCCAGTGATAGATGGCGATTCAAGAGCAGCCTACTTCCGCCAAGCTCAGAACGGTCTATATGTGAGAATGGCATTATTGCTTCATGTATTTGAACTATAGATAATGAAGTAAGACTTCCTAAATAATAAAATGAAAGAAAATAATTTTGAAAATGTAAAAAATTCAGTTGAAAAAAACAAGATACTTACAGAGGGATTTTCACATAATGAAGAGATATGGCCTTATTATGATACAAATTTAAACGAGTTTGGTAGTAGCTTTGCAAAAACACTCCCAGGTAATTATGTAGATTCAATTGATAAAAATTATGAAGCCAAAATTTCTGATTACGGAGAAGCATTTACTCAGTATATAATAGACACGCTTTCTAAAAGTAAAAATAAGGAATTGTATGCAATAGAATTTGGTGGATCTGGATCAAAATTATTTGGAGATTTTAATAAAAAACATTTATTTCACAAAACAGCAGGTGTATGCTTGAAAGACATTCATAATTTACCTACAGATAAGATGTATAATAGTTATAACAATCATTCAGTAATTGAAGGAGATATATTAGATTTAAATGAGAAACCACTAAACGAAAAAATTGAGAATAATTTAGGAGTAAAGAAAGTTGATTTAATAATGTCTAGATTGATGGGGCCATTACTAGAGTTTAAAAAAAATCCTGCCATATTGAATCGAATTATAAATAATTGGTATAAAATGCTAAATGAAAATGGATTGATATTTGCCCAGTTTGATTATTTCCCTGAACATAATCGTAATATAAATCTAAAAAAGTTGGAAAGTCATTTTCCTTCTAAAGAAAGGGAATCGGAAGAATTTGTAAAACAATGGGCAGATTTGATACAAAAAAAATTTCCAAACAAAATCGAGATTCAACTTGGAAGAGGAATATTAAGATTACACAAAAATTTTGGTGCCCCAGATGAACTACCTAAGAATAGTGAATTATTTAAAGATAAACAGTTAAAGCTTTTTAAATAATAAAACAAACCGCAATATTTTATATTTATATTGCGGTTCGTGTTATTTTTGCATTCTTTAAAAGGCTTCTTTTTTATTTCTTATTTTATTATAAAGTCTTTTTAAAAATGTGGGTTTTGATCTTTCTTCTTCTTTTTCCTCCTCTTCAGTTTTAATTTTTGGAGGGTTTTTGTAAGGTAAATGATACCCATCTTTTTCTTCTTTGGGTGGTGAGTAAACTCCATCCACACCAAAAACCTCTTTTTTCTTCATGAGTTTTCTCTTTTTCTTAATCATGGCATATTACAATTATATGTCAATCCCGTTGCTCGCTAGCTACGGGATAAACATATTTTGGTGCTTATGGTTTATTTGGTATACTAATCATATGAAAAAAGAGGAAAGTCATATGGCCCTGTATCGTAAATACCGACCACAGAATTTTAGTGATGTTATTGGGCAAGATCATATCGTGACCGCTATTAAAGGAGCTCTAGACGCTGGCAAAGTCGCTCATGCGTATTTGTTATGTGGATCACGCGGTACAGGCAAGACTACAATTGCGCGTATTATCGCCCGTGAGCTCGGCACAAGCTCGAATGACATCTATGAGCTTGATGGTGCAAGTAATAGAAAGATTGAAGATGTCCGCGAGATTCGTGAGAATATTCGCACACTGCCATTTGATTCCAAATACAAAGTCTATATTCTCGACGAGGTGCATATGTTTACAAAAGAGGCATGGAATGCACTATTGAAAACTATCGAGGAGCCACCAGAGCATGTGATATTTATTCTTGCTACGACCGAGCTTGATAAAGTCCCAGAGACAATCATTTCGCGTTGTCAGACTTTCACCTTTCATAAGCCTAGTGATTTGATTTTGGCAGAAGTTATCAAAAATACTAGTCAAAAAGAAGGCTATGTATTAGAAGAGGGTGGTGCTGAGCTCCTAGCTCTCATTGGTGATGGATCTTTTCGAGACACATTATCGAACTTGGATAAAGTAATTTCTTTTGCTAAAGGTAAAAAAATATCTTTATCTGACATCGCAAGTGTAACAGGTGCACCTGAGCGTATTCTTGTTGAAGATTTCATCTTGGCAATTACAAATAATGATATAGACAAAGGTTATGAAGTAATCCGTGACGCTAGTATGCAAAATATTGATATGAAAATCTATATTAAAATGATTCTTGCCACTTTGCGATACGCACTTATGCTCCGCTATGCGCCAAATAATAAAAATAAAATCTTGGACTCTTTATCAAAACGTGACGTAGAATTTATTGGTAATATTATAAAAGACAAGCCTGAATTCATAACTTCACGAACTCTATCTATATTGCTTGATGCATATCAGAGTCTACGCTATGCATTTATTGCAGAATTGCCACTTGAGCTTGCACTTGTAAATATACTCAAAAAAGATATTGGTGTATAATATTTATATTATAAGTTTTAATTAAAGTTCTATGAATAAAAAAATTATTTTAGTAATTGTAGTATTGGTGTTGGTAGTAGGCGGGTATATGATTTACAAGAATAACAATGCTCCATACGAACCAGAGAATTTCAAAGTAGAGGAAACTGCTAAAACAGAAGTTAATGACGATGCTAATTTAGAGGCAAATGAAGTAACAGATGATACAGTAAAAGCTGATGATAAAGTTGTAAATACAGTAAAAGAATTTACAGTAGATGGATCTAATTTCAAATTCGCTCCAAGTACTATCACAGTCAAAAAGGGTGATACTGTTAAGCTTACTTTAAAGAATATCCAAGGATTCCATGATTTCAAAATCGATGCATTCAAGGTTGCGACAAAGCAGATCAAAGAGGGTACAACAGAGACTGTAACATTTGTAGCCGACAAGGATGGTACTTTTGAATACTATTGTTCAGTAGGCAAACACAAAGCTATGGGAATGGTAGGGACTCTGATAGTTGAATAGTATACTGCTATTTATAAGTCTCTGGGTTGACTAAATCAAACAAATTGTGTATAGTAAAATATATGTATAATAATTTTATAAAAACATTGAATAAGGGTAAGAAGGCCTCAGCCGAGAGCTTATTTTCTTCTTGTTAGTATAAAATACTTCTAAAGAAAAACGCTCTCAAATGAGAGCGTTTTTCTATGGAGGTTGAGATTTCGGCACAAAAATTGCGCCAAAATCCCAGCCTCTAAACATCGTGTTTAGAATTTACTGGATTAGACCTTTGAAAAATAAATAAAAACAAAAAACGAATAGTATGAAAACAAATGTAGCAAAACTAGGTGGATCATCTCTGAAATCATCTTCTGTAATGGCTCAATCAATAAATTATATTATTGAGCCAGGCGATTGTTACCACATTGTGGTATCTGCACCAGGAGAATCAGACGAAGAAGGAAAAGAGCACGGCAGGATCACTCAAGACCTTAAAAGAGTTTATGAGCTTATGGAAAAAGGGTTACCTTGGGAAGACGAAATGAACGAAGTCCTTAAAGTTTTTTCCCGGATGGCAGGTGAGCTAAATGTAGCTCTAGAAACAATTGATGACTTCTCATCAGGAGTTATTCAAAGAATTAAAAAAAATGGGATGTATCGCGATTATGTCTTGCGACTAGGTGAATATTTCAACGGAAGATTGATAACTGCTTACCTAAACAAAACAGGAAGAAGAGCAAAAATGGTTGACCCAATGGAGTGTATTTATTTCTACAAAGACGGTACTGTAAATTATGAAAAATCATATATACACATCCGTACATTGTGTAAGGGTAATTACATATTTATTATTCCAGGCTTCTATGGTCAGGATTGGGATGGGAGGGTAAAAACTTTTCCGTTTAACGGATCTGATGTTACCGGTGCTATCGTAGCGGCAGCACTTGATGCAAAAATTTATGACAAGGGGACAGATGTAGGTGGTATATATACTGCCAGACCAAATTTAGAGAATTCTAATCCTCAAATTATAAAAAAAATGACCCTATCAGACTTAAGAAAATTAACTTATTTAGGTATGAGTGCTGTGCATGAGGACACTCTTGCCCCACTTTTTGAGAAAGGTATTACAATGCGGGTACGCAACCCAAACACTCCAGAAAACATGGGCACTTTAGTTGTTCCTGAGATATCAGAAAGACCTAAGGGAATAATCGGATTAGCAGGTAAAAATAATTTTATTATTTTATCTATCGAGAAGAGGATGATGAACAGTGAAGTTGGTTCGGCATTACGTACTCTGTCAGTCCTAAAGGATCTTAAAATTCCTTTTGACCATGCACCTACTGGTATTGATACTATGTGCTTTGCAATAGATTTACAATATCTATCTAATAATTTTCCTTATCATACTGAAATTATCAGTAGGGTTAAAAATGCTATTGAAGCAGATATAGTAAAGATTATAGACGATATTGCTATACTTTCTGTAGTATGGACGGAATATGATCTTTATTTTGATCACCAGATTTCAGGAGCATTATTGCGCGAGGGAGTAAAAGCTCTACAAATAGATGGAGGAGCATTTACTGGTCAGAAATTAGTATACCTGAATAAAGCTGATTTGTTACGAGCCGAAGAGGCCCTACACAAAGAGTTTTTTGGATAATTTTTAATCTTGCCCTGGTATTAAATATCAGGGCAATTTTATTTGCCACTTTTCTCTTTTTATGTTTAAATAAAGAAAAAACAAGAAATATGAAAAAATTCGTAATTTTCCTTAGAATTCTAGGGATATCATTTTTTTCATATCGGGCGTATGTTACCTATGGAAAAATTGATATTAACTCTGTTGAGCCATCCCTTTATTCATCCATGTTTTATATCTGGATTATCTTAATCATGCTGGTAATCATTAAATGGACTGCTGAACTTTTTTCAAGTAAAAAAGTTAATGATGATGCTAGAGATAAACAATTTAAAGATATACAGAAGTATTTATAAGTGTATATCTGAACCTATTAAGAGCCCGTCTTTATTTAAGACGGGCTTATTTAATTGTATTTTTTGTGTTTTTAGTGTATTTTGTATATGTATATTAGGGGATCGTCTAACGGTAGGACAGAAGCCTTTGAAGCTTTTAATCTAGGTTCGATTCCTAGTCCCCTAGCATAAATGAAAAAATTGCTTGAAATTATAACTGATATTAAGCCTCTTGAGGTAAAGGGGTCACAGGAAACGGTGATTTCAGGGATATTTATTAGCTCCAATCTCGTAACTGAAAATGGGCTTTTTATCGCTATTGTAGGAGAGAAATCGGATGGTCATGAATACATTAATGATGTAATTGCAAAAGGTGCAACGGCTATCGTTCATGAAAAAGATTTGAGGGAGTATAAAGATGGAATTACGTATTTAAAAGTTGCAGATACACACGAAGCTTCGGGGTGTATTGCAAGTGCCTTTTATGATTACCCATCAAAGAAATTAAAGTTAGTCGGTGTGACAGGTACAAATGGCAAGACTACAATTGCGACACTTCTTCATAAATTATTCCGCAATCTCAGGTTCAAGACTGGTATGATGGGAACTGTAGTAAATAAAATAAATGACACAGAGGTAGAAGCTACTCGTACAACTCCGGACCCAATTACACTTAACCAGACTCTTGCACAAATGGTGGAAGCGGGGTGCGAATACTGTTTTATGGAAGTAAGCTCACATGCTATATACATGAAAAGAATTGCCGGATTGGAATTCGCTGGAGGAATATTTACAAATTTGACTCATGATCATTTAGACTTCCACATAACAATCGAAGAATACGCCAAAGTTAAAAAAGAATTTTTTACCAATTTACCATCGACTTGTTTTGCACTTTCGAATTTAGATAGTGAATACGGGGAATATATGTTGGAAAGTACAAAAGCAAAAAAGTATTTTTATTCTCGTGATAATAAAGTAGATTTCAGTGGAAAGGTAGATACTAAATTAATTGGTGACTTTAATCAATCAAATGTTTTGGCAATTCTAGGCACAGCAGTATTGCTCGGTATAGATGAGAAGTCTGCCCGAGAGGAAATCAAAAAGCTTGATCCAGCACCAGGGAGATTTGTATCGTTCACAAGCCCGAATGGTGTAACAGGAATTGTGGATTATGCTCATACACCAGATGCTCTTGAAAATGTTCTAAAAACTATTAAGAAATTAGCAGACGTCGGACGTCTGCAGGAACAGACGTCCGACGTCTGCAAAATAATTACAGTTATTGGCTGTGGCGGGGATCGGGACAAAGCCAAGAGACCTATCATGGCACAAATCGCTTATAAGATGAGTGATATATTGATTTTAACTTCTGATAATCCACGCACAGAAAAAGTAGAAGATATTATAAATGATATGAGAGTCGGTTTACCCGACGAAGCCTTGAGTCTGTCGAACGAGCAAAAAGTATATATCATTAATGATAGACGTGAAGCAATCACCAAAGCGTGCATATTGGCAAAAAAAAGTTACTATATATTACTAGCAGGCAAAGGCCACGAAAATTACCAAGAAGTAAATGGCACGAAAACACATTTTGACGACATGGAAGAATTAAAAAGTTGTTTTAGCAATATGGTATAATAGACCCATGGAACCTACCGATATAGACCACTTATTACTCAAGAGTAAAAAGCCTACCAAAAAGGATATTGCTGATAGGTATATTGATCATTACCTGGAGCAGTACCGTATTTATGTGCATGTATTCAATAGTACAAGCGAGAGGCGTAATAAAGCCAATGAATTCTTCTTGGGACTCAATGCTGCTATTATTGGAATAATCGGCTATGTAGAGACAAAGGCACTCCCACATGCATCTATGATATTTGTACTTGTCCCTATCGCTGGAATTGCAATATGTCATTGCTGGTATCGGATTATCTGTGCGTACAGGCAATTGAATCGTGCCAAGTTCAAGGTCATACATACTGCTGAACAGAATTTGCCACTTTCATTATTTGAAACTGAATGGAATATATTGGGTAAAGGTAAGGACCGTAGCAAGTACTACCCACTTTCACAAATAGAAAAAAATATCCCAGTTATATTTATGCTGCTTTATGGAGTTATTTTATTGATGAATGTAAACTTGGACTATATCTTGGAATTATTTAAATAAATGCAAAATTATAAACAACAATTTAAAGGCAAGAAAATTACAATCATGGGATTGGGGATGCTAGGTAGAGGGCTTGGTTATACCAAATTCTTGGCCGAGTGTGGAGCTGATTTGATTGTGACAGACTTGAAAACAAAAGAACAGTTAGCGACTTCAATAAAAGCTCTTTCTAAATATTCTAACCCCGCAAACGGGGCAAGCATAAAGTTTGTATTGGGAGAGCACAGAATACAAGATTTTAAGAACAGAGATATGATTATCAAGAATCCAGGCGTACCGATGGATTCTATTTATATAAAAGAGGCAAGGGAGAATAATATACAAATCGAGATGGATGTGTCGCTTTTCGCTAAAAGTGCACCCGAGGTAATGATTATAGGTGTAACTGGTACACGGGGCAAGAGTATGACAACGATGCTTATTCATGAAATACTGACTGCAAATAAAAAATTCTTAAGGAAAGAAATATATCTCGGTGGAAATATTCGCGGGGTTGCGACATTGCCATTGCTCAAGAAAGTGAAAGCAGGTGATATCGTAGTATGCGAGCTAGATTCATGGCAATTGCAAGGATTTGGTGAGGACAAAATTTCCCCACACATATCTGTGTTTACTACATTTATGCGCGACCATATGAATTATTATAAAGATGATATGAAAAAGTATTTTGCTGACAAAGCCAATATTTTCAAATATCAAAAGAAAGGGGATACATTGGTAATTCGTAAAGAAATGAAAAAATTAATTCCAAAAAAACTGGAAAGTAAGTTGATTGTTGCAAATGAGAAAGTGGTCAAGGATTGGCAATTTATAGTACCAGGGAGTCACCAGAGAGCCAATTTGGCTTGTGCTGTGGAGGTAGCTAAACTATTTGAAATACCAGAAATAAAAATAAAAAAAGTAGTAAAAGATTTCGGTGGTATGGAAGGACGATTAGAATATATGAAGAATGTGAAAGGAGTCAAAATTTATAATGACAACAATGCCACAACCCCTGAAGCAACAATAGCAAGCCTTGAAGCCCTGAAATCTGGAAGTCCGACTTCCAGAAATATAATTTTGATTTCTGGGGGAAATGATAAAAATATTGATTTGAAAAATTTTGTAAATGCTATTAATAAATACTGTAAGTCTGTAGTTTTGATTCCAGGGACGGGGACAGACAAGCTTGTAAGTAGTAAGCTGAAAGTAGTAAGTAGTAAGGTGGATTCATTAAAAGAGGCAGTAAAAGATGCAATAAAAGAAAGTAAAAGAGGTGATATAATACTATTTTCCCCAGCATTCAGTTCATTTAGTCAGTACAATAATGAATATGAAAGAAACGACGAATTTGTAAAAATAATTAAAAAATTAAAATAAGATGGAAAAGTTTTTTATTACAAACAGATATGGTTTAAAAATTGTTGGGGAAATTTATACCCCAGCGAATTCTACAGGTCTTGCAATTGTTCAGCATGGACTTGGTGGATTTAAAGAGCAACTAAATACTATGGCAATGGTAGATACATTGTTTGCCAATAATTATATCGTTATAAATTTTGATGCTACCAATTCAATTGGTGAGAGTGGTGGTAAATATGAAAATGCTACAATGCAATTGCATTATGAGGATCTAGTTGATGTTATTGCTTGGGCAAAAGGACAAGCTTGGTATAAGGAGCCATTTGTGTTGGCAGGGCATAGTTTGGGTGGATATGCAGTTGCACAGTACGCAGAAGATTACCCTGAGCAAGTTAAAGGAGTTTTCCCATTTGCCTTGGTTGTGTCTGGAGAGTTGAGTTACAAGAAATATGAGCAATTGAAACCCGAAGAATTAAAGAAATGGAAAGAAACAGGATGGAAGGAAGAAGAAAGTAAATCAAAACCTGGCTTTATAAAAAGGTTACCGTACTCTCATATGGAAGAGAGACTGAAACATAATTTATTACCACATGCAGATAAGCTTACAATGCCAATACTTTTTGTAATGGGAGAAAATGATGAATCTTGCCCTTCTGATCACCAAAAAGTTTTATATGATATACTACCTGAAATCACAGAGAAAGAGTTCCATACTGTAAAAGGCGCACCACATACATTTAAGGAAGCTGGTGATTTAAATGAACTAAGAAATATTTTAGATAAGTGGCTTAAAAAGTTAAAATAAAATTATGCAAGAAATTGATTTAAAAGTAATACACAATATACATTTTATCGGCATAGGCGGGATTGGAATCTCGGCTATTGCTCGTATGATGATGTATGAAGGGAAAAAGGTAAGCGGGCAGGATATGCAGGATGGAGAGATTCTCGAAGAGTTGAAAAAGGCTGGTGCCAAAATTACAATTGGGCAATCACTTGAGAATATTCCTAAAAAGACAGATTTGATTGTATATACAATTGCTATAGAGAAGTATGATACTGAGCTTTTCCAAATACTCAAAGAGCAAACTGATGTTCCATTCCTTTCGTATCCGGAGATGCTCAATGTGGTAACAAAAGGTAAATATACTATTGCTGTGTCAGGGACTCATGGCAAGACTACAACAGTCGGCATGATTGCCCAAGTACTCACAGATAGTGGTAATGACCCAACAGTGGTGATAGGTAGCATACTTGCAAATGAGAATAGTAATTTCATCGCGGGCCGAAGCCAGTACTTCGTAGTAGAGGCTTGTGAGTATCGGAGGTCATTTCTAAATATTAATCCAAATATTTTAGTAATTACAAATGTAGATGCCGATCACTTGGATTATTATAAAGATATAGAAGATATCAAGAGTGCATTTCGTGAGCTCGCACTCAAAGTGCCAAAAGATGGATATGTAATTTGTAATCCAACAGACCCTCACATGATAGATGTAGTAGCTGGAATCGAAGCGAAAGTGATAGATTATGAAAGATTTTTCAACGAAAATTTGGAAATAAAATTACCAGGAATACACAATAAAAAGAATGCGTCTTGTGCTATTGCAGTAGCAGACTGTCTAAAGATTGATGAGCAAAAAGCGATAGAATCGCTTGCGGAATTTAATGGCACATCAAGACGCTTTGAATACAAGGGCGAACTTGCAAGTGGGGCCAAAATTTATGATGATTATGCCCACCACCCAACTGAGATATTGGCATCATTGCAAGGATTCCGCGAACTATATCCTAAAAGTGACGATTGGAATATTACAGTAGTATTCCAGCCACATTTATTCAGCCGGACAAAGGCATTATTGGATGATTTTGCAAAGAGCTTCATCGATACTGATAGTGTGTTGCTCCTCCCAATTTATTACGCAAGGGAAGTTGATGATGGATCTATCAATTCCGAAATCTTGCGCGATGCAATTATTGAAAATAATGTACATGCACAATCATTTATTGATTTCAAAGAAATAGCAAACTATATAATAGGAAAAAATTTTGGAGAAAAAGATATTCTCATAACTATGGGAGCAGGTGAGGCATTTGTTGTGGGAAATATGCTTTTAAATAAATAATTTATTTTATGATATAATAAATATATGAAAAAGGTATTAATCTTGAATATATTTATTATAGTTACGCTATTAATTACCCCTATTTTCTCTGCGCATGCAGAAAGTAATTCTGGATTCCTCAATGATACCATTTGGTATTCCGAAAAGAAATTTGTCGAAGGCGACACTATAGAAATCCATACAGCAGTCTGGAATGGAGAAGATTCCGCCCTCTCCGCAAAAGTTGAGTTTACAGATCTAAATACAATACTCGGGTCACGAAGTGTATCTGTGCCAGCTGGGACACTCCAAGATGTATTTATAACTTGGAAGGTGACAGTAGGCGACCATACAGTCAAGGCAACAATAAAGGACGCAACATTAAAGGTGAATGGTAAAAACACCTCCATCAAACTACCCGATTATGAGCAAATCCTACCCAAAATATATATAGCCAAAAAATCGACTACAACAGATGATATAACCAAATCAATTACCGACAAGGTAGAGAACACACTACCGGAAAACGTAGCCAAGCCGATATCAAATGGTATACAATCGCTTGATAGCTTCCGTATAAATACAGAAGAAAAGATAAAAACTCTGGTAGAAAATACAAATAATAAGCTAGCAGTACTAAACGCAACTTCATCCGAAAAGACAGAAGCAACTGATATAAAAGATTCTACTGAAAAAAATAATTCAGTAAAAGCTGTTAATACAAAAGCATCTAGTACAAAAAATACAAATACAGATAAGGTAGAAGTAAAATCAGATACCCAAAAAAGTCCATTATCAGGGACTGAGAAGCCGATTGCATACGTAGAGTTGTTTCTTCTTTCGGTTGCTTCGTTTATTTTCAAGAGTGCAGTTGTTTTCTACTTAGTTTGTGCATTTCTCATTTTTATAATAATACGATTTATCTATAAAAAGATCCGAGGTTAATTTTTGTATAATCTCTAATTTTACCTTATAATGGGCATATGAATAGAATAGTGCTCGATATTGCCTTAATAATAAGCATGTTTTTGCTACCTTGGTGGATAACCATACTTTTGTGCATTTTGGGTATTGTGTTTTTTGCCAATTTTTATGAATCTATTATTATTTTCCTCGTATTGTATGGAATATATGGATATGGAGATAATGGTATACTTAGATCTAAATTTTATTTACCGTTAATTCTTTTTGTCATATTTTATACTTTTTCATTTATTAAAAAACAATTTATCTTTTATCAAAAATAATGCTTAAATTCAAGACTAAAAAAAAATACCATGCTGTAGACCCCGATGAGATTTTTCTTGATTCCAAGAATCTACCTCAATTCAATACTCAACAATTCGAAGGTCGCATAGAGAAGCCGATACCAAAACGAATTATAACTCTCGTATCCATCTTCTTTTCGCTTATTGGTAGTGTGTTCCTGTATCAGCTTGGAGTATTGCAAATAGCAAAAGGGGAAGCATATTTAAAGCGCAGTGAAGACAATACACTTTCAACTACTCCTATATTTGCTCCAAG
>JAUPVQ010000031.1 GCA_030916965.1 Patescibacteria group bacterium
GGCATCACTAAAGCAAATGCAATTACAAAAACAAAACTATATTTCAAAATATTTGATAGAAGTGAGTATTTTTTATTTTTAATAAATTTCATATATGTTTATTGTATATTATTAGAATATATCGGGCAAGGGTTTTATAGGAATGACCAGCTAGTTGGGAATCCAAGAGATGTAAGGATAGTATGGATGATCAGCCATGCAGCGAGTGCTATAACATACCCTACAAGGACATTGGTGATCATGCCTTTGGCCTTGCCTTTGTTATGCTCATTTGCACCAGAGAATATCAGTAGGAATCCAGCATATGCAAATATTATAGCAGCAAGTGGTGTAGCAAAGACAACGAGCAAAAAGGTAATTACATTATTTATAAGAACACCGAGCATTTTGAAATTACAAGCTGTAGTGTATTTACTAGCAGTAGGCGAATCTGGGTCAGCAGATGTCTCCCCTGTCTGGTTACAATCTGGTACTATGCCCCCACTAAATTTTTTTGTAGTACTTGGGGTATTTGAGCTTGTACCCCCTGACAAATCGGGGTTCGGGTCAGCTATAGTACGTGCCAAAATTTGATTATTATTTACATCAACAGATCCAATATAGTTGGTACCAACATATGAATTCAATACATTTTCGATTGCATTTTCTATCCTAAATACGCTCAGTGTTGCTGGTTGTATGCTTCCACGCATAAAGGCGATTTTACCATCACGGGCATATGCACTGCCCACAATCTTCATGCTACCAGTTGTTGTACCTATAAATGGATACTTTGTATCGTCATAATTCTCTACTTTTAGCATATCCACATCTACAGGCGAAGCAGATCCCTCTATTCCCCTGTCTACAGAGAATGTAAGTTTTGCGTTTTTTGCGCTCAAACCTGGGATTTTGTCGAGCTCAGCTTGGAATCTTTCACTAGCTCCTGTTGGTAGGATTGTAACTGCATTTGAGTTGTTGACAGTAACAGCTCCAGCAGAAACAATAGTAGGTAGTCCAAAAATAATAGAGAAATTTATGAGTAATAATAATGTAAAAAATTTTTTCATATATTTATTGTTGATACAATAGTAGTCCAAGCTCCGCTTGTGCTTTGTTTATCGCATCAGTTATATCAAGCTTATTTGATAATACATTTTGTATCATATCACGAAATATGGTATCAGTTTTTTTGGTATCGGGATCAAGCCAAGTTCGTCCAGAAATTGCTGAATTGTAAAAGATGGTTAGATATGGATCTGTAGGTCTTTGTGCGAGCAAGTCACGGCGTGCAGGTGGCAATGAGAATGATGTTGCAATTGTTTTGGAAATTTCTGGGTCGGTAAACAGAATTGCTGTAGATGTAGCAAGTACTACATCCTTTGCACTTTTAGACACGGCAAGCGCATTCATAGAGGCAAATGTACGTCTAGTATTTGTACCTTTTGTCTGCAATACCGTAGCTACATCGAAGCTTAGGTTTGGATTAACAGATTGTATGTTGAATAGTTCACTTCCACGACCTATGTATAATGCTGAGCTCCCTCCTGTAAAATAATTTTTGGAATTTATAAGTCCTCTATTCCATGAATATGAAGAGCTAGTTGGGTTGGCAAATTGTGTATAGAATTCTATCACCGATTCGGATTGTAATTTATTCTGGCCTGTTTGTTGCTCTCCTAATACAGAAACCAGTTTCTCACTTTCCTTTTTTACTATTGGATTACCATTTTGTATCATCAGCAATGATACTATGTCCTTTGCGTGCAAGATATTGTCATATGAACCAAGTGCAATCATACTTTGGGCAATTGTTCCATCAGCAGTACTTTTGGTCAATTTGCTGTTTAGATCAAGGAGTTCGTCCCAATATGTTGGTGGTTGTGATATGCCGTTATTTGAAAGTAAGTCTTTGTTGTAGTACAGAACAAGTGGGTCCACCGTGATCGGTAATGCAAGTATCCCCTTGTCTCCTAGATACACCTCAGCTCCGTCAATAAATGTATCTCTGAAAGTTTTCTCTGGGTATGAAGTATATGCTATAGGTGTGATAAATTTAGTCTCTTTTAAGATCAAATCGTCGGGTAACATAAAGAGATCTGGCCCCGTACCACTTGCAATTGCTTGGACAATTGTATCTGAATAAGTATTGATGTCCTTTTGAGAATACTTCACAATCAAATCAGGGTTTTTTGTATTCACATCCTCGATTGCTTTTGCAAATTCGATTGCTGGTACTGTCCCCCATATGGTCACATTTCCTACAAGCTTTTGTGAAGGACCTTTTTTCCCTATGGGTAGGAATCCGGAAAAGATAAGAACAGCAAAAACAAAGAATGCTAAAAAGATTGCTAATATAATTGTTTGAAAATTACTTTTCATATGTAAAGATTATACCATAATGTATATCTCCGACGTCAATGCGTTCTTTTAATTTAAAACCATTTTTAGTAAACAATTCTCTGGCCATAGTCTCAGGTACGACATGATTTTTGTGTGGACCCATATTGTCATATGAATTTAGCCAGTCGATAAATAGCACTTGCCCTCCTGGTCGTATGATTCTAGAAATTTCCTTTACAAAAGAGTCTTTGTTCTCTAGCTGAAAGAGTATGTTGGAGACTATCGCCAAATGTATAATATTATCTGCAAGTTTTGTTCCACCAACTTTTTCTATATCACTACAAATATATTCTATATTTTTTAAATTCTTTTCTTTTGCTAGTTGTCGAGTACGATCAAGTAGTCCTTTTTGTATATCGATACTATACACCTTGCCTCTAGCTCCTACACGATCAGCTACTTCCATAGTATAAAATCCAGATCCTGATCCGAGGTCAGCAACAGAGCACCCAGTGATGTCACCACATTGCAGAATATTGGTTCTTGGGTTTGTAAACATATATTAAATTATATCACAATATAAAATAATGAACACTCTTGTTTATCAAATTTA
>JAUPVQ010000032.1 GCA_030916965.1 Patescibacteria group bacterium
CCGGTGCTCGGCTCCGTTCCCGCTGTTCCGTGTCCGCCCTCGCCCCCTCCGCCGTATCCATGCAAGGTTTGTTTCGCGCGGATTCCTTTGGATTGGTATGGAGACGGAGGGGCTCGGGCGGACATTGATAAATATGTCCACTTTTTGATATACTGGTTAGTAGAATTTTATATAATTTATTAACTAACCTATTTATAATTATAATATGAAAAAAATAGTTGGTATTTTAGTTATTATTTTGGTGGTAGTTGGAGGAATTTATTTTTTCAAAAATAAACCTACATCAACTAAAGGATCTGGTTTGAAGGTTGGAGTTATTCTCCCTCTCACTGGCGATCTTTCTATAACTGGTGAAAAGTTGTATCAAGGTGTTCAACTTGCACAAGCACAGTTAGAAAAGGAAGGTGTTAAATTTGTTGTGGAGGATAGCCACTCAAAGCCAACAGATGCAGTAAGTGCTGCTTCAAAACTTTTGAATGTAGATAAGGTTGATGTAATTATAGGTACATATTCACCAGACGAAACAATTGCTGTTGCCCCACTTGCCTTGAAAGAAAATAAAGATGTATTTTCTTTCTCTTTCTGTAGTGATTCATTTAAGCCTCTCACAAACGTTTTTTGTGGTTACCCAAACGCGGATAAACAACTTGATACTGTTGTACCTATGATTCAGAAAAAAGGTATTAAAACGATGGCTCTTGTAGATGCAAACAGTGATTTTGGAATAAATTCACGAGATGCTATGGTCAGAAAAGCACCGTCAGCTGGCTACACGGTTGTTTATAATGAACTTGTGCCAAATGCAAACGGTGATTATAGAACTTTTGCTACAAAAATAATTGCCAGTAAAGCAGATTCAGTTTTTGTCACGATGGATAACCCGGTTGATGCTTTGACTGTGGTAAAACAGTTGCGAGAACTTGGATTCAAAGGAACAGCAATTACTTTCGTTGATGTTGACAATAAAAACCTAGAGAAATTCGGATCTTTTGGGGAAGGAACTTTTGCCCCAGGCATTGCTCCAAGTCAATTTTCTTCGGATTATACATCAATGTATAAAGCAAAATTTAGTGGCACTCCAGATTATGTTTCTGCTTTAGGTTATGACATGACTACTTATGTAGTTAAGGCTATGGAAGAAAATCCAGGAAAAGGCTCAAAGACAGCAGTTTTTAATTACAAATATAAGAATCCAGCTATTGAAAACTTTAGTTTCTTGGAAGACAGAACGGTTGTTTACCAACTTGAATTACAGATGGCAAAAAATCAGCAATATGTAAAAGCAGAATACTAAAATTTAATAAATTTGAAACATAAAGACTCGCCTCGGGCGGGTTTTTATGTTGAGGAAAATGGCTAGTTTTGTTATATTTAAGTAATGGAAATCGTCCCACAACTCATTGTGAATAGTATTATTGCCGGTGCTATTTATTCGATGGTTGCTCTCGGTTTTAATCTCATCTACGGTACTGCAAAATTTTTTGATCTGGGATATGGCGTACTTACCGCAATTGGCGGATACGCTGTTTTTTATTTTTCAAGTACTCTTGGATTTAATATTTATATCAGCATTATTCTAGGAGTTTTGGTTGCTGGATTTGTTGGTTATCTAATTGAAAAAATAGTTTATAAAAAACTACGAGCTAGAAAAGCATCGAGTATGGTTTTTATGGTTGCTGCTCTCGGTGTTATGACTACACTTCAGGCAATAATTGCAATTCTATTTTCAAGTCAGTTTCAAGTTTTTCCTGCAACAATAAATACACAAACATTTCAAATTTTTGGTGGAGTAATTACAGGGGTTCAACTCATAGCACTTACACTTAGTATTGTAATCATGTTTGTTCTGGTTTTGACTTTACGATTTACAAAATTTGGTAAAGCAATAAAAGCAGTTTCAGATGATGCAGAAGTAGCAAAGATGGTTGGTATAAATACTGACGGAATAATAAGCAAAGTATTTTTTATAGGGTCATGTATTGCTGGACTGGCAGGAGTACTTGTCGGCTTTGATACTGGTATTGAACCAATAATGGGATTTTCACTTCTACTGAAAGGGGTAATTGCTTCTATTATTGGCGGTGTTGGGAATATTTATGGGGGTGTACTCGGATCATTTTTACTCGGTTTTATTGAAAATTTTGGAATTTGGAAAATCTCAGGAGAGTGGAAAGATGCAATTTCATTTAGTGTACTCATTGTCTTTCTGTTGTTTCGTCCAAATGGAATTTTAGGTAAAAAACAATAATATGGATTATTTAATACATATTGCGATCCTTATAGGAATTTACTCTATACTCGCACTATCACTTAATTTGATTGTCGGATATACAGGATTGCTTTCTATAACACAAGCGGCATTCTATGGTATTGGTGCGTATGCAACAGCAATACTTTTGACTTCGTTCGGGATGAATTTTTTTCTTTCTATTATTGTTGGAATGATTATTACTGGAGTAGTAAGTCTTGCTATTGGTTATGTACTTTCAAAATTTGACGGTGATTATTTTGCTCTCGGTTCGTTTGGTTTTAATATTATTGTTTACAGCATATTTTTGAATTGGCAATCTTTGACTCGCGGACCACTTGGTATTCCTGGTATTTCAAAACCATCACTATTCGGATTGGATTTCGGTGAAAATATAATTTTTCTTATTCTTGTAATCATTTTTGCATTAGCTGTGTATTTTACTTCGCGATTTATAACCAATTCATCTTTTGGGCGAGTGCTTAAGGCTATAAGAGAGGATGAAAAAGCAATTGAAGTTTTTGGGTATAATACATTATTTTTTAAACTTACTATTTTTGCCATTGGAGCGATGATTGCCTCTATTGCAGGAGCACTTTTTGCTTCGTATATTACATATGTTGATCCCACCAGCTTCGCACTGTCAGAATCCATTTTCATTTTGGCAATTATAATTCTCGGTGGACTGGCAAATAACAAAGGTGTTGTTTTAGGGGTGGTTTGTCTGGTGATTTTGCCAGAGGCATTGCGTTTTGTTGGTTTCCCAAGTGATATTGCCGCTCAAATGCGACAAGTGACTTATGGTTTGATTTTGATATTATTAATGCTTTATAGACCACAAGGTTTGTTGGGAGAATATAAATTATAACTAAAACAACATGAAAAAAATAATTTACATAATTATAGTGATAGTAGTATTAATAGGTCTTATTTTTATTATTACAAAAAATAAAACCCCAAAAGATACAAGTATAATAAAAATTGGAGTAGCTGTTGATTTAAGTGGATATGCTGCAAATTGGGGAGAGGGAGAGGTTAAGGCGGTTCAATTAGCACTCGATCAGTATAAAGATAAAATTAGTCAGCCGGTTGAATTGATTATAGAAAATACAAAAGGCAATGATGTTGGCACGGTTTCTGCAGTAAAAAAATTAATTGAAATAGATCATGTTCAGGCAATAATTGGTCCAACATGGGGCGATAGTTATCAGGGTGGAATGCCTATCGCTGAGCAAAAAGGAATAGCAATGATAAGTCCAAGTGCTGCAATTGAAACTCTAAAAAATAAGGAGAAATTTACTTATTTTTTCTCAACATGGTGGCCACAAACTTCCGAGATAAATACTCTTATAGATCATATGAATTTATCTGATATAAAACGCTTAGCTATTGTTAATGACCAAGATCCTTTTGATATAGAAATTACTGATAGTCTTAAAAAAAATATAGAAGCTAATGGAAAAATTTCAGTAGTATCCAGAGAAATGTTTCCCGTTGGAGTAAAGGATTTTCGTACTATTATTGCAAAAATTAAATCAAATAGACCAGAAGCGGTTTTTATTCAGGTGACTGATACATCAACTATGGGGCCTTTTATGAAGCAACTCAAAGAGCAGAATGTGAATATAAAAGTGTATACAACCCCTGATGCTGAAAATACAGACAACATAACTAAATTTCCAAATGCATTTGATGGTATTCTCTATGCTTTTCCATCATATGGACAAGACTCATCATATAATGCGCTTGTTGATCGTTTAAAATCTAAATATGGCGCTGGTGCTTCTCAGGGACCATCATTCGTGAATGCGTATAACGCCGCAACAATGTTATTTGAGGTTTTGAAAGGTGGTGCAAGAACTGGTACAGAAATTCGAGACGCATTAAATAGAGTCAATGTCCCAGGAGTTGGATCAAAAGATTTATCATTTAGTCCACAAGGACAACTTCAAGATGTGACATTTATAATGAAAACAATTACAAATAATCAGTTTGTTGAGATTAAATAAATGTGAATATTCTAGAAACCAAAAAAATAACGAAACATTTTGACGGAGTATATGCTGTTGATGGACTTTCTGTTAGTTTTGAAAAAGGAAAAATCACTGGACTTATCGGACCAAATGGATCAGGAAAATCAACACTCATAAATTTACTTACAGGTGTTATTCAAATTAACGCCGGCTCTGTTGTTATTTCTTCTAAAGAAGAAGTCATAAAAATTTTACCGCACGAAGTTTCTGATTATGGCATTACGCGAACATTTCAAGAAGTCAGATTGTTTGAACAAATGCTGGTTATTGATAATATTCTTGTTGTTCTAACAAAAAGAAATGTTTTTTCTTCTCTATTTGAAACACACAAAAAATTCCACTTGGAAAGAGCAGAAGAAGTTTTGAAAAAAGTTGACTTGTGGAAAAAAAGAAATGATTTAGCAAAAAATTTATCATATGGTCAGCGAAAACTACTGGAAGTTGGAAGAATGTTGGCAATGTCCAATGGCTTCGGCGATGACAGTGATATTTTCTTTTTGGACGAGCCATTTGCCGGACTTTTTCCGGAAATGAGAAAAATTGTTATTGGGGTAATCCGACACCTAAAAGAACAAGGAAAAACTGTTATTCTTGTAGAACACAACATAGATATTATTCGTGAACTTTGTGATCATATAATTGTTTTAGACAACGGAAAGTTGTTAGCTGGAGGCATTCCAAGTGATGTATTATCAAAAAGAGAAGTAATGGACGCATACTTGGGCGAATAAAAATATCAAAAATGGACAAAGAAAAATTATTACAACTGAATAATTTGCATGTCAGTTATGGAAGTCTAAAAGTTTTACACGGTATTTCTTTGTATATTGACGAGGGTGAGATTGTAGCGCTTATGGGACCAAATGGTGCAGGAAAATCTACAATACTGAAAGCTGTTTTTGGACTTATTCCAATCGAATCTGGTAAAGTGTTTTGGCATGAAAAAGAAATACTACCTGAGACTCGAGAAATGATAGGTAGAGGAATTTCATATGTACCACAAGGCAGACGAGTTTTTTCAAGTCTAACAGTTAAAGAAAATCTAGAAATTGGAGCATACACAGTGGAATCAAGGAATGAAATAAAAGAAAGGATTGCTGAAGTATTGGATTTGTTTCCTATACTCAAATCAAAAATGAAAGAATTATCTGGACACCTATCCGGCGGCCAGCAGCAAATGCTTGCCATTGCCCGAGGCATGATGACTGATCCGAAAGTTTTGCTACTCGATGAACCGTCAATCGGACTTGCACCAAAAATAGTTAAAGAAGTTTTTGAAAAGATTCGTCATATAAACGAAGCGAGAAAAACATCAATAGTGATAGTTGAGCACAATCTGAAATCAGTGAACGAAATTGCTCATAGAACATATGTTTTAGACAAAGGAAACATTGTAGCAGAAGGAATACCAAAAAATTTAATGGATTCCGGTATTTTGGAAAAAGTATTTTTGGGAAATATATAAAACGAAAGGCTCACACCGTAGTGCGAGCCGTTTTTACCTCCTTTCTTGAGGATTAAACCGATTTATTACGACTTCGGTTTGGTAGTAGTCGGTGCTTGTGGCACGGGTTTTGGGGGCTGGACTTGTTTCGGAGTGGATACTCCGACTTTTCGGAAACCACCACGCGAACCGAAGCCTGCCATGTGGTCCTCCTACTTGATGACCTTCTCGGGTGCCTTTTTATCGGCATCCTTTTTGCGATTGGTCTTGAGCGGAACCATTCTCTGCAATCCGCCCTTGGAACCGAATTGTCCCATGATACCCTCCTTTGTCTGGTTACAATTTTACCAAAACCGTTTGCCGAGTTCAAATCCTGGGGAACAGAAATTAACTGTTCCCCAATTGGACGTCCTTGCAGACGGCGATTCAGAGGTCGAGGCGAGTGATCAGAGCCTTGGGCACCCCGATCTCCTCGGGAGTGAAGTGCCAGGTGGTCTTGACGCTCTCGACATAGTTCGCGAGCCAGCCGAGTGTGTCACTGTTGGCGTCGTACTTCTTGATTGTCGCCAGGATTTCCTGGACTTCGGGCTTGATCTCCCGAAGACAGGCAGCCCGCAGAATTGCTGGGTCGAACGCCTCCGTGTCAGCCGGCCTGCCATACTCGTCCATGAGCTTGGCAATGTTGCCGAACAGAGTAAGCCGGTCATTCGTCAATCCCTTGCAGGAAAGAGTCTTGCCGTTCTTCATCCGCTCGTACGCCGCAGTCGTGGCCTTTTGAGCCGCCGTCTTCACCGCCTCGTTGAGGTTAGCGGAGAAATCGGTCAACCCGTATTCCAGCTTGTCGTATGCGGCCTTTACGGTGTTGAGCGACTGCCACTCATAGTAGAGCGTGCATGGGCCGTCGACTGTGTCGCCAAGCATCGCCGCGTTGGCGATCATGGACTTGTTGGTGGTTAGGGTCTCGAAGCGACTCCGCAACTCGTTGACCTTCTGGGTCTTAGCGTCGTCCACGATGGGCGACATCTTCTTGTTGTCGGAAACCTGCTTGGTTGAACTGCACGCCGTCAAAACGACGAGAAATGCAGTCAGAAACATGATGGTCAGCTTATTGCGCATGGCGCCTCCTCTAAATGTGTTTTGGTACTACCGGGTATATTATATACACATAAACTTTAATCTGTCAAGGGTAGTAGCTTTTTATTTTATAACAAAGAATAACTTATTCTGTTATAATCAACCTATGCAAACTCTAAAAAATCTAATAGAAAATTTAAAAAATAATGATAATGTGGACGCTCTGTGTGTAGTTGGTTCTCAAGGTATAGGTGAAGAAAAAACATATAGTGATATTGATCTAGCTGTTATCTTCAAAGAAAATACACAAAAACTATTTTCATTGTTCCAGTTTATAGATGACAAACCAGCCGATATCTTTTTCTACGATATTCAAACATTGGAAAAATTGATGAATGATCAGGAAATTCCAGCAAACACGATGGATGGTGTTTTGATAAACTGGCTAGAAAATGCAAACATAGAATTTGACAAGTCTGGCACTCTTTCAAAATTGAAAAAAGATATCCAAAAAGTGAAAGCAAAAATGAAAGTTCCAAATATAGAAATGAAAAAATTTGAATCTTGGATTAATTCTGCTTATATAACAAACAAAAGATATTTTAATTCTGATAATCTGGAATATCACGAGCTTTTAGAGATAAAACTTTTGCAGGATACTTACAATCTTCTAATGGCATATTTTGAATTCAGAAACATTCCTTGGAGGGGTGAAAAACAAGTGATGAGATATTTAAAGGTAAACGACCCAACTTTTTATAATCTGTATATGTCATGCGTAAAGGCTCAATCAGTTTCCGAAAAATTCAAAATCTATTCCGATTTGGTGAAAGTTGTATTTAATGATGGGGAATATGGATTGTGGAACAAAAACATCATAAACCCATCCATAAAAGGTACGGTAACCGAAGAAGAAAAAGATAAAGCGGTAGAATATTGGAAAAGTTTAATAAACTAAAAAGTAGTAAAATTTTATGTCTGACGAAACAACACAAAACACTCCTATGCCAGATACCTCAAATCCAACAGTTTCTGAGCAGGTCACTATGCCTTCTGGGGTCCCAGAAGCCTCTAAGAGCCCAGTTACCCCGCCCCCGGTCAAAGATGATAATTTGAGCCAAAATCCACCAGAGAGCCAGATAGTCGAACCTGTCCAGGTGGCTCTCGATCCTGCTGAAGCTTTGGTGGACAGGCAAATATGGCCAGAATCAGAGTCGGTTTCTGTTCCCGAAACTGGAACGGCTCAATCGGCAGGAAATGAGCCGTTGGAGAAACCAGTTGAGCCGATTGTTCCAGAATCAACACCGGTTTCTGTCCCACAGCCAAAAAATATAATTCGCGAACTGTTTACAAAAGCACAACAAGCAATTCAATTTCGAAAAAGAAAAAAGTTAGATCGTGTGATGACTTTGTTCGCGAAGCGAACAAACATAACTAACGACCAAGTTGTAGAGCTACTTCATGTTTCCGATGCTACTGTGACCAGATATTTAGAAATTCTGGAAAAAGAAAACAAAATCAAACAAGTTGGAAAAACTGGAAAAGGTGTGAGTTACATAAAAATATAATTTATCCACAGCACTTCATATTGTTTTAAAGAATATTTGCTAGAATATATGTAGCGGTAAAACGACAAAAGTCTCCTATCCAAGGAGACTTTTGCTTTCAGTCATTAAGAATTGTTTTTACACTACAATTTTGTTTGATCTGATGGCTAATCTTTTCTCCCAAAATAGGAAATTCTGGTGGATACCAAAACTTCTTTTTCGTGTTCACTAATCGTACTGACTTACTGAGACCTACGATGTCTAGGCACAGCCTATGCCTAGCAATTCAAGGTACCTCTTAACAACTTTCCTAACATAATTTTGCTAGTTAGCTGATAAGTCCCTCTCGCGGTAAAACGAGAGTTAACTTTATTATAACACAAAATTCAAAAGTCAACATTAATTTTGTGTGGATAATATGGGGAGTATGTACTCGTGTGCGCGAATGGGCGGGTGGGTCAAACACACAAAATGTAGCCTCGGGCATTTCCGCTATGGCGTCCGGTATCTGACGAGCGCCGCCGAAAAAGAAGTCACATAAATCGGAAGCGAAAGCGACACCGCTATCTCTTAAATGAAAAAGAGAAGAGGGGTTGTGCGAGGAGGAGACCGAAGCTGGGGAGAGGATTCCTTCCTCTCCCCAAACAGGTGTCCTGCATTCCGAAGCGAAGCGGAGGAATAAGCAGGACACCTAGGCATCTAGGCGCTCGTAGCCATAGCGGAAATGCCCGAGGCGGATGCCGAGGGTGCACCCACGGACGTCAAACAAAAGCGGTGCCCGAGACAACAAAGCCTAACGGCTCATCTCCTGCCATTTGAGCCGTTAGGCTCCACGGAGAAACAATTCATGCTAAAATGTCAGTAGCACAGCACAGCGTCACATCACCACTAGGAATTCTGCCAGTTTCCTCCTTAGAGGAAACCCGCCCGAGCCCCTCCGTCTCCATACCAATCCAAAGGAATCCGCGCGAAACAAACCTTGCATGGATACGGCGGAGGGGGCGAGGGCGGACACGGAACAGCGGGAACGGAGCCGAGCACCGG
>JAUPVQ010000007.1 GCA_030916965.1 Patescibacteria group bacterium
CACGCTCATAAACTTTCACTGGCGATTCATTGGAATACATAGAGAAAATTTCTTTCCCACTATAATCACTCTTGCGCTTGTAGAGCCCGCGCTCATTACGAAAGGCGAGTCGGCGCTGTGCACGGCACATAGGGCAGAATGTGGGATAGGGTACATTCATCCGTGCATAAAAAGATTTGTCCTCTGTATCTATGGTAAAGTTTTTTTTACAATTCTGGCAATTTTTTGTTTCCATATGTTTATTGTATCAGAATGTAGACCCCGCACAATAAACAAAATACCACCTAGCGCTATAGCGTTAGGTGGGTATTTCAAAAACTATTTATTCAAAATAGAACTAAATCGTCCTTGAGAAAGAAGTTTAACAACTTCATCCGGAGAGAATATTTCACCATTCATTGCAACATATACACCAGGAGCTAGTGAATTAAATTGACCAAAAGCAAACCCAAGATTGAACCCTGCGTCAGATGGCGAGAATCCGACAAGGGGAATCATTGAGCCAGTCAGGATTATAACCTTATCATTCTTGGAACCACCCCCATCAATTTTCTTTGAAATAAAACGGGCGGTATCGGGCATAGTGTATGTTCCATGAGTGATAACAATATTCTTGTAGGGAGATTCTATTACTGTCTTCAAAACTTTTGCTCGGTCAGAAGTATTTAACGATCGACTGTCTTTCATACAAATATTTGTAAAAGCAACTTTTCTATACAATCTAAGCATCTTCATGTATTCAGGCAATATTGATTCTTTGTTTGGAACTACCGTATCCTTTGTCCCATCATAATGAGAATCTATCGTTCCTCCAGTAATAATAATATGTATAGGTTTTTGTTTCATTGATAAAGTATATCACAATAAATAAACAACAAAAATCCCTAGGCAATGCCTAGGGATTTTTACTATACAAATTCTCCCTGATAGCATTTTTCGCAATAGACTATTTCTTTTCTTTCTGGGGAGTAACCACTCATCACTTCTCGACCACATTTTTGGCATTCTCTTTTCCAGAGTTGCATTGGATCCATGCGAGAGAAACGCCTTTTAAGCCTGCATTGCTGACACGTATGTGGAACAGGTATACCCATCTTTTGTAAAAGAGGTAATTCTAGTGGAGCAATTTTATATCCACGATTACAATCCATACATTTTATAACTTCATTTAAAATTGCTTCGGTGGTGTCAGAAATTTTCTCTGGTAGATTTTGCGCTTCAATTGTCGTATTATATTCTGTTTGTTCGCCATCGTACCAAGTCAGGCCCATTGTTAGGACTTCTTCTTTTATTTTTGGAAAAAATTTCATCGCGGTTGTTTCATTGTAACCAAAGAAACTTTGCTTGAGTGGGAATGTCTCGCCATAAGTCCAAGTACGACCTTGTTCATCAACATAAGGATTCTTTTTCATATCTTCGATAATCTGTGCCTTTAACTTTTCATATTCTTCCTTTGTGTATACTTTATTTAATATACAATATTTCTTGCGTTTCAAGTTTACACAGCCAAAATTATTTTTCCCAGCAATAGTCCATATTGAGTACTCTACATCTGTACTATCAGTATAGGCGCAATATGAAAACTTTACATTACTGACATTCTCTCCGCTTGAATGCACTTCGTATGCACGCTCGATATTCGCTCCCCATCCGGCGTAATCATAGCAGTCTTTAGCTTTTGGAACAGTGATAAATTGGCAGTAGCGAGAATCCTCGGCGCCGTTCGCAATATACATATCAAAACTGTTTTTTGATTCATATACGTAATCGCCAGTGACATTTATACTCAATGAGTGTCCGTGATATGCACGGTATGGCTTGGTCAACCAAAACGCATATGCTTTCTCCTTCATTTCTTGCAACGCGCTCCAAGAATCAAGATTGAGTTCTTTAAGCTTTTCCGCATATTCTTCCTTAGAGTACTTTTTATTGAAAATACAATATGATTCGCCACGCAAATTCACACAGCCCACACAATTCATACAGTTGTAGCAATCGCGCGAGAACCACACATCCACACAATCATCACACTCTTCGGAAAAAAATGTGCGGGAGCATCGACTAAAGCCGATCGATTCATAACACATTTCTGAATCGTATCCGCGCAAGCAATCTACAGAATCTTTGAAATTCAGAATCATAGAAGAGCTAACAATATTCTCGCAGTAGTCTGCCCAGAAGACTAAGTAGCAATTACGTAAATACGATGCACCGTTACAATATTCAGAATTGATCATCGTCGGTGCGATCACTTCTTGCGCCACCCATGGAGTAGAGCGTGAGAGTTCATAAACTTGCTCAAAGAAATTTTTATTTGGGTCATAGTCCATTCCGTACTCTGTGCCATCCCAAGTATCGCCCCACCAGCAATCATTACAATACACTTTCACTGGTACATCTTTGTTGTACATTGATAGAGTTCTTTTCTTGCACATATCGCAATTGCGCCAATACACACTCCAAACATTATGGGTAGAAAGTCGGCGAACAATCCGGCACTGTGGGCACCAAGTAGGATGGGGGACATTTATCTTTTTATAATAAAGCGCGTCGCGCTCGTCGATAACGAAATCCTTTTTACAATTTTGGCAGTTTTTTGTTTCCATATATTCTATTGTCTCACATTTACTATTTTAACTCCAACACAATAGGGCAGTGGTCGGAGCCCATGTAATCGGAGAGCATTTTGGATTCGGCCACATTTTTGATCAAATCTTTGGAAACAAAAAAGTAATCAATTCTCCAGCCGACATTCCTGTCGCGTGACGCAGTCTTCTGATCCCAGTATGTATACATATCTTTTGCATTGGGATAGAGGTGGCGGAATGTATCTATATAGTCATGAGCGACAACTTTTGTAATCCACGCACGCTCTATAGGGAGGAAGCCTGTGTTCTCTTCATTGGCCTTTGGGCGGGCTAGATCCACTGCCTCGTGTGCAGTGTTTACATCGCCGGTGAAAATTATCGAATAGCCCAACTTCTTCTTCCTATCTATCAATTTCAAAAATGCTTCGTAGAATTCTAATTTGTATTTCAATCTGTGTGGGCCTTGGCCACCATTTGGGAAATAGCAATTAAGTACAATAAATTTATTTTTCATTCCAAAATCACCTTTCTTGAAATAAGCAATAACTGCGCGCCCTTCATCGTCGAGTCCGGGTATACCGATTCCGTATTCCACTTTCTCTGGCTCAACCTTTGTATAAATTGCTACGCCACTGTAACCCTTGCGCCCAAGTGAGTGCGAGAAGTAAGATGTATAACCTTTTACATTTCTTGTTTTGTCATCGAGCTGAACAGCCTCACACTTGGTCTCTTGCAGGCATAGAATATCCATTTTGTATTTTTTGAACAGTCCATCAAAGTTACCTTGTTTCACCGTTGCCCGCAACCCATTTGTATTCCAAGAAATTATTTTCATATTTAACCATTATACCAGAGAGTTGACTCTTGTTATAAAAAGAGTAGTATCAAATTTAAGCTATGGAGGAGCTTCTTTATGGTAAAGCATACCCTCGCTCTGCGAGGATAAATTTAATGTAGTTTATACATTGAATCGTAAAAAAGAGTTTGAGTAAAGGAAGGGAATTTTCTAATCATTGATTCCCTTCCTTTTTTTATTTCCCTTTACTGTGAAACCCCGCAGGAAAGCAAAGCTTCCAACGGGGCAAGCCTCTTGCTATTTACCTTTGCTGTGGAATTTTTTATGTACATCTCGAAGTTGACTGTCTGTAACATGAGTATAAATTTGAGTTGTTGCGATGTTGGCATGGCCGAGCATCATTTGCACACTTCTTATGTCGGCACCATTGGAGAGTAAGTCAGTCGCGAAGCAGTGGCGGATCACGTGTGGCGTTACTTTCTTGGAGATGCCTGCCTTGATTGCGCACTGTTTCACTATCCGCTCTATCGAGCGACGAGCCAGGGGTCTGATCTCGCTATTATTCTTTAACTCCGAACCCATTTGCACAAAAAGGGCATCAGACATATCTTTCCTGAGTGCTAAATATTTTTTCAAAGCATCACGCGCCTCGGGTGAAACGAATACGACTCGGACTTTGCCCCCTTTACCACGGATAGAAAATTCTTCTGCTGTTAGGTCTAAGTCATTTGTAAGTGAGCACAATTCAGAAACACGAAGCCCTGTAGAAAATAATAATTCAAGAATTGATTTGTCCCGCAGAGACTTAATATCATCACCTTCTGAAGAGGCAAGTAGTCGGGCAAGTTCATTTTTAGTAATCAGATCAAGGTGGCGTTCTGGAATCTTTGCTAAATCGATTTCCTCCGCCGACATAGACTCCACTTTTCTGCGAGTTAAGAATTTAAGGAACACTCGAAGCGCAATCATATAATAATTCTGAGTTTTGCGGGAAACAGTTTTACCAGTAGAGCGATTGTTGCCCATTGATTGCCTGTTGAGCCAGAGTCGAAATTCACGTACTGATTCGGATGTTATGTCGCTTGGATTTTTGACCTTTGAAAATTCAAAATACCGCGAAATATAGTGGTCATAATTCTCCACTGTTTTGAGAGCTCGCCCCTTCTCGATTTCGATATGC
>JAUPVQ010000033.1 GCA_030916965.1 Patescibacteria group bacterium
TGCCCGCCCCGCCAAAATCCCGCCAAAAAAATCAGGAAGTACGCGAAGCGAATTTTGCGAAATACTTTCCCCCAAACCCCCAGCATTTCGCAAAATTTCGCTCGCGTTCCGCATTTCTGCACTCCGCCTCCTTTGCCCCCAAAACATTGTGGCGGAGTGCAGAGCGTTCTCCCGCACTTCTGCTTCAGCAGAAGCTCTGTGCTTCGCACAGAGGCGCTTCAGCGCGCGGGGAACGCTGTATCAGCGATTTTGAAAATAGGTTCGGACTTGGTACAATAGACGCACTAATTTTATCTACTAGGGTCGTTCACAAATTTTGAATCTGTAGGATAGCTTTTGATCTTGTCTGCTTTTGTGGCAAACTCGTTGATGGTCTTGTCTAGAAGTTCTTGGTTCAACAGTGAAGCATTTTTTTCAACAGTTCTCTCAACATTAAACAGAGTATCGTTTCTTACCCTATTAAGAAAGTAAAAACTAAAAATAATAAAACATACCGAGAGGAAAATAAATATAGAAATAACTATTTTCCAATCATGATTTGGCTTCATTATTATAAATGAATGGTTATTATTTTTGGATTTATGGGAAAATACTTTTTTTATATTGGTAATTATATTCATTTTATTTAAATTGACTACTAATAACTTCTATACTCATATTGATCTGCCATCTGTTTTCGAGGATATTGTTAAATATTACATTTTTAATATTTATTTTATATGGGGAATGCTCTATCACCCACATTAGGTGAACAATATTTTCGAAAGTGTTGATACCATCAAATGTTACTGTTAAAATACTTGGGTTAGTTGTAGATATCTCGACATTTCTTATACTGATAGGGACATTTGCTATATCACCTTGTGCTTCTAGGAATGCTGCGAATTCATCTATTTTTTGCTGATTCACTATAAAGGATTTTAACAATTCGTCTTTTTCTTTTGTCTCTTTTATAACCTTTTTGAATTCTTGTATATTGTCTTCGTTTGTTATTTTTTCTTGGATTGTTTGTGATAATGCTGAGGCATACTGGTTTTTGTGTTTTATAACATTATACGCAAACAAAAACATCCCAATCGCCATGAGCGTTGTAAAAATTGATATTGATAACAAAATGTATGTACGTTTGTGTGGCATATTATTTCAAAATAGCAGCTAATGAAAAATCGATATTGGTTCTTTTAGTAAAGTTTGATACTGGTAAATTTGTACTTTCGACACGGCTATCATTTCTAAGTGCATCTTCAAATGCCCTCAACGATGTCCTGTCTGTTGCTTGACCGTTGATTTGTAGTGTTCTCTTCCCTTCTAAAGTAGTGAAGTAGGATAGATTTGAAAACTTGATACCATTTGATTTAGCAGACAAGGCAAGACCTATCACATCTTCTGTAATATTCTTTGGTTGCAAATTTTTATCTAGAAGGTCCAGCTTCTGATTTATCTCTGTAATTATACTGGATAAATTGTTTCCTGAATTCTCTGGATTTAAATCATTATATTTTTGTAATTGAATCTCAAGCGTAGAAACTTTGTTTTTAGAGACTGTATATGCGGGCATTAATAAAAAGGATATTGAAAAAGAAAAAGCTGAGAAAATAAAAAGACAAACTGTTATAAGTCTAATTATATACTCTTTGTGCAATACTATTTTCTCGTTTTGTGGTAATACATTTATCATAATTTTATTCTTTTATAAAACCTCCTAAAGCAAGACCAAATACAGTGGCATACCCAAGTGATTCATCAAATGCCATAGTGGGTAAATCTTTTGTTATATCTGTCATATTCACCCAAACATTGGCATAATCGGCCGGCAAATTCATACTAGTTTTTAAATAAGGGACGACCCCATATAAATTAGCTTCTCCCCCACAAAGAATAATCTTCTCTATCTTAGCATGAGGTTGACCATCTTCGGATAGGTGTGTTTGCCAATACGAAAAATGTTTTCTCAATTCATCGAGTAATATTGATAAGTTCGATATGATTGCAGGGAAAATATCGTTCTCGGCATCAGAGCCTAAATTGCTGTATGATTTCTTCATTTGTTCGGCTTGCTCCACGGATATTTTGAAATGCTTGGCAATTACTTCTGTGATTTTTTGCCCTCCCATGCTGAAAGTTGATGTAAATAATACTCTGCCATTTTCTACAATAGATATACCAATACGTGTCCTACCAAAATCTACAACCATAACTGCCCCCTTCAAGTCTTCTGGTACTACTGACCGTGCTATAGCCTGAGCCTCGAGCTCAAACGACATCGGCACTAGCCCCGCTTGAGAGAAAATAGATAAATAACTCTCTATCAAGCTTGCAGCGACAGCGGCAACCTGCACCAACACAGTGTCTTTATTGATCTCTCTTATTAATTCATACTCAAATACAACATCATTTGCAGGTAGTGGTATGTGATCTTCCAATTGCAGGAGTATTGTTTCCTTCATTTGATTATTTGGAACATTTGGCAAAACTAGGTTAAAAAGGTACATCTGTTCTTCTGGTAAAGAGGCCCGAACGTACTTCATCTTTACTTTATTTTTTATACTATTCAAAATTTCTACCAACTTTGCTTCATTTTCAATTTTCCCGGCAACTACAATCCCTGGGGGTATTTTTTCATTACCATAATATTTAAGTTTGAAGCCATCTTTTGAGGGAGTTAGTTCACCGTATTTTATTGACTCATCAGAAATATCCAAAGCACATGCAGGCATCGTTAAAAAATCTGGAGTTGGAAAGTGGTGGTTATATATTTCTCGCATGTATATATTATACTCTACTCTGAGATATAAAAGAAGATTATTGGTGCCTGCTATACCACCAAATTTTCAATACGCGCCATATTAATGGCAAAACAGATAAAAAGATTATTAAAATAGAAATCGGTAAGAAATAGTGTTCAATATTTGGGATTCTGGAACCAATAAAATAACCAACAGAGATTATGATTGGTGGCCAGATGATTCCACTTATTATATTTAAAAGAATAAAGGTTCGAAAGTTCATTTTACCTACCCCGGCAAGAATAGGAGCAAATGTACGGACTATCGGGATAAATCGCGCAATAATGATTGTCATCTTGCCATATTTATCATAATATTCCTCTGCTTTTACTAAATATCTTTTACTAAAGAAAACAGAAGAATCTTTTGTAAAAACTTTTGGGCCCAATTTATGCCCAGTAAAGTACCCTACAAAGCCACCCAATATGGCTGCTATGATTGAACCAATAAGAAGTGGTAATAGTGGCAAGAATCCTCCGTGTGCAAAAAGCCCTGCTGCAAAAAAAAGTGAGTCACCAGGGAGAAAGAATGCAAAGAATAATCCTGACTCTGCAAAAATTATTAGAAATATTCCAATCAAGCCTGCGGTTTGAATTATACTTATACTATCTAACATATTATCTTATCTTAGTTCCAGGATTAACCTCAACCTCGGGAGTCATAAATACAGGGTTCCCATTTGCTCCATCTACGGCCATTAGCATACCTTGGCTTTCGATACCTTTTATCATCCTTGGTTCCAAATTGACTATATATAGTACTTGCTTACCTACCAATTTCTCGTACTCTGGAAAAAACTCTCTTATTCCGGATACTATTTGGCGAAATTTTGGTTGGACTGCTTTTTCTTCCCCTTCCTCACCCACCTCTTCGGTCTCGCCGAAATCCACAATACATTTAAGCAATTTATCAGTGTCAGGTACAGGCGTAACCTCTCGGATTGTTCCAACCCGCATATCCATCTTCTTAAATTCTTCGTAGTTTACGTATTCCATTTTTGTATTATAGCATATTGATAAAACCTCTTGCTTCTCTTGGATTCATTGTACTTTTTCCTTATACTAATTTATTTATATTCTTTTTATCCAAATACCTTTGGAGGATTAGGGCGGCGGCGGAAGCGTCCGCCGCCGCAATTTCACCTTTTGCGAAAGCAGATTTTGTTTTCCTTGCGTTGTTTACTTCCTTGCCTGCTCTACCGCGTGCTTCAACTGTCGTCATAAATTCTTTTTGTAGATATATTGGTAAGCCTAGATCAGCTTCCAAATTTTTGACCAATTCTTCAATGCTCCCCATTATCTTGTTCGGCTGTCCTGATAGATCGGTACTCTCTCCTATTACAATAGCCGAGATATTTTCTTCCCCACATATATTATGAATAGTATCAACGAGCGTTGTATCATTCTTGAGGATTTTGTAAGGGAAAGCAAAAACTCCATCGTCATCGGATGTTGCCAACCCTACCCTTTTGGACCCATAATCTATGCCAAGGTATTTCATCTATATAGCGTAACACAATTGCAGAAAAAGGCTATTTCTGATACTATAACCCTATGTTTGATATAGAGAAATTACAATTTGGTATTATGGTTGTTTTTATTGTTATGTGGGTACTCCTATGGAAAGGATATGCCGTATGGACAGCAGCTCAAAACAAAGACAAGAGATGGTTTATCGTCCTACTTGTGGTTAATACATTTTCTATTCTTGATATCATATACATTTTTGCAGTTGCAAAGAAAACAGGGTCCGACATCAAGCAATTGATGAAATCAAAAATATAATACACACGGGAGTGTGGCTGAGTGGTTGAAGGCAACAGTCTTGAAAACTGTCGTCCGTGAAAGCGGACCGTGAGTTCGAATCTCACCGCTCCCGCAGATAAAATAAACATGCTTTTGCATGTTTATTTTTATGGGCGGAGCGAGCGAGCAAACTGCTTTGCTCGTGAGTGAGATTCGAACAGCGGAATCATATTTTATCACCAGATAAAATGGATGAGCTGGTGCCCAGACAAACTTTTTGGGTAAAAAAGTTTAGTCGCGGGCGAAACATGTAATCATGGTCTCACCGCTCCCGCAGATAAAATAAACATGCAATAGCATGTTTATTTTTGTGGTATAATAGAAGTATGGAAAAACTAAAAAATAACGCTGTGTTGATTATCAGTTGTGCTCTATTCGTGTTTGCTATTGTATTCTTTTTTGCAGCGCGGGACTTCTCGAAACAAGGAACTTATGTAGAAGTTAAAGGTCTGTCGGAGAAAATTGTGAAGGCGGATACGGCAATCTGGTCAATGAATTTCGAAGTTAAATACAACAATGTAGACACATTGTATAGTGATATAGAAAAAAATATTACAACTATTAAAGTCTTCTTAAAAGAAAAAGGGTTCGAAGACTCTGAAATCAATATTGCTCCTGTAAATATCTATCAAGATACTTACAAAGATGCCCTATATAGATACAATTCCAATAATCAACTTTCTGTTTATACAAAGAAAGTAGACTTGGCGAAATCTGCTTCAAACGAAACTCTTCAGTTAGTTAAGAAAGGTGTAGTTCTAAATCAGAATTCAATCGCATTCGAATTCTCTGATCTAAATAGTATCAAGCCAGAAATGCTCGCAGAGGCAATCAAGAATGCTCGTGAGACAGCCAACCAATTCGCTACAAACTCTGAATCCTCAGTTGGAGGTATTGCTCGTGGTAACCAAGGAGTATTTGATATTACAGACAAAGACCCAGGCTCTCCTGAATACAAAAAAATTCGTGTTGTATCTACTCTAAGATTTCTTTTAAGATAAATTAACTAAAGTTAATTACGAAATTATACATACCCATTCCACACAATCCTGACAGTGGGGTACCTGCGATTGGTACTCCTATATCTATCACTGTCTCCCCTGTTTGTGGGAGAATTTTCTGAAAATTTGCTTGTCTGATTACAAGTGATGCCGAGCAATCAAATGTACCATTTGTTTTAACAATTAATTTTGTTGGCATGCCTGCTTTCGCATTTGAAATTTGTGGAGAGTACCCACCTTTGGCATCTATTGTTATATATTGTATACCATCCCGGATTTCACTATTCTCTACGGCTTGACCACCATTCCCATTATTTGCTTTTTTTGACCCACCAATAAAAAGTAGTCCTGTAAAAACAATTAATCCGGCTATCAATATACTTAGTGCAGTTTTGTTCATCCCGTTAGAAGCAGATCGCGATCAACTCACGTGTCTGCTTAATTATTCTATTAATATTTATATAGTTTATCATGTTTTATTACAAATTATCTTTTAAATTGCGACCGCGGCTTCTAACGGGATTCATTTCGACTATATATTAAATAATGGCGCGATTACACCGAGTCCAGCAAGTCCCCCAAGTAGTGCAAACAGCCCAAGCCCTATCACTACAACTCCTGCGGACTTAAAGAATAATGGCGCATATTTACTATGAGCAAAGGATGAAGAGCCAAACGACAGCAAAAGGAGTACTGGCAGTGTACCCAAAGCAAAAGCAAGCATTAATATTGCCCCAGCCCCAAATGACCCACTAGAGAGCGCCGAGAACTGCATTGATTGAGTAAAGCCGCATGGCAGGAAGAATGTACCGAAGCCTACAAGGAGTGGTGTGAGAGTTTTGTGTTCAATTTTCCTAAAAAATTTAAATATACTTGATGGTAATGTAATATGATTTTTCGCAAAGACTCCGACTAAATTCAAACCGAGGATCAACATTATAAGTGATGCTATGATTCCAAGAATTGCTGTGAGAGTAAAGCTGATGCCGATAGCATCCCCGATTGCACCCAATACTCCCCCGAGTACTGCGAAGCTTACAATCCGACCTATATGGAACAATATGAAAGTCTTTTTGTCACTTACATTGTCCTGTGAAATTTTGGCCGATAGTGAAAGCACCAACCCCCCAACAATTGCCAAGCATGATGAAACCGATGCAATCAGTCCGATGATGAAGCTAGTTGTTGGAGTAACTGCACCGCCTAGTCCAATATTCAAAATTCCAGATTTCTGCAACCAAAAAAATAAAACTAAAAATAAAATCCCGATCGGTAATGCTTGCCAAATTAAATTCCCTCCTTCTTTTTCTTTTATATTCTTTTCCAAACTCAAAACATATTTGTGTGAACTAATTTTCGGGTTCAGAATTCCTAGAATCTCTTCTTGGTTTTTGTCACTATCAGTATCGAGCTCTACAGTTTGATTTTTTAAATTCACTTTTACACTACCAACAATATCTTGTTCACCCAAAATATCCTCGATCAAGATTTTGCATGATGCACAATGTGTCCCCGAAACATGAAATGTATATTTATTCATAAAATTATAATTTTTTACCTTTAATTCGTAACGAGTTGCCTACCACCGACACGCTCGACATTGCCATAGCGAATCCAGCAAATACTGGGGAAAGTAGCCAGCCGAAGATTGGGTAGAACAACCCTGCCGCAAGTGGTATACCAATCACATTGTAAGCAAATGCCCAGAAAAGATTTTGCTTAATTCCACGCATTGTCATCTTGGAAAGTTTGATCGCTTTTACAAGCTTGGAAATGTCCCCTCCCAATAGTGTTATACCAGCTGATTCTATCGCCACATCGGTTCCAGTACCCATTGCAATCCCGACATCAGCTTGCGCCAAGGCAGGTGCATCGTTTACTCCGTCCCCTGCCATTGCCACAACGTGACCACTAGCTTGTAGCTCTTTTATTTTTGCCAATTTATCTATCGGCATGACATTTGCCACTACTTCATCTATCCCGACGAGTGACGCCATGTATTTAGCAGCCCGTTCATCATCGCCAGTCAGCATTACAACCTTGATACCCAGTTTGTGTAAATCTGTAATTGCTTGTTTTGATTCTGTTTTAATTTCATCGGCAACCATTACATACCCCAGAACTTTTTCATTTGTTGCAAGTATTATGGGTGTCTTGCCTTGAGTTGTATATGCTTCCAATTGTGTATTATCAAAAGGAAGTTTTAGCTCTGAAATTAATTTTATGTTACCAACAAAATATTCCAGTTCCTTTACTGTTCCCTTCAATCCTTTGCCTTGTATCCCCTCGAAATTTGAAACCTCTTGAATTGGTAACTTCTTGGACTCGGCATACATTGCGATAGCATGCGCAATTGGATGTTCAGACTTTTTCTCTAGTGATGCGAGAATAGAAATAAATTCTGACTCTTCAAGATCTGACAAATTTTGTATATCAACCAATGTTGGTTTACCAATTGTTATCGTGCCAGTTTTGTCGACTATTACTGTATCAACTTTGTGTAATTTTTCGAGCGTCGCCGCATCTTTGATCAAAATTCCATTGCGTGCACCTTTGCCGACACCCACAATAATTGCTGTTGGTGTAGCGAGGCCGAGTGCACACGGGCAAGCAATGACCAAAATTCCAACAAAGCAGGATAAACCATAAGACAGTGCTAAAGCTATACCTAAACTAGCTGTTCCAAAAAACAACCATGCGCCGAGTGTAACAAAAGCTAAAATTAAAACTATTGGTACAAAAATACTCGAGATCTTGTCAGCTAATGCCTGAATTGGAGCCTTACTACTTTGGGCATCCTCTACCATCCTTATAATCTGTGCGAGCAATGTTTCTGAACCTACCTTTGTAGCCTTGAATGTAAAAGATCCACTAGTATTTAATGTCCCTGAAACAACACTATCACCAATTTTCTTTTGCACGGGCATCGGTTCGCCTGTAACCATTGATTCATCTATAAATGACTGCCCCTGTGTTATAATGCCATCAACTGGAATTTTGCTCCCTGGTTTTACAATAATCAAATCTCCATGCACAACCTCACTAATTGGTATTTCTATTTCTTTACCCTCCCGCAAAACTAATGCAATTTTAGCTTGTAAATTTAAAAGCTTCTCGATTGCATCACCCGTTTTTAATTTCGATCGGGTTTCTAAATATTTACCAAGTGCGATGAATGTAATGACAATAATCGTGACATCGAAATATGTCGCACCGATATTTGGGAAATTTTTTAACAAACTTTCTTCGAATGCGCTAATTATAAAACTATAAACAAAGGCCACGCTTGTACCAAGCCCAATGAGTGTGTCCATATTCGCTTGGCCTGTACGCAAAAATCGATAAAAGCCCACCAGGTACGGCCTACCAACAACAAACAAAACATATGTCGCGATAATTGGTAGTAAGTGATGAAAAAATTCTTCCCAAATTAGTGGCATCTCTTTTGTTACCTGCAACTGTGCTCCGATATCCCACGCCATCACAAACAGGCTTATAATTGCAAGTGGTATAGCTGAGAAAACTTTTATTTTCATCTCGTGGAGTTCATCTGTTTTATTATTTTTTATTTTCTTCTCTTCTGTGATTAATTTATAACCAAGTGGCTCTAACTTTTTATTAAAATCTTCAGAATTTATTTTGTTTGGATCATATGAAATTTTTGCACTCTCTGTCCCTGGATTTACTTCGATACTATTCACACCGTCAATTTTCTTTATAGTGCGCTCAATGATACTTGAGCAACTTGCGCAATGCATACCTTTGACCTTGTAAATTTTTGGAGTGTTCATATTATTTTCTTTTTAATTTATAAACTTTTACAACCTCCTCCACAGCTTTACCCACTTGCCCAGAAGACATTTGGTGGTGAACACAATGACCAAGATGATTCTCCATTAATACATCTTCCACACCCGAAAGACCCTGCTTCACAGCAGAAGTTTGAGTTATTACGTCTATACAATATGTATCATTTGCTATTAATTTTTGTAATCCTCTTACTTGACCCTCTATAAGTTTTAGCCGACGAATAATTCTTGTTTTATTTTTTTCATCTATGTATTTCATGTCCCTATTCTATACCCCCTAGGGGTATCTGTAAAGCCCTTTAATTGGGTTCTTTTCTGTTTTTAAGGGTGCTTTTTGGAATAGTTATCCCCAATTTTACAATAATTTGAAATAGGAATATAATAGCTTAGCAGTTGCAAAACTACACCACTATTATAATCATCGCTTACACACAAAAGCGTTCTTAAACAGCCCCAAAAAAATGGAAAATTACAAAAAAAACTGGTTCAAATACATTATCGGATTCGTGGCTTGTATTTTGATTCGTTTTATTCCATTTCGTCCTCCCAATATCGAACCAATACTCGCAACTCAATTGCCTTTTGCAAAAGCATATGGCAAGTTGTCGGGATTTTTCTTTGGATTCTTTAGTATCATCCTCTACGACATCCTTACAAGCAAGATAGGCATCTGGACAATCTTTACAGCCATCGCATACGGACTACTCGGACTCTGGGCTACACATTACTTTAAAAATCGAAAATCAAATTCCCTCAATTACGCCAAATTCGCAATCTATAGCACTATAGTCTACGACATAGTTACAGGATTAACTGTCGGACCCATGTTCTTCAATCAGACATTCATGCAATCTATAGTCGGACAGGTCCCATTCACAATACTTCATCTTATAGGCAACGTATCATTTGCCTTCCTTCTCTCCCCTCTAATCTACAAATATGTTATTGAAAACAAAAAACTGGAAGTGCAATCTTTAATTACAAATTTTAATCTAAAACAAATATGAAAAAGTCACCAAACAACAAAAAGCATTCAACATTAGCTCAGATGCAGAAGCGCGATGGAAGTATCGTCCCATTCGACGGCAAACACATTACTCGTGCGATCTTCCGAGCGATGCAATCTGTGAGTGAAGGTGACGAAACAAATGCCGAGAAAATGATGCAGAAAGTTTTAGATGGGTTAGTAACATTAAAGGCTGAAAAAGGCTTGAAGACTTTCATCCCCAATGTCGAAACTATCCAAGACGTAGTAGAGAATGAATTGATCGTAGCTGGATATTCCAAAACAGCAAAGTCATACATTCTATATCGTAAAGAACGCTCTCTTGTCCGCGAGAAAGCAGGATTCGTCCCAGAGAAAATCAAAGAGCTCGTAGCCGAGAGCAAACAATACTTCCGCAACCCTCTTGCTGAGCTTGTATACTACCGCTCTTATGCCAAGTGGATTCCCGAGGAGGATCGTCGCGAAACTTGGATCGAGACAATCGACCGCTATGTCAATTTCATGCGTGAGCATTTGGGATCCAAGCTTACAAATGCTGAGTACTCTGAAATCCGCGATTCTATCATCAGCCAACAAGCATTGCCTTCTATGCGCCTACTACAATTCTCTGGCAAGGCTGCACAGCGTACAAATATTTGTGCTTACAACTGTTCATTTATTGCACCACGTACATTCCAAGACTTCGCCGAGATCATGTACATATCTATGTGTGGTACTGGAGTGGGCTGGTCTGTCGAGAGTGAGAACATTCACGCTCTTCCACAAATCCTCAAGCAAACTGGCAAGAAACTACCTACATTTGTTATCCCAGATAGCAAAGAAGGTTGGGCAGATGCATTCTCGCTTGGTATGAAGACTTGGTTTGAAGGTGGAGATATATCTTTCGACTACTCACTTATCCGCCCAGCTGGATCACGTTTGAAAGTGATGGGTGGCAAATCTTCAGGCCCTGCCCCACTTGTATCATTGCTTGAATTTACACGCGAGAGAATCTTTCGCCGACAAGGCCGCCACCTTACCAACTTGGATGCGCACGATATCATTTGTAAAATCGGTGACTGTGTAGTATCTGGAGGAGTACGCCGAAGTGCTATGATCTCCCTTTCGGACCTCGACGACGAAGCAATACGTGATTCCAAGAAAGGACAATTCTATGTATCCGAAGGCCAAAGAATGCTAGCCAACAACTCTGCGGTATATCTATCCAAACCAAATTCTGTAGAATTTATGGATGAGTGGATCGCATTGATGAAAAGTGGATCTGGTGAACGTGGAATATTCAACCGTGGTGGATTGGCACAAACATTGCCAAAGCGCAGACTGGACCAATTCAAAGGTGGTATCTACCCTGCTTGGGGCACAAACCCTTGTGGAGAGATCATCCTTCAATCCAAACAATTCTGTAACTTGTCCGAAGTAGTAGCCCGCGCCGAAGACACAGAAGAAACTCTTTTGAAAAAGATTCGTATCGCAACAATCCTTGGAACTTACCAATCTACACTTACATACTTCCCATACCTTTCAAAAGAATGGAAGAAGAATTGTGAGAAAGAAAGATTGCTCGGTGTATCTATAACTGGCCAATGGGATTCAGCTCTTGTTCGCGAACCACAAATGCTCGAGAAGATGAAGAAGCTCGCAGTTGAAACAAACAAGAAATATGCAAAACGTTTCGATGTACCACAATCAACTTGTGTAACTTGCGTGAAGCCTTCTGGAACTGCATCACAAACTGTAGACTGTGCAAGCGGTATGCACCCTCGCTACGCTCCATACTACATCCGCCGTATCCGAATCTCTGCAACAGATGCATTGTTCAAAATGCTAAAAGACCAAGGTGTACCTTACTACCCAGAAGTTGGCCAAACAATAGAGAATGCTACAACATACGTACTAGAATTCCCTGTGAAAGCTCCAGAAGGTGCAATCTGTAAAGACGATGTGAACGCAATCGCACAGCTCGAACACTGGAAAGTAGTAAAGAAGCACTACACAGAACACAACCCATCTGTCACAATCTCTGTCGGCGACGACGAATGGCTAGCAGTTGCCAACTGGGTGTACGAGAACTGGGATCTAGTAGGAGGACTTTCATTCCTACCCCGCTCAAACCACGTGTACCAATTGGCTCCATACGAGGCTATAACAAAAGAGAAGTTCGAAGAGATGACAAAGCGCCTAGGCAACCTCGACTTCTCCAAGATCGTGACTTACGAAAAAGAAGACGAAACAGAAGTAAAGAAAGAGCTCGCTTGTGTATCTGGAGTTTGCGAAGTCTAATTAATCTAAAATAAATCAAATAAAATGCTATTTACAGGAAAAGGAGATGGTGGAACAACAAAAACTTTTGGTTGCAACCAAAGAATATCAAAGAGTAGCGCTATTACCGAGGCACTAGGCTCACTTGATGAAATCAATTCATTCCTTGGGCTCTTGAAGGTCAAATCAGCTGGAGTAATATTCCCCCTCGAAAGTGGGGATATTGTTCTTGCCGATACTATCAATCGTATTCAACAAGACCTCTTCATAATCCAAGCAGAGCTCGCAGGTGCCGACAAAACAATTGCCGAAGAGAAAGTAAAATGGCAAGAGCAAATCATAAACGATATCGAGAAGGCCCTACCCCCTATCACAACATTCTTCGTATCTGGTGGGTGCGAGCTTGCAACTCTTGCTGACATCTCTCGCACAATAGCTCGCCGTGCCGAGCGCCGTGTAGTAGGTGTAGTGGAAGAAGCCCGTGATATCCAACCCGCCCTCGAACCTGCAAAAGAAGTCGTAGGTAAATTCACCCTAGCCTACCTCAATCGCCTCTCTTCAGTCCTATATGCGACAGCCAGAATGGCAAACCACATAAATGGTGTTGTCGAGGAATCTCCTAAATATGAATAAAAAATATATATACAATGAAGCAACATGGTTAAGGGCAATAATTGTTGCTATTCCATATATTGGTGGAACAATAGACATGTTATTTTATAAAAAAGGAAGAGACACAGAAAATTTTATCGCTGGAGAAAACTTGGAAGAGGGTAACAATTGCTATTTAAATGTTAACGACGGAAAATTTTATAAAACAAACGCATCATCAGAAAAAACAGCGGGCCCAATGGTAGTTAAAGCTTTGCAAAAAATTAAAGCCAATAAGAAAGGAGTTTTTTTGGTCAAAGGGAAATATTATTCAAAAAACATTGAGCGTGGTGTACTTTTTCTTTCTACCGAACCAGGAAAATTAACTAGCAAGATGCCTACTGAAACAGATAATGTTATTAGGGTAACAGCAATAGGGTTAAATACAAATGAAGAATACTTTTCCCCTAGTCAGGACTATATGACACATGTATAGCTTTTGTTTATTAAAAATCTATTAAGTTAATTTGTTTCGCAAGGACCGCCCTTGCGGGGATTATAAATCTGCTATAATAAATACATGAAAATATTTATTAGTAGTTCAATTACTGCGGCGCAGGAAGTTCTCGATATCAAAGGCAAGCTTGAGGCTATGGGTCATGAAGTTGAAATTCCAGAAGGTGTGAAAAGCTTGGAAATGCAGGGCCGTACAGAGGTAAGCAATTCTGAAAAAGCTGAAGATAAAATTAAGTACGATTTAATCCGTTGGTATTTCGAGAAGATAAAAAATTACGATGTAGTTCTGATTGTTAATCCTGAAAAAAGAAGTGTCCAAGGATACA
>JAUPVQ010000034.1 GCA_030916965.1 Patescibacteria group bacterium
ATTTTACCAAGTACATGAACATTGTTTCCAAAGTTGAAAAAGTCCCAGTACTCCAAATTACTCCCAAGTATCCCAATTCTCATAGCGTAGAAATCTCAGGTAGTGCAACTGTTATGCCAGGTTGTTTCTATCGAGATTTCGAAGTTGCGACTCTTAAACAAGATTTACTATTGCCTTGTTATACTGCATCCAAAAGCCTTAATGCAATAGGTGGAATGATTGGTAACAATAGCGCTGGGGAGAAGACACTAAATTATGGCAAGACCGAGGACTATATAAAAGAATTGCAAGTAGTTTTTGCAGATGGTAGGGAATACACAGTCCGAGCTCTTAATAAAAAAGAACTGTATGCCAAAATTGCTCAAGGTGATTTCGAAGGTGATATTTACAAAAATATTTTTGCTTTAATAAATGATAACAAAGATACGGTAAAAGGCGCCAAGCCAAATGTTAGCAAGAATTCTGCAGGGTATTATGTATGGAATGTTTGGGACGAAGAAAAAGAGATCTTTGACCTTACCAAATTAATAGTAGGATCCCAAGGAACACTTGGAATTGTTACAAATATCACCTTGCATTTAGTAGAGGTAAAGAAGTCTTCGAAATTAGTTGTAGTGTTTATGAAGGACTTGTCACACCTTGGTGAGCTTGTCGATGCAATCTTGCCATTCCATCCAGAGAGTGTCGAGAGCTATGATGACGCTACTATGAAATTGGCTATCAAATTCTTCCCAGATTTTCTCAAGAAGAAAGGGATGTGGGGTATGATCAAATTTATGTGGAGCTTCTGGCCTGAAGCATTTATGATGCTAGTCCGTGGCATGCCGAAGTTGATATTACTTGTAGAGTTTGCTGGCAATAATGAGACAGAGGTCAAAAGTGAATCAAAGAAATTAGCTCAAAATTTGAAATCATTTAATTTGCCAACACGTATTACAAAAAGCAAATCAGATGCCGATAAATATTGGGATATTCGTCGAGAAAGTTTTGCACTACTACGCAAGCATATAAAAGACAAGCATACAGCTCCGTTTATCGACGATATAGTTGTTCGCCCAGAATTCTTACCAGAATTTTTGCCTAAGCTCAATGCGATTTTAAAAGAGTATCCGATTACTTATACAATTGCAGGGCACGCAGGTAATGGAAATTTCCACATCATTCCACTTATGGATTTCGCAGATGAAAATACTTCCAAGATTATCCTTGAGCTTTCGACAAAAGTTTATGATTTAGTATTACAATACAAAGGCTCTATAACAGGTGAACACAATGACGGCATAATCCGCACACCATATTTGAAGCAAATGTATGGAGAAGAGGTGTATGGTTTATTTGAACAGATTAAAAATATATTCGATATTAGCAATATCCTAAACCCAGGCAAAAAGGTTGGGGGTAGTATACAGTATATTAGTGACCATATAATAAAAGAGTCTCATACACAGATTCCTAAAATATAAGCCTGAATTTCTAGCTTGACTTTTAGCCTTTTTGGGTGTATAATACCCATGAACTAATTATCAAAAATATGAAAGTATTTGTAAAAGATCATACACTGATCACAAATGAGGACATTCATGATTTTAATTATATTAAACACTTCATGGCTGTATCTTTCGAGTTGGCATTATCACTAAAAAAAATGCCGAAAAAATTTGCAAACACCATGAGGCGTAAAAAACGCCTTACTAAATAAAAAAAATCCCGCCTTTAAAAAAGCGGGATTTTTTTATATTTGCCTGAAGGGCGATTTTGTGCTAGTATTGGACCTATGAAAACATTAAATGCAACAATGCGAAGTAAGGCTGATAAGCTTTCAACTGTACGCCTTAACGGTATGGTTCCGGCTGTGGTCTATGGCGCTAGCATGGAGAACACACAAATCTCTGTATCTAGCATCGAATTTATAAAAGTTTTTAAAGATGCTGGTGAGTCTAGTACAATCGTACTTGATATGGGCAAGAAAAAGGTAGATGTACTGATTCATGATGTACAATTCGACCCTGTAAAAAGCTTCCCACTCCACATAGATTTCCTAGCTGTGGATATGAACAAGCCAGTTGAGGTTAGTATCCCTCTTGAATTTACAGGCGTAGCTCCTGCTGAGAAGTCAGGACTAGGAACACTTGTAAAAGCTCTTCACGAAGTAGAGATCAAGGCATTGCCAAAAGATCTACCACACAATTTCACTATCGATATATCAAGTCTTGCAACACTAGAAGACAAGATCCATGTTAGCGACATAAAAGTTGGCTCTGGTATTACAATGCTTACAGATGGCGAAGAAATTGTAGCCCTCGTAGCAGTTGTAAAAGAAGTGAAAGAAGCAGACGTAGCAGTAGATCTATCTGCTATTGAAGTTGAGAAAAAAGGTAAGAAAGAAGAAGAAGGCGGAGCTGCAGCAGAATAATATTATTGATATTAAAAAATATCCCCAACCAAGTACTGGTAGGGGATATTTTTGTATAAAATGAGGCCCAAATATGGTATAATAGAGCCATGAGTTTATTCAAACGCAGTATTGTTTTTTCTTTTATATTGATTTTGACTTTTGGTTTCAATCCTCTTGTTTTTGCCGTTGAAAACCAGCAATTACAAATGGCTCAGTCAGACAAAGCAAAGCTCGAAGCAGAATTGTCTAACCTAGAACGCGAAATAGCTCAAAAGCAAAAGGAACTTGAAGGTCAAAAAGGCCAATCAGTATCTTTATCACGAGATATTTCTATATTAACGACCGAGATTAACAAGTCTAAATTAAACATTCAAGCCAAAAATCTTACAATCAAAAAGTTGGGTGGCGAAATAGTAGACAAAAACAAAAAAATCCAAAGCCTAACAGAGAAAATAGAATTAGAAAAGCAATCTCTTGCCCAATTGATCCGCAAAGATCGCGAACTTGATGATATGCAAATTTTATCTTTAGCATTATCTCGTACTAGTATCTCTGAAATGTATGGCGACGTACAAAACTTTTCTTCTATTAAAAATGCTGTAAAAAATTCAGTTGATGCAATCCGTGGTGTGCGTACAGAGACTCAAACAGAGAAAAAAACCTTGGAAGAAAAAAAGAACAAAGAAACAGATGTCAAAGTCCAATTAGAAAATGAGAAAAAGAGAGTAGAACAAAACGAAGCCGATAAAAAGAAATTACTTTCGATAAGTAAAAATAAAGAATCTGAATACCAAAAGGTTCTAGCAGACAAAGCTAAACGCAAGGCCCAAATCCTTTCTGCCTTGTTTAATCTGCGTGATACTGGTGCTATTCCATTTGGTAGAGCTCTTGATTATGCCAATGAAGCATCCAAAGTAACTGGTGTAAGACCTGCATTTATTCTAGCCATCCTTACTCAAGAAAGTAATTTGGGAACAGATCAAGGGTCTTGTTTGGTGACAGACATGAAAACAGGCGAGGGAATGAGCTCTAGAACAAAAAAAGTATTTAAGAATGTTATGGCACCAATGCGTTTCAATAATGTGGATAAAGGTGATATAAAATATTTTTTACAAATTACATCAGAGCTTGGTCGTGATCCATACAAGACTCTAATATCTTGTCCTATTGGTGGAGTAGGCTGGGGTGGGGCAATGGGTCCTTCACAGTTCATCCCTTCAACTTGGGTTGGAATGAGGGGCAAGGTCGCAAAAGCTTTAGGTAAGACTAGCGCTGATCCATGGATTGCTCGAGATGCTTTTTTTGCTTCTGCTATTTTTCTAGGTGATTTGGGTGCTAGTAGTGGCGGGTATACGGCTGAATGGAACGCAGCTTGTAAATACTATTCTGGTGGCAAGTGTCCAACTGTACTAAAAACAGATACAGAAAATGAAAAAAAACGTAAGTCTAATATTATTGCTTATGGAAATCAAGTTATGGCTAGAATTACTAAGATCCAGACTACTATGATCGACCCTTTGCAAAACTAGGAATTCTGTGCTAGTATAAGCCCTATATGAAAAAAGAAATTCACCCAAAATACAATGTAAATTCAGAGGTAAATTGCGCTTGTGGCGCCAAGTTTACTGTTGGCTCTACTATGGAGACAATAAATGTTGAAATCTGTAGCCAATGTCACCCTTTCTATACAGGTAATGAAAAGGTTCTAGATACTGCTGGACGTGTAGATCGTTTCAAGAAGCGCGCAGCTTTGGTTACAAAAACAAAGAAGTAAGTAGAAAAATTCTTAAATAAACTCTCCCCAGAGGGTACTCAAATTTTTTGGTAAAAATTTGCTCAGTTCTCCGGCCGTCGCCGTGCGAAGCCCCTCTGGAAAGATTTATTTAGGAATTTTTTTTATAGCGTTTCGTAGTATAATAAACATATGAATTTCGACTTAGAAGAACTAAAAAAGAATCACAAGACAAGCTATCTCGCAGGTGAATACGAGCATCTTTTGCGTGAGGAAGAGAAGGTAAACAAAATGATAGAAGAGGATGAAAGTCTGCGTGAATTGGCAGTAGAAGAATTGCAGAATATTACATTTCAAAAAGAAGCAATAGAAAGGCAGTTGGAAGAAATTAGCAAGAAAGACAAAGAGGAAGAGGAATTCCCAAATGAAATAATCTTGGAAGTTCGCGCAGGTGCAGGTGGAGACGAAGCGTCACTTTTCGCATGGGAGCTTGCTCATATGTATGATAGGTATGCCGAGGACAAGGGTTGGTCTTGGAAGATACTTGATGAATCCAAAAACGAAGTTGGTGGTTACAAAGAAGCAAGTTTTGAAATCCGTGGCAAAGATGTATACAGAGAATTGCGGTACGAGACAGGTGTGCACCGTGTACAACGTGTGCCAGCTACAGAGAAGAATGGACGTATCCATACATCGACAGCATCTGTTGCTGTGCTTCCAATGCGCAAAAAGGTAAGTTTCGTGATTAATCCCGCAGATTTGGAAATGGAATATTCACGTAGTGGTGGTGCAGGGGGACAAAATGTGAACAAGGTGGAGACTGCTGTGCGTTTGATTCACAAGCCCACAGGTATCGATGTACGCTGTACTACAGAGCGTAGCCAGCTTGGTAACCGCGAGAAGGCGATGGAGATATTGCTTTCCAAATTGCAATTACAGAAAGACGAAGAAGAGGCCAAGAAATATTCTGCAGACAGAAAAAATCAGATTGGAACAGGGGACCGAAGCGAGAAGATTCGTACTTACAACTTCCCTCAAGACCGCGTCACTGATCACCGTATCCGCCAATCTTGGTCCAATATTCCAGGCCTAATGGAGGGCAAAATCACCAAAATAATCGAAGCACTATCAGAGGGTGTAGTAGGCGACGCCGAATCAGAAGAAGAATAAAATTGTGCAATCATAATTGACATCTTGTCAAGATGTATATTTGCATTGTATTATGGTATATTTTTCAACAGTAGTTTGACTATGTTTTGGTATTTGTTTCATTTTCGTTGTTTAAACATTGAGAATGTAAATGAAAATCGGCTAGCGATTACATTTATAAATTAGTTATCTTCATCTTTGATATAAACACGATGTATCTTATATGAAGCGTATATTGTCAATATGGCAAAAAAATTATACGTTGGTGGTCTTCCTTACAAGACTACTAATGACGAGCTCAAAGCTCACTTTGAAGCGGCAGGTCCTGTCGAATCAGCAACTATTATCATGGATAAGATGACAAACCGATCAAAAGGTTTTGGATTCGTAGAAATGACAAATGATGCAGACGCAGATAATGCTGTCTCAATGTTTAACGGCAAAGATTTCGATGGTCGAAATCTAACTGTGAACGAAGCACGCCCAATGGCTCCACGAGCATAAGGCAACAAAAAATACCCCGAGAAATCGGGGTATTTTTTGTTGACAAATAGTATATAGAGTATAGACTAAAAGAAAAAAAAGAACTATGGAAAATTTTATAGAAAAACGATCACTAAAGGTAGATCTTACAGCCCACCAATTTTTATCAATTGAGGATAAGTTTGAAAAAAATGATGCCAAAACTATAAAAATAGTTGACGAGTATTATGATTCTAAAACATTACATTTACTGAAAAGTGGTTCAAGTTTTAAAATCAGAGAATATTTTGATTCAGATTTTGACCACCCTGTATCCAAGCTTTCATTGGTTAAACATGAGGATAAGGATATAAAAATGTATTTTTCGCATTCGCCATTGTGCATAGATGATCGAAACCATTTTTATGCTGGATTTATTCCTGAAGGTCAACTTAAAGATGAGTTATATAAATTAACTTATCAGAATGAAGTTTCTCCGATCGGTAAAGTTCAAATTACCAGAAAACTTATTGTCGATCATAATTCTATAAAGAAATTAGATATAAATTCTTTTGGATCAGATATTGAAAGTTATTCAATAACATTCGAGGAGACAAACGGCTTATATTCTCTGTTAGATTTCAGTAATATTTTAACAGAGAATAATGTTAAATATTCACAACCTATCACGAATTACAAGAGGATTGTGAAATGTTGTTCTATTAATTCTTAAATTAATTCTTAAAATTAAAAAAACGGACTTTATATAAGTTCGTTTTTTTATTGTGGGCAAGTTGTATTTTGTGGTCACACATGAGAAAACCTGCCGAAGGGCAGGTTTTCTTTATTTAGTGAGCGTGGATGGAATCGGACCATCGACCTCTGTCTTATCAGGACAGCGTTCTACCACTGAACTACACGCTCATATTAACTTAGGTTTTACCAACAACTACACTCTCTATATAAAGACCTTACTTTACAAAATCTAAATAAGTAAGAATACTATAGCAAAAACTAGCAAATATCGCAATTATTTGCTATATTGATGTCAGGCAAAGATTGCCCTTTTGTTATTTATGAAAGAAAATATTAACACAAAACAAGCATGGTGGATGCCAGCATTGGTACTTTTTATTCGGATGTCATTCTGGATAGCAGGGCCTATTGTTATAGCTTTGTTTGTTGGTAAGTATTTTGACAAGCGATTTAATTCTGAACCCAAAATTTTCATACTTTCTACCGTAATAGCATTTTTAATATCAGTGATTTCAATTGTAAGAATTTCAAAAAAGTATATCGAAAAATTAGAAAAAGAAGCAAGAGAAAAAAATGTCAACAACAATCAATAATAGTAATCAATACAACGAAAATACAGAGAATCCTTCAGTGGAGGCTTTTACAACCGAATCTACAGAAAGTACACATGAAGAAATATCCCATGAAGCAACCCTTTATGCAGAGCCTATTGCTCATTTTGGATCGTTTACTGTTACAAATGCATTGTTTACTAGCTGGATAGTTGTTTTGATTATAATTGCAATTTCGATTACTATCCGAATAAAAATCAAGAAAATTCCAAAAGGTATCCAAAATCTTTTCGAAATTATAATTGTAGGTGCTATAAATTTATGCAACCAAGTTACAAATGACGAACGCGTGACCAAAAAGGCTTTTCCTATAGTATTTGCTGTGTTCATGTTTGTTCTTATAAATAACTGGATGGGGATAGTGCCACTTGGAGGCTTCGGCCTTATCGAAAATACTGAGCATGGCAAGGCCTTTATTCCACTTATTCGTAGCGGTACAGCTGATATAAATGGTACATTACCTCTCGCTATACTTTCAGTTCTAGGTGCCAATTTGTTTGGTGTATTCTCAATTGGCCTCTGGAAAACTTTCAATAAATATGTTAATCTGAAGGCGTTGGGAGGAATTTTTACAAAAATTCGTAAAGATCCAATGGTCCTTTTGACTGCTCCCATCATGATTTTCGTAAGTGCTCTTGAGTTGATAGGTGAATTTGCAAAAATCGCATCACTGTCATTTCGTCTATTTGGTAATGTCTTTGCGGGAGAGGTACTCCTTGCTTCAATGGCAGCCCTAATTGCCTACATATTACCGACACCCTTTTTACTTCTTGAGGTAATGGTGGGGGTGATTCAAGCATTTATTTTCTCCATACTGACACTTGTGTACTATACGATTGCATCACAAGATCACGAGGAACACGATGAAAAGCATGACGAAGCCCATCATACAAAAGAAATGATTGGGGCACACTAAAATAAAGGTCAAACATTATTAATTAATAATAAGAATAAATATGGAAAATATTCAACATATCCCAGAAATTGCAAAGGCTATAGCTATCGGTGTTGGTGCTATTGGTCCTGGTATTGCTATTGGTATGATCGGTTCAAAAGCTATGGAAGCTATTGGCCGTAATCCAGAAGCTTCAGGAAAAGTTTTCGTTCCTATGCTTATTGCATGTGCTTTCGCGGAAGCTATTGCGATTTATGCTTTGGTTATTGCATTCTCAATCAAGTAGTTTCGCTACTGACATTCTCGCCACTTTTCTATCAAAGTGGTTAGGAGTTAGGAGCGAATATTTAAAAATTTAACAAATTACCATGGATTCATTTATTTCAACATTTCACATAGATTGGAAAATAATAATCGCTCAGGCGATTAACTTTGTTGTTGTCTTTTTAGTACTGTATTTCTTAGCAATCAAACCACTAAAGAAAATAATGTCGGAGCGTACAGAGACTATCGAAAAAGGATTAAGTGACGCAAAAGAGAATGCTCTTGTTATCGAGAATTCTCGTAAAGAGTACGAAAAAGTTATAAATGATGCTCGTGCCGAGGCTCATGTAATCTTTCAAGAAGGCAAGAAGGAAGCAGAGATCAAAAAGACCGAAATGTTAGAGGAGGCAAAGACTCAAGTAGAGAGTATGATTGCAAGTGGCAAAAAGACTCTCGAGAGTGAGAAGGCTCGTATGGTAGATGAAGCAAAGACTGAAATTGTATCATTGGTAGTAAAAGCCACTGAGAAATTATTGGGACAAACTGCAGATAGTAAATTGGATGATAAATTAACTAAAAAGATTGGTGATATTAAATAGTATATGTCTAATCTCAAGAACAACGACATAGCTTACGCAATACACCATGCCACCGTTGACAAGACAGGCAAGGAGCTTGATGTTGTTTTGGCAAATACAGCCAAATTCCTCACACGCCACAGATTACTGGGCAAGAGATTAAATGTTATTTTCCAGACATTGCATCAAATACAAAATAAGGCAGATGGAATCGTCGAAGCAAAAGTCAAAAGTAAAAACAAATTAAGTCATACGAGCATGGAAGAGATAAAAGATTTTTTGAAAAAGCATTACAAAGCCGAAAGCATACACATAGAAGAGGAACTTGATGATAGTTTGATTGGTGGAGTAAAGATACAGGCAGGTGAGACAATCATAGATTTAACATTACAGAATCAATTGGGTCAATTACAAAAACATTTACTAAAATAAGCTTATGAAAAAGAATACAATAATAGACAATTTAAAAAAGCAGATCGAGAATTTCAATACTGAAATAAAGGTAGAGAAAGTGGGCAAGGTTGTGGAAGTTTTCGACGGTATTGCCAAAGTAAGTGGACTCTCTGATATCAAAGCATCTGAAATGGTGAATTTCGCTGGTGGGGAAGTTGGTGTTGCTCTAAACTTGGAAGAAGATTCAGTAGGTATCATTATTCTTTCAGATTTCTCCAAGATCAAAGAAGGTGACGAAGTTCGTGCAACAGGCAAGATTTTGGAAGTCCCAGTTAGTGATTCTCAAATCGGCCGCGTGCTCAACGCACTTGGTGAACCAATCGATGGTAAAGGTGCAATCAAGACTGATAAGTCCAATCCAATCGAAAAAGTTGCTCCAGGTGTTATCACTCGAAAAAGTGTGGACCAACCAGTCCAAACAGGTATCAAAGCTATCGACGCGATTATTCCGATCGGTCGCGGACAACGCGAGCTCATTATTGGTGACCGTCAAACTGGAAAGACTGCAATTGCTATTGATGCGATATTAAACCAAAAAGGCCAAAACATGATTTGTGTTTATGTCTCTATTGGTCAAAAGGATTCCAAGCTACGCAAACTCCAAGCTCGTTTGGAGGAAGGTGGTGCTATGGATTATACAATCATCGTTTCTGCAGGTGCATCCGAGCCATCACCATTGGCGTACATTGCTCCCTACACTGGAGTATCAATCGCCGAATATTTCATGGATCAAGGTAAAGATGTTTTGATTATTTATGATGATCTTTCCAAACACGCTGTTGCTTACCGCGAAATCTCACTTCTACTTCGTCGTCCACCAGGTCGCGAAGCTTATCCTGGAGACGTTTTCTATTTGCACTCCCGTTTGCTTGAGCGTGCATGTCGTAGAAATGCTGAATACGGTGGTGGATCAATTACAGCATTGCCGATTATCGAAACACAAGCCGGAGATATTTCTGCTTACATTCCAACCAACGTTATTTCGATTACAGACGGTCAAATTTTCTTGGAAACTGATTTGTTTTACAAAGGTATCCGCCCAGCCGTGAACGTTGGATTCTCCGTGTCTCGTGTGGGGTCAAGTGCTCAGATAAAAGCAATGAAGAAAGTTGCCGGAACTCTCAAGCTCGACCTTGCGCAATTCCGCGAATTGGAAGCCTTTGCTCAATTCGGATCTGATCTCGACGATGCTACAAAGCGCCAACTAGAGCGTGGTAAAAGAGCCGTGGAAGTCCTCAAGCAACCTCAATACTCTCCAATCATTGTAGAGCACCAAGTGGCAGTATTGTATGCGCTAGTCAAAGGGTATATGGATGACATAGCAATCGACAAAATCAAAGAATTCGAAACTGGATTGGTGGAATACACAGAGCGTGCAGTCCCAGCATTCTTCAAAGAAGTTAAAGAAAAAGGAATGTACAGTGAAGAGTCCGAAGAAGCATTTAAAAAGTCACTAGCAGATTTCAAGCTTTCATTTGTGAAATAATAGTTTTAATTTATGGCATCGACAAAAGAAATCAAATCACGAATAAAGAGTGTCAAGAACACAAAAAAGATCACCAAGGCTATGGAGCTTGTTGCTGCTTCCAAAATGAAGCGCGCAGTTTCTAGTACTCTTGCATCTCGATTGTATGCGGAATATTCTTGGCAGATTTTGACTTCGATTTCAGACAAGCTCGATGAAGTAACTCATCCATTTTTCGCAGAGAATACAGAAGGCAAAGTATTGATAGTGCTTATATCTTCCAACCGAGGGCTATGCGGTGGATACAATGCCCAAGTGATAAAAAAGACAATTTTAAAAATCCAATCACTAGAGAATGAACAAGTAGAATTCATTACAATAGGCAAGAAAGGGGATGGTGCTATGCGCCGTACAGGTCAGAATGTTGTTGCATCCTTTGTCGAATTACCAGACAATCTTGCTCTTTCTGATATTAATTCTATCTCGAGATTGATTGCTACAGAATACAAAAATGGTACTTACATGAATGTGTATGTTGCCTATACAGATTTTATCTCTGCTTTGACTCAAATACCGAGGATTAGGAAATTGCTACCAGTTACAAAAAAAGAATTAAAGAAAGCAATTCAAGATATCGGAGACCAACAATCAAGAGAAATGTTAGATACAAAGATAGATACGAATCAATATGTTTTTGAAGGAGATATAAATACATTAATCGAATCATTAGCGGAGAAATTGGTCAAAATGCAAATCTATCAGATGATCCTTGAGTCCAATGCTTCCGAGCAAAGTTCCAGAATGGTCGCCATGAAGAACGCAAGTGATGCAGCTGGAGAAATGATTGATGATTTGACATTAGTATTCAACAAAGCCCGCCAAGCGTCGATCACGCAGGAAATATCAGAAATTAGTGCCGGTATGGCAAGTGTCTCTTAAAAAATATTATTAATATTATTAAAAAATTATGAAAACAACAGGTACAATCAAAAAAATAATCGGTCCGGTCGTAGATATAGAATTTGCTGGGAAATTACCAGAAATTTATAACGCTCTTACTGTTACAGATGGAGCTCGAGTAGTCGTTTTGGAAACAGAGCAACACGTCGGAGGCAACATGGTCCGCGCAGTGGCGATGGATTCAACTGATGGTTTGGCTCGTGGAATGGAAGTAGTTGATACAGGCGCTCCAATCTCTGTGCCAGTTGGTAAAGATACACTCGGTAGAATGTTCAATGTATTGGGCGACAAAATCGATGAGGGTGCAGTTGTTGCTCGTACATCTGTTTTGCCAATTCACCGCAAAGCTCCAGAATATATCGAGCAAGCAACCAAAGTTGAGATATTGGAAACTGGTATCAAGGTTATCGACCTTATCTGTCCAGTGCTCAAAGGTGGAAAGGTGGGACTCTTCGGTGGTGCCGGTGTGGGCAAGACTGTTGTTATTCAAGAATTGATCCACAACATCGCAAGTAATCACGGAGGCTACTCTGTCTTTGCAGGAGTTGGAGAGCGTACTCGTGAGGGTAATGACCTATATCACGAAATGAAAGAATCTGGAGTTCTTCCAAAAGTTGCCATGGTCTTCGGACAAATGAATGAACCACCAGGAGCTCGTTTGCGTGTAGCGCTATCAGGACTTACAATGGCGGAGCACTTCCGTGATGCAGAAGGTAAAGATGTGCTATTTTTCGTAGACAACATTTTCCGCTTTACTCAAGCTGGATCTGAGGTGTCTGCATTGCTAGGCCGTATCCCATCAGCTGTGGGTTACCAGCCAACACTCGCATCCGAAATGGGAACTATGCAAGAGCGTATTACATCTACCGACAAAGGTTCTGTGACATCTGTCCAAGCCGTATATGTGCCAGCCGATGACTTGACCGACCCAGCACCTGCGACAACTTTCGCCCACCTCGACTCTACTGTGGTGCTCAACCGTTCACTCTCTGAACTTGGTATTTATCCAGCCGTGGACCCACTCGATTCATCTAGTACAATTCTTGATCCCAACATTGTGGGCAAGGATCACTATGAAGTTGCTCGTGAAGTACAACGCGTACTACAACGCTACAAGGATTTGCAAGATATTATTGCCATCCTTGGTATGGAAGAATTGTCCGAAGACGACAAAGCTCTAGTTATGCGCGCTCGCAAGATTCAGAAGTTCCTTTCACAGCCATTCTTCGTTGCTGAGCAGTTCACTGGTAGTGCAGGACAATATGTGTCACTCGCTGAGACTATCCGTTCATTCCGCGAAATATTGGATGGCAAGCACGACGACAAACCAGAAGGAGAGTTTTATATGAAGGGTGCAATTTAAAAAAACAATGTCAACAAAATTAGAATTAAAAATAGTTACACCAGAGCGTTTGATTCTCCAAGAAATGGTAGATCAGGTGACTTTGCCAACGACAGAAGGTGAGGTGACAATCTTGGCCAACCACATTCCTATTATTGCTGGGCTTGCATCTGGCGATATTGTAGCGATGAACGATGGGGAATATGTGCCGATGGCTGTATCTGGTGGATTCGTAGAAGTGAAAAAGGAGAACAATATCACTATAGTTGCAATCTTGGCTGACTTTGCAGAACATGTAAGCAATATTACTGATGAGGAAATATCGAAAGCAAAAGCTAAATCCGAAGAATTGCGCAAGCTTGCTCTAGACAAAGGCACAGTGGACTACGAGCATTTTGCAGCTGAACTCGAACGCTCACTCACTCGTGTTAAAATTGCAGATAAGTGGAAGAGTAAAAAATATCGAAAGTAAAAGTGTATAAAATTATTTTATTTTATAAATATGTGTATATTGCCGACCCCAAAATGGAGCGGGATCTTCAGTTTGAGCTTGCACAGCGCTTAGGATTCAAAGGGCGTGCAATTGTTGCCCATGAAGGTATCAATTGTACTTTTGAGGGTACAAAAGAAGCTTGCGAGGAATATATGGCAATTATGAAAGCTGACCCACGCTATGCAGATATTCACTGGAAGATAAGTGATGGCTCAGCTGACGGTACATCTTTCCCGAGATTATCTGTTAAAGCCCGTCCCGAGATTGTGTCACTTCATTTAGGTGAAGAGGACGACATAGACCCAAATCAAACTACAGGAGTTCATTTGAAGCCAGAAGATCTGCATAAATGGTACGAAGAAGGCCGAGAATTTCATATAGTAGATATGCGTAATGATTACGAATTGAAAGTAGGGAAATTTGAAGGCACCGTTTTCCCAGATTTAAATAATTTCCGCGACTTAAAAGAAAATTTAAATAAAATAGAAGACTTGAAAGACAAAACTGTTCTAACTGTGTGTACTGGCGGGGTCCGGTGTGAGAAGGCTTCAGGATTACTTGTCCGCGAAGGCTTCAAAGATGTATACCAGCTCGACGGTGGAATCGTGAGCTATATGGCCAAATATCCGGGTCAAGATTTCAAAGGATCACTCTATGTATTCGACAAGCGCAAGGTTATGCATTTCGAAGATAAAGATAAGCACGAAATTATTGGTAGGTGTGAGAAGTGCGATACTCCAAGCGAGCATTATGTGAACTGCGCCAATCTACTTTGTCATAGACATTTCATCTGTTGTGCAGATTGTCTAGAAGAGCCAGAAGGCAATCATCCATCAGGAGGAGTAGCATACTGTAATTGGAAGTGTGACCTCAAATGGAAATTATATACAGCAAAGAAGAATCTTTTGAAAAAGTTTGCATATAAATAATGAATAGTTTTTCTAAAAAAGAAATAGCTCTATTAAAAAAGTTGAATACTCCTGCCAAGGTGCAGGATTTTATTAATAAAATTCCTTTTAATTTCGAACATAATAAAATAGATACTATCAAATCACCTTTGAGAGTTTTGCGCGAGAGGAACTGTCACTGCATAGAGGGTGCAATATTTTCTACGTATGTTTTGTCATTACATGGATACAAACCAAGGCTTGTACATCTAAAGACTACAACTGATGATATGGATCATGTGATAACTATTTTTAAACAAGATGGCCTGTTCGGTGCAATTTCCAAGACCAATCATTCAGTACTTCGCTATCGCGACCCAATTTACAAAACTCTACGCGAATTGGTAATGTCGTATTTCCACGAATACTTTTTAAACAATGGTAGCAAAACTCTGCGCCAATATTCCGCACCACTTGATTTAAATATTTTTGAAGATGGTTGGGATGTGGAAACCGAAGACTTGTGGGGGATAGATGATGAACTCGATAATATTAGGCACTACGACATATTTCCAAGAAAAGCACTAAAGAATCTAAGAAAAGCAGAGAAAATAGAAACAGAAGCCGCGAAGTCTGAAGAGTATAAGGCGAAATAGAGATAGTTTGCAAAAATTCAGAGTTGGGTGTAGTATACAAATACAATTAAATAGTTTTATCAAGAGTGGTGGTAGAGAATTGGCTCCATGACCCCACAGCAACCCCTGTTACGGAAGGTGCTAACTCCAACCTTTATTAAAAAGGAAAGATACTAGTCTCTATCTTTCCTGTATTAACAGGAATTTTTTAATTTTATGATAAAAACATGTGAATTCGTGAGCCCAATGCATCCAGACAAAATTTGCGATTATATAGCAGACAGTATTCTCGATGCGTATTTGGAGGGGGATAAAAACAGTCGCGTAGCGACAGAGGTGATGGGTGGTCACAATCTTATTACTATCAATGGCGAAGTCACTTCAACTTCAAAACCAGATCTAGAGAAAATTGTGAAGGGTATTGTAGGTGAGAGCTACAAAGTAATTATAAATATTGTTCAACAGAGTCCCGAGATTGCTGCCGGTGTAGACACAGGTGGTGCCGGTGACCAAGGTATAATGAAGGGCTATGCTACAAGTGAGACTCCTGAATGTCTACCACTTGAATACACACTGGCTCGCAATTTGTGCCAAAAGATTTTCGAAGTGTATCCGTATGATGGCAAGACTCAAGTAACTATCGAAGACGGTGTAGTTACAACTGTTGTTGCAAGTTTCCAAAATGCAAAAAATGCAGAATTGTTGCCATTAGTCCAAAGTATAATTACAGCGAAAGAGTATCTTATTAATCCAGCTGGTGAATGGAATCAAGGTGGATTTGATGCCGATACCGGACTCTCTGGACGCAAATTGATTATCGACAACTATGGTCCAGAAGTTCCAATTGGTGGGGGCTCATTTAGTGGCAAGGATTATACAAAGGTTGATCGCTCTGGTGCATATATGGCACGCAAGATCGCAGTAGAAATATTGAAAGCACGTGGTGGAAAAGAAGTGTACACCAAGCTCGCATATGCAATCGGCAAAGCTGAGCCTGTAATGGCAGTTGCGGTAATTGATGGCAAAGAGGAGCAAATCACAGGCTACAACCTTACTCCAAAAGGTATAAGAGAATTTTTGAAATTAGATACTGTGTCATACAAAGACACTTGCACTTGGGGACATTTCGGACACAATTTTAATTGGGATTAAATACACTTGCTAAAATTAAATATATGGTACAATAAATACATGAGATACATAGATGTCATTTCTCATAGTCGATTTATTAATAGTTTAAAATTAAATATATGAAAAAATATAAGTTACATGCGTTTTTATTTGCATTTGCAATAATGTTTACTACATTTTCAGCTTTTGCTGAAGAGAGTAAGGACGGAGCACTTGTTCCATCTACACGAGAGGATATTAAAAACAAAAGAATGGAAGTAAAAGGTGAGTTCAAGCAAGAACGCGAAGATTTAGAGGATGAGCGCGAAGCCATGCGTGAAGGTATTAAAAATACTCGACTTGAGGGCAAGGAAGGTATAAAAGCTGAGAGAAAGAATTTCCAAGATGAGCGTAAGGACCTAAAAGAACAAAAAAAGGGTCAAGTAGCAGGTATTCGTCAAACAGCTGCAACTGAGGTTGCAAAATTGCGAGAAGATCTGAAAGCAAAAGTCGAGTCAGGTGAGATTAAAAAGGAAGATGCTTACAAGGAATTCAATGAAGCTGCAAAAAAAGAAAGAGAGCAAGCAAAGGAAGAAATCAAAAAAGCTAGAGAAGATTTTCAATCAACATTGAAAGAGAACAAAGATGATGTAGAAAGTGTTGTTAAAGAAAAGAGAGAGAGTCTCCTACAAGGTATTCAAGACAAAAGGGAGTTATTCAAAGAAGAATTTGAGGCAAAAAGAGAGGAAATGAAAGCCGAGCGTGAAGCAAACAAGGAAGCCTTTAAAAAAGATCTAGAGATAATAAAGGATCAAAATAAAAAGGTAAAAGTAGAGGATATTGCAAATAAGATTGATGAAGTAAATACAAAAATTACAGAAAGTTCATCTAAGTTGGTAGACAATCTAGAAGCAGTACTGATCAAGATTGAGTCTCGTGCCGACAAAGCAGCTGCTAATGGTGTAGATGTGTCTAACACACGCACATTGATAGCAAGTGCAGAGAGTGCAATAGCCTCTGCTCGTGCAGCAATCACAACACAAGCTGGTAAGGTCTATACTATTGATATAGTAGACGAGGCTACAGTAAAGGATACAATTAAGTCTACACGTGATTTATTGCGTGCTGATGCAGAGGTTATGAAAGCAGCTATCAAGTCCGCTCACAAAGCTGTGAGAGCTTCTGCTGAATCATTAAAAGTAATTCCAAAAGTAGATGAACTCGAAGTTAAATCTTCAGAATCTAGTGAGGTATCAACTCCAGTTTCAGCAACAAACACAACAGAGACAGAAGCAAAAGTCGAAACAAATGAACAAGCAACTACTAATTAATTTTAATCTATATGAATAAAAATAATACAATCATTTCAATTATAATCATTGTTGTGGCAGGGGTCATTGGGTATTTATTGTTCAAATATTTCCCTAAACAAGAGGAAGTTCAATCTCCAGTTCAGCAATTAGACACAGAGACACAAGCTGATACTACAACTTCAATCGATGAGAATTTGAACTCTATTGATACCAATACTAGTACTGATGCAGACCTGAAAGCAATTGATGACCAGTTAAATAATCTTTAATTCTTTCAGTAAAATCCCCTCTATAAACGAGGGGATTTTATGTTATAATAACGGGATGGATATTTTAGCACACACACTTTGGGCCAACTATGGGGTTCGTATCGCCAATAAGAAAATTAAAGATAACAATAAAAAAATCCCAAAAATTAAAGTTTTTTGGACATCATTCTTTGGGATTTTTCCAGATTTATTTGCTTTTACTATTCCATTTGTAATTGGAATATATAGTATTTTAATTACAGGTGAATCATTTAGTTCTATGAGGTCACATCATGGGCCTGTTGGTGGTTTGAATATTGCTGGGACATTATATCAATACAGCCATAGTCTGGTAATATGGGCGACAGTTTTTATAATTATTTGGTTTTTGTACAAGCGGCCACGCTTCGAACTATTTGGCTGGCTGCTACATATACTCATAGATATTCCATCACACGCAATAGAGTTTTATCCTACACCATTTTTATTTCCGTTTTCAGAATACAGATTCCCATATGGTGTATCTTGGGGTAATAAGTACTATATGATTATTAATTATTCTCTACTATTGATAGTTAGTATTTATATGATAGTAAAATATAGTAAGCACAAGAAAAATGTCCGAAAATAAATACGACACTATAGTAGTAGGTGGAGGAGCTTCCGGCTTGATGGCTTGTGGCCGACTTGCCGAGCAAGGCTATAGGGTGTTGCTTGTCGAGAAGAATAAAAAGCTTGGCGAGAAGTTGAGGATTTCTGGCGGGGGACGATGCAATATCACCAATGGTGAAAAGGATATTCACAAATTCGTCGCTACGTATGGCAAGAAGGGCAAATTTCTTTATTCAGTTTTCGACCAGTTCAGCCCAGCCGACACTTTCAAATTTTTTGAATCTCGAGGTTTACCACTTGTGATCCAAGCGCGCCAAAGAGCATTCCCAAATACTGAACGAGCAGAGGATGTAGTAAAATTAATGGAGAATTATGCCCAAGGTGGGAAGGTAACTATCAAGACAGGTTCGCCTGTCACACGTATACATTCCGAGAATAATTTAATTACTGGTATAAGCTGTGGCAAAAATTTATATACTGCCAAGGATTATATTTTTGCCACAGGGGGAGTCTCACACCCCGAGACAGGTTCAACAGGTGATGGATTCAAATGGCTGAGAGATCTGGGTCACAATATAGCAGAGCCTACGCCATCTATCGTTCCATTGGCCACAAACGAGAGCTGGAGTCATGAGCTCGCAGGAGTGTCACTCTCATTTATGAAAATTACATTTTTTGTGGAAGGCAAAAAAGCATTTTCAAAAACAGGCAAAATTCTTTTTACCCATTTTGGATTATCTGGGCCATTGATTCTCAATAGCGCAACAAAAGTATCGGATCTACTATATGATGGGCAAGTTACAGCGAAGATTGATGCATATCCCGATACAGACCTAGGTGCCCTAGATAAAAGACTCGTTGCAATTTTTGATATAAATAAAAATAAAATTCTTAAAAATATCGTAAAAGAATTTACCCCAGAAGGAACTCATAAAGGTATACTTATGCTATTGGCAGACAAAATTGATTTGGAAAAGAAAGTTCATTCCATAAGTCGCGATGAGCGCAAGCTGATTGTACATTTATTGAAAGCTTTGCCACTTACAATTGACGGATTGATGGGATTCGACCGTGCTGTAATAGCAGATGGTGGGGTACCGCTGGAGGAAATAGACATGCGTACAATGCGATCCACAATAATAAATAATCTTTATATAACAGGAGATTTACTTCACATTAATCGCCCATCAGGTGGATTCTCTTTGCAGTTAATCTGGAGCACAGGTTATGTGGCAGGTAGTCATGCAGGCATTTAATGCTATAATTATTTTATGATTTATATAGATGTCCGTACAAAAGGTGAATATGATAGTGGTCACAAAGATGGCGCACTCAATCACGATATTATGGAGATGATGGAAGGCAAGTTCCCAAACCTCCCAAAAGATTCCGAAATAATCTTGTATTGCGAATCTGGCAACCGCTCAATGATGGCCAAGGGCATGATGGAAGGTGTAGGTTTTACAAATATTACCAACGGCGGTAGCTATAGTGATGTAGCTTAATAGTGGTATAATATTTATATGAAAAAATGGTTAATTATAGTTGTATCTGTAGTTTTAGTATTAATTGTTTTTAGATATCAAACATTTTTTGTCTACGTAAACGGTAGTGATATTTGTTATATGCAACCAATGACAGATTATATAAAAGGTGATGATGGGGTGACCAGAGCGTACCAAAATAATTATATGGTTGTTGAATCAAAAGGTGTTATAAATTTCATTTTCCCATATTCCAAAACTACCTACACCCCAAACCCAGACGGCAAATTATCTTGTAATACAAATGTTATCGATGAAAAAAAAGTTGAAAATGAGGATGCTCCAGTCAAAGATGTAATATTAGATGTAAAATTACCGAACACTAAGGTTACCACCACATACATGTGTGACAATAAGGTAAAAATTGTGGAGGAGCAGGATTCGCCTTCTTTGCCACCTCGGATTTCTTATTCACGAGTTAGCGACAATGCTGGAATAGCTTATTATGGAGACATGGGTGCATATATTAGGCCTGAATATTTCAGTATTGATAGGGCACAAATTGAGCAAGGTTATAGCTTTAATGAAATAAATTTTTGTAAGTATTTGAAAAACTAAAATCCCTCCCTTATTAAATAATTTATTTTGTGGTAAAATATATTTATGAAGCACTTATATAGAAGCATAGATAATCGAATATTTTCAGGTATCTTGGGAGGTTTAGGGGAGTATTACAATATAGACCCAGTTGTTTTGCGCGCTGCTTATGTATTACTAACTATTATGACAGGTATTATCCCATGTATTTTAGCTTATTTTATCTGTACATTTATCATACCCCAAAGGCCACTTCCACCAATACACGAAGCTAAAGTTAAGGATAAGGCTGAGCCTGTAGATGTAGAAAATAATAATTAAATAGATAAATAATTATGGACAAAGCATACAATTGGTACAGCACATTAATCAGGCCAACATGGGCGCCACCAAGCTATTTATTCGGTCCGGTATGGAGTGTGCTATATGTTCTGATTGCAATTTCGTTTGGCAAAGTTTTTATAATGTTCTCTCAAAAGAAATTGCCATTTATTGTAGTCCTACCTTTCATCTTGAATCTATTTTTTAATTTTATATTTACATATTTACAATTCGGACTCAAAAATAATTTACTCGCGGCAATAGATATAGTTCTAGTATTGACTACAATAATTTGGCTTATGATTGCAATTTATCCGTATGTTAAGTGGGTAACTTACATTCAAATACCATACTTACTCTGGGTATCTTTTGCCACAGTTTTGCAACTCACTATTACATATTTGAATAGATAAAGCTTTTTTTCTCTATTGTTAAATCATTTAAATAATGCTAATTTTATATCAAAAGGTATATTATGAGCAAAAAAATAAATTTAAATGAAATTTCAACCGAAAAAAGCTCTAATTATAACAATTTAGAGAACATGAGCGTTAATGATATTTTGTACAATATCAACAACGAGGACCAAATTGTTCCTATGACTATAAAGAAATCTATTCCAGCAATTGCAACTCTAATAGAGAAGTGTATTGCAGTGCTAAAGAATGGAGGAAGGATCTTCTATATTGGCTCAGGTACTAGTGGCCGACTAGGTATTGTAGATGCCAGCGAATGTCCACCAACATACGGTGTGGACCCTGGTGTGGTAATAGGTATTATCGCCGGTGGTGATAGTGCTATTCGTAAATCCATAGAAGGTGCTGAGGATAGCTTGATCCAAGGTTATAGAGATTTGAAAGCTCATAAAATAAATCCACACGATATCGTCATAGGTATATCAGCCAGTGGCCGTACACCCTATGTTGTGGGAGCTTTGAAAAAATGCCAAGAAAAAAATATTGCTACTGGATGCATTGTTTGTAGCAGTAATAGTATTGTATCTACTTATTCAGATTATCCGATAGAGGTAATTGTCGGACCCGAATTCGTTACAGGTAGTACACGGATGAAGGCAGGCACAGCTGAGAAGTTGGTCTTGAACATGATTACAACTACCTCCATGATTTGTACTGGTCATGTTGAAGGTAATAGGATGATAGATATGCAGTTGAGCAATTCTAAATTGACCGAAAGGGGAATTAAGACAGTAATGGAAAAGACACAACTCTCATACTCTAATGCTAAAAAGTTGTTAGAAATAAATGACAACAAAATCCGAAAAGCTCTTGAAAGCTTTAGAAAAAAATAAATTAAACCTTACTGTCTAAACGGATAGTAAGGTTTTATTTATATATGAAATATAAGCCCGTTTTATGGTATAATATACACAGTTAATTATTAATTAGTGTAGATAATAAATATATGAAAAAGCTTCTCATGATTTCGTCAGTGTTTGCGATAGTCGCAGGTGTTATTTTAGTAGCAGGTGGTGTGTGGGGTATAACTTTTACTTACAAGAATATTGCACAGGAGAAAATTGAAACTCCAGAAGATGCAAAAATTCCAAAAGCATCTGTACGTGGACCGATGACGCTTATGGCGCAGTCCGATATTATTCGTGAACATACACTCAAGACAACAGGTGGCAAGACATATGCCGAGATGCCACGCCAAATTGCAAAAGTAGATGCAGAGGGCAAACCAGTTCTAGATGACAAAGGTGCACCTGTCATGGGGCCAAACACAGCTCGTGATATGTGGATCACAGCTACAAGTCTTACTACAGCATTACACTTAGCAGTATTCTCATATGTATTCTCTGGCTTGGTAATTTTGTTTGGATTAATCTCATTTTGGACTGGTATCGTTTTCTGTAAGCTAAGTACTAAGGCTTAATATAATATGAAGAACACATTAGCTTCTCTTATTGGTAATACACCAATGGTTAAAATTAGTGATAAGTTGTATGCGAAATTGGAGACAACTAATCCAAGCGGTAGTATCAAAGACCGTATGGCATTGGCCATTATCGAAGAAGCAGAGAGGCGTGGGGAATTAAAGGAGGGCGCGACAATTGTCGAAGCTACAAGTGGCAACACTGGTATTGCACTTTCTATGATTGCCGCTGAGCGTGGCTACAAAATGATTGTGGTCATGCCAAGTAATATGAGTATTGAACGCAAGAAGATGATTCGAGGTTTTGGTGCAGAAATTGTCGAAGTTGGTCCGAGTGATTTCGCAGGAGCTGTTGCCAAGCGCGACGAGCTCGTAAAGGAGCTAGGCGCATTCAACCCAAACCAATTCGAGAATCCCGACAATACATATTGCCATTACAAGACTACTGGCCAAGAAATTATCAAGCAGATTGCTGAGTTAGCACCAGGGCAAACAATTTCTGCAATTGTGGCTGGTACTGGCACTGGTGGTACATTAATGGGTATAAGCCGTGCATTGAAAGAGAAATTCCCAAATGTTCAAACTATTGCAGTGGAGCCTACAGAATCGCAAGCGATGCTTGGGGGACCACTTGGTCCTCATGGTATTCAAGGTATTGGAGACGGATTTATTCCACCAATTGTTGATATGAGCTTGGTAGATAGTGTCATTGCTGTTTCGACAGAGGAATCTCTTGCTCGTCGAGCTCGATTAGCAAAAGAGTGCGGATTATTTGTTGGTGTGAGTGCTGGAGCAAATGTATTGTCTGCTGAGAAGTATATCGAGAAGGAAAATCCAGAGGGTATAGTTGTGACAATTCTATGTGATCGCGGAGAACGCTATCTAAGCATGGAATAATAAGTTATAATTATATTATGAAAAAAGTAACAAAAAAAGTTGTAAAAGTAAAAAAGGAAATAGTGCATGTATTAAATGATGCAAGTCACATCAAAAAGGAATTTGCAGTCAAGCACCCACCCAATCTTAAGCCAAAAGGTAAAAGAGCAAAGTAGATAATGATACCCTATATTATCAAATCCAACTCAAGATCAAAAAGCTTGCGCATATCTGTGCATGTCGATGGTTCTGTTGTGGTTACCAAACCAAAGAGAATTTCTAATTTACAAGCAAGATTTCTAGTTGCAAGAAGAGAAAGTTGGATAAAAGAAAAAATAGATGAATTGAGCAAGAAGCCAAAGAAATTATTGGCTCATTATTCGGTGCAAGATTACAAAGAAAATAGGCAAAAAGCTTACGAAATAGTCTGGAACAAAGTTCTACATTACAACAAATTTTACAAATATGATGTAGGTACAATTTATATAAGAAATCAAAAAACAAGATGGGGAAGTTGCAGTGGTAAAAAGAATCTTAATTTCAATTACAAAATTGTTTTCCTTCCAGAGGAATTGCAGGATTATATTATAGTTCATGAGCTTTGCCATTTAAAAGAGATGAATCACAGTAGTAGATTCTGGGCAAATGTTGCATTACAAATACCTGATTATAAAGATAGAAGAAAAATAATTAAGTTGTACTAGCTTGCATTTACGACTTAAAAATGCTAATATGTCAATATTAAAAATAAGGTCCGCCACTGGTGGAGAATAAAAACATATGGGAGATTTTAATCGAGGAGGTAGTAGAGGGGGTGGAGGAGGATTTCGAGGCGGCAGCGACCGCGGTGGCCGACCAAGTTTCCAAAAAAGAAGTTTCGGTGGTGATCGTGGTGGAGATAGAGAAAGAGCTGAGATGCACAAAGCAACTTGCAGTGAATGTAGCAAGATTTGTGAAGTTCCATTCCGTCCTTCAAATGATAAGCCAGTTTACTGTAATGATTGTTTCAGTAGTAAGCGTGAAGGTGTAGACCGTAAGCCAAGAGGAGATTTTGGTGACCGTGCTCCACGCAGAGAATTTGATCGTCCGGCTCAACGCCCAGAGATTGCGCGCGTACAACCTGCAAACGATGAAATGAAAAATCAATTACGAGATTTGAATTCAAAAATGGATCGCCTAGTAACATTGATGGAAAAGATGACAAACTCATCAACTCCTAAAGTTACTGCTCCGGTTACAGCAAAACCAGCTGAAATTAAAAAGGTAGTAGTAGCTTCAAAGCCTGTTGTTAAAGTTGTTGCAAAGAAAGTTGTTACAAAAGCAAAAGTAGCTAAAGTTGCTGCAAAAAAAGTAGTAGCAAAAAAGAAGAAATAATCAAAATAAATATAACAAAAAATCTCCCACCCGGGAGATTTTTTGTTAGCATTTTGATATTCCATGTTTTAAATAATCAGGTGTTGGACACCTGTGAGGTTATCCACAGGTATGGGGCTTGCATGTGAACGAGCGTTCACATATACTATATACATGACACGGGAACAATATATCAAAATTTTACAAAGGGAATTAGAGCGAATCAACCGCGAGATAGATATCAAGATAATCGCAGGCGAGGTTTATGCCAAGCAAGCCCGCGAGCACAAGATATTGCTTCGCAAGATTCACAATCATTACCACAAAAGCTCATTCAAAGGTATAATAAATAAATTGTTTACTAGACCCAAGTTTCAATTCTAAAATGATCCGGTAGTGAAAAATAGCATAGCCTTTGTGTTCAAACATAATCTAAAATTATATATGAAAAAAAACATTATATTTATTACAAGCATATTATCGAAATGGCATATACACAATGCTATTTTCTACTAACCGGATGACACTCTCAGAATACAAAAATAAATTATCATCCTTTTATTCATCATCGAACCGTATGCCTACATACACCGAGATGATGAAGATTTTTGGCTTCAAGTCCAAGAATGCAGTTGCACGATTGGTAGAGAAGTTAGTAGATGCTGGTATTGTAGACAAGGATCCACTCGGACGTCTAGTCCCAACAGATTCTTTTTCAGATGTACCACTGTTAGGATTAGTCAAAGCCGGCTTTCCATCACCAAGCGAAGATGTATTGGAAACAACTATCAATCTCAATAATTTTTTAATACAGAAAAAAGAGAAGACATATATCTTGGAAGTTGATGGCGATTCAATGATAGATGCACATATTGCCGATGGTGACATGGTAGTAGCTGAGCGTACAGAATTTGCCCGCGATCACGATATTGTAATCGCAGAAGTAGATGGGGAATTTACAATGAAGTATTTTCGTAAATTGGGCGATAAAGTGTGGCTCGAGCCTGCCAACAAAGATTTCCATAATATTTACCCAGAGAACGATCTCAAAATTTGCGCAATAGTCAGGGGTGTAATTCGTAAATTTTAGGATTTAGTGATATAATCAATATATTAGAAGTTAAATTTACCCGCATAGTGTGGGTGTATCAAATTTTATGGGAAAAGGTGATAATCGTCAGAGGAAGGAAACAAAAAAACCAAAAAAGGTTGTAAAGAAATAATTAGTAAAAAAATCCCCAACCATAGGAGGTTTTTTTATGAAAGAATAATCGATACAATGAGTTTGTGAATTTTATATAGATAAACACTGAATGCCAATGTATGCAAAATGGATTTAAAAAATTAATTATAATACTTATCATAGCCGGGATAACACCATGGTCTGTTTTTGCTGTAGGTGAGCCTACAACCACTACAGGCGCAACTTCATCTATAAACGTGACTTCTGCTACATTAGGGGGGAGTATAACTACTTTCGGAACAAGTACTCCAACTATTCGAGGTTTTGAATATGGGCTAACAGCAGGTTATGGGTCTACGGTGTCAGAATCTGGTTCATATAGCCCATCTTTTGGGCTTATGAGTAGCTTTGGAAATACAGGCAGTCCTACCTCTAACAGATTACTGAATCCACAGGGGGTTTTTCTTGATTCAAGTAGCAATATTTATGTTGCTGATACAGCACGAAATAGAGTCCAAAAGTATAACTCAAGCGGTGGATTTTTACTCCGGTTTGGTTCTGCGGGTACTGCAAATGGGCAATTTGGTTTACCTAAAGGTATAGCCGTGGATGGAAGTGGAAATATTTTTGTTACAGATAACAATAATAAAAGAGTCCAGAAATTCAATTCATCTGGTGTCTATCAATCAAAATTTGGAAGTTCTGGAACAGGTGATGGGCAATTTGGTAGTACAATGGATGGTATTGTTTTTGATTCAGGGGGTAATATCTATGTGGTTGATCCTGGTAACAATAGAGTACAGAAGTTCGACTCTTCAGGTGTATATATATCACAATTTGGTTCATACGGAGCAGGTGACGGGCAGTTCGACACACCCTCAGGTATAGCAATTGATTCAGGAGGCAATATATATGTTGTGGATACCAACAATCATAGGGTGCAAAAGTTTAATTCATCAGGTGTTTACCAGTCACAATTTGGATCAAATGGCGCAGGAAATGGTGAATTAGAAAGTCCGAGTGGAATTAATTTCGATACATATGGAAATATTTTTGTTGCTGATGTTGGTAATAATAGAATTCAGAAATTTGATTCTTCCGGTACTTATATAATGCAATATAGCACAGGGCTAACAACTCCTTATGGTGTTGTGGTGAATGCCAATAACGAGACCTATGTTTCAAATACAGGTCAAAGTAAAATCACCAAACTTAATTACGCCTCCATATCTTATTCACTTGGGATTACTGGTTTAACTTGTGGAACAACATATCACTACCGTGCTTATTCCACCAACGCAAGTGGCACAGGCTACGGATCTGATGCTACTTTTACCACAAGCAATTGTGCTCCAACATTAACAACATCAAGCGCTTCTTCTATAGCTCAAACAACTGCGACTTTTAATGGTAACATCACAAATACGGGCATATCAACACCAACCGTACGTGGTTTTGAATATGGTACAACGCAAAGTTACGGATCAACAATTACTGAAAATGGATCATTTTCTACTGGTGCGTATACCGCAAGTGCGACTTCTCTTCTTTGCGGAACGACATATTATTACCGTTCTTATGCAACCAACACTACTGGTACAGGTTATGGTAGCGAATCAACTTTTGATACTACTGGTAATTGTACCCCAAGCGTTAGTACTACTTCTTCTTCGTCAGTACTTGATACAACCGCGACGATTACCGGAGATATTACAAGTATCGGTGTCGAAGCACCAAATATTCGAGGTTTTGAATATGGACTAACAACAAGCTATGGATCAACAGTTTCAGAGTCTGGTTCATTTTCTACTGGATCTTTTTCATTACCTGTAACCACATTGACTTGCGGGGTTACTTATCGTTATCGCGCCTATGCCACAAATAGTTATGGAACAAGTACTGGTTCCAATGATACATTTACTACTATTTGTGGTCCAGATGTACAAACAGGAAATGCTTCGTTGGTAACACAGAATACATCAACAATTAGTGGAGATATTTTGGATACTAGGGATTCAAATGCGACTGTACGAGGTTTTGAATACGGCCCAACAGCAAGCTACGGAACAACAACAACTGAAAGTGGGTCATTTTTTGCCGGTTTAGAATATTCATCACAATTTGGTACAAACGGTAGTGGTAATGGTCAATTTACAGATCCAGAATATTTAAAGGTTGATAGTGGTGACAATGTCTATGTTGTAGATAATAATAATTACAATATTCAGAAATTCAATTCGTCTGGTGTCTATCAATCACAGTTTGGTACTAGTGGGTCAGGGAATGGTCAATTCCAAGGACCATCAGATATTGATTTTGATTCACTAGGAAATATATATGTTGTAGATAGTAATAATTCACGTGTTCAAAAATTCAATTCATCTGGTGTCTACCAATCAGAATTTGGTACAAATGGTAGTGGTGATGGTCAGTTTAATTTTCCCAGGGGCATTGCCATAGATTCTCTTGATAATATTTTTGTGGTTGATGGTTCAAACCATAGGATCCAAAAATTCAATTCATCTGGTGTCTATCAATCACAATTCGGAACCAACGGATCAGGTGATGGACAATTTGCTTATCCTATGGGTATTGAAATAGACTCAAATGACAATATATATGTTGCCGATACAAACAATCGTCGTATCCAGAAATTCAATTCATCAGGTGTTTATCAATCACAGTTTGGTCAATATGGAGAGGGGAATTCTGAATTCATAAATCCAATGGATATTAGTATCGACTCAGGTGGTAATATTTATGTTATTGATACGAATCGTCGTATCCAAAAATTCAATTCATCTGGTGTCTATCAATCACGATTTGGTGAATACGGAACAGATAATGGGCAGTTTCGAATACCTCTTGCTTTGGCATTTGATTCAAATGATAATTTGTATGTAGCTGATAGAGATAATTACAGAGTTCAAAAACTTGCAAAAACCACAAGTTCATATACAACATCGATTTCCAGTCTTGTGTGCGGTACTACATACCACTATCGTGCATATGCTACTAATGATGGGGCGACTGAATATGGTAGTGATACAACTTTTACTACAAATGCATGCACAAATCCTACAAGCACAACTGCGAGTACTGGATCATCAGCTGGGTCTAGAATTCAAAATTTATATAACATGGGCAAAATAAATGAAGCTCAGAAAGTGGCTAACCAATTCCCAAATGCAGTTAAGGATATAAATGATAAAAATATTGTAAAGAAGTTATCTTTACCTAGTACTGAATTTACTAAAAAAGTAACCAACACCTTAAGAGTTGGCAATACAAATCCAAAAATTGAAGTAGTTACGCTTCAAAAAGTAATCGGAGTAGAAGCTGATGGCAAATTTGGCCCTATTACACTCAAAGCTGTTAAGGAATTCCAAACTAAAAATGATCTCAAACCTGATGGTATTGTAGGTCCAAAGACTTGGGCTGTGGTGAGTGGTTTGGTTAAATAGCAAAAGCATAATATAATAAGTTTATGAATATACACCCAATAATAGTGCATTTTCCAATAGCGTTTTTGTTTATATGGAGTTTGTGTGAATTATTACCAATAAGTAGATGGTTTAAAAGTATTAATTGGACTCCTATCAAGAACTTCTTGATAGTAATAGGTTTCCTTGGTGGTTGGGTAGCTCAAATGACTGGGGAGATTGCCGAGGAGCTAGTTGGCGAAACAGAGCTTGTAAATACACATTCCGCATTTGCTCAAGCGAGCATGATATTGTTTGGAATTTTTGCTGTAGAAGTTGTCATTAATTTTATTAAAACAAAATATTTCAATATTTATTACAAATTTGGAATCTTGGCAAAAATAGTAGATAAAGCTTTGCAATTAATACAAAATAAGCCATTCCGCTTCTTGTTAGTATTGCTTGCACTTATTGCAATCTTTGTAACTGGAGTGCTCGGTGGAGTGTTGGTATATGGGACAAGTGCTGATCCACTAGCTCCATTTGTGTTAAAAATTCTTGGCCTATAATTATATGAAAATAATACTAAATACAAACAAGGGTGACATAACTCTCGAATTAGACGCTATAAATACCCCAAATACTGTTGCAAATTTTATCAAGCTTGCAACATCTGGATTTTATAATGGGGTCAAATTTCATAGAGTCATAAAAGGCTTTATGATTCAAGGTGGTGACCCACTTACAAAAGATGATTCTATGGAGCGTATGTGGGGCACAGGGGATCCAGGCTACAAGTTCAACGACGAGATAGGCCCGAATAACAAAAATAATAAATATACAATTTCAATGGCGAATTCTGGTCCAAATACAAATGGTAGCCAATTTTTTATCAATACAAACGATAACAATTTTCTCGATACCAAGCACACCGTTTTCGGAAAAGTTGAAAGTGGTACTGATGTTGTAGGTATGATAGAGTCAACTCCTGTTAATGATAATGATAGGCCTACTACACCTGTTGTCATAGGTAGTGTGACAATACAATAAAAAACAACATTTTTGCAATTTAGTCAATATTTTGCTATAATACAAATATGCAAATAAAGTCAGCGAAATTCATGAAAGGCCTAATGGGGACCAACGATATTTTAGACGACGGTATATCCCAAGTGGCATTTATTGGACGATCCAATGTAGGTAAATCGACAACTATCAATGCCATAACAAACCAGAACAAGCTTGCAATTACGAGCTCTTTTCCAGGGCGTACTCAACAAATAAATGTTTTCCTAATCAATGACAATACATATTTTCTAGATTTACCTGGGTACGGATACGCACGAGCAAGCGGCAAAGGCAGGGAGAAAATCCAGGAGCTTATATATTGGTATTTTTTCAATTCATCTTGCAACCCTAAGTTTGTTGTAGTAATTATCGATGCCGAGATTGGTCCAACAAAAGATGACCTTGAAATGCTTCACCACTTGGAAGAGGCCGGCAAGAACATAATAATTCTTGCTAACAAAATAGACAAGATCAAGAAATCTGCATACCAAAAACAGATGAATAATTTAAATAAATTATTTCCAAACTACAAAATTATCCCTTTTTCTGGGCTTAAAAAGACAGGGGTACAAGAATTACTAGACACAATCCTGGGTTAATTATTATATAGTTTAACCATTATTATATGTTATAATGGTTTTATGACAAATAAAAACATTCAACTGTATTTCTTTTTAATACTCATTTCTATTGTGTTTATATTCAATGTTGCAATATTCTTGCCATTTTTGACACTATTCTCTGTTGTTGCTATATTCGCCGTTATATTCTACCCATTGTTCAAGAAGATTAAGAAAACTATTGTAAAGAATAGTAACTTTGCTGCACTACTGACTATCCTAGTAGTAGCAATTATTGTACTTATTCCAATTACATTTTTTACTATGCAAGTATTCCTAGAGGCAAAGGGTATATATACAAATATGGATTCATTCCAGAGCACTCTATCTACTATGTCTACAAATATAAACCATAAATTGGGTGCATTTAATCCAAATACTACAATTGATCTTTCTTCTTATATTGCATCTATCTTCAATGGGCTAACTTCAAGTATTGGTAGCATTTTCTCAAGTGTATTTCATTTCATTACAATATTATTTCTTGGTTTTATTGCACTATTCTTCTTTTTAAGAGATGGTAGTAAATTTATTGATAAGCTTATTTTAGTAAGTCCACTTGATGATCATTACGATGAGAAGATTTTAGATAAACTCAAGCGTACAATTAATTCTACAGTCAAAGGTTCACTTGTTGTTGCTATATTGCAAGGAATACTTGCATGGCTTGGATTCATTATTTTCGGTATACCAAATCCCGCACTCTGGGGCGCATTGACTGTATTTGCTTCACTCATTCCTGGTATTGGGACAGCAATCGTCATGACACCTGCAATCATATATCTATTTTATACAGGTACATTATTCAACTCTGTAGGATTACTAGTTTGGGGTGTGATTATCGTAGGTCTTATAGACAATGTAGTTCGCCCATTTCTTGTTAGTAAAGATGTAAATATTCATCCTTTTATGGTCTTGATGTCAATTTTCGGCGGATTGTTAATGTTTGGACCAATTGGGTTCTTGCTAGGGCCACTAATGCTATCATTCTTTGCTGTCTTGATTGAGCTTTATCCAACTATTACAAAAAACGTCCTAGACAAGAGATAATCTAAAATGAGCATTAGTAAAAATACAGGTAAGTTAATCAAATCTCTCCATCTAAAGAAGTATCGTAAAGAGGAGGGGTTATTTCTAGTAGAAGGCGAAAAAAGTATCATCGAGCTTTTAGAATCAGATTTTGAAATAATAAATATTTATGTCACACGAGATGTTTTTGAAAATTACAGAGAGTCATTTAGAAAATTTGATGAAATTATACATATATCAGATACAGAAGAACTTACTAAATTGAGTACTCTTGAATACAACGATACAGGTATTGCAGTAGTAAAACAAAAAGAAAATATTGAAATCTCAATAGAAGAAGATGATGAATTAATTGTAGCACTCGACGATATTCGTGACCCTGGCAATTTGGGTACTATTATTCGTACTTGTGATTGGTATGGGATAAAAAAGATTGTTTGCTCTGAGACAACTGCAGAATTTTATAACAATAAAACTATTTCTGCATCTATGGGTTCATTTACGCGAGTTGAGGTATGCTATACGGATTTAAGTAATTTTTTACAAAATAATAAAATACCTGTCTTAGGCGCATATCTGGATGGTGTGGATGTGCATACATTTAAATATCCTAAACAAGCAATATTACTTATGGGTAGCGAGTCAAACGGCATAAATAAAGAGTTGGAGAAATATGTTACTGGTAAAATTACTATCCCAAAATACGGTAATGCAGAATCCCTCAATGTATCTATGGCAACTGGAATAATTTTAGATAATTTAAAGAGAAATAGTAAATAATATATGGAATGGTACAACAAAACACACGAGAAAGTATTAGAAGAACTCAAGAGTAATATTACTGGCTTATCACAAAAGGAGGTAGTAGATCGTATTGTAGAATATGGGGAAAATAAATTACCTGAGGTAAAGCAACAAGGGTATTTCCAGATTTTCTTGAGCCAATTTAAAAGCCCGTTAATCTACATACTTCTTATATCTGTTGTAATAGTATTATTAATGGGAGATACAGAGAGTGGAATAGTGATTGGAGTAGTATTAATGCTCAATTCTGTAATAGGCACCTTTCAGGAAGGCAAAGCCCAAAATACTCTAAATGCACTAAAGAAATTCGTTACCACAAAAGCAACAGCAAGAAGAGAAAATATTGAAATAATTATTAATGATTACGAACTTGCCCCAGGAGATATAGTTGTGTTAGTAGAAGGTGATAAAATACCAAGCGATATGAGACTTATATCTATCAACGAACTTTTGGTAGACGAGTCTGCTCTTACCGGAGAATCCGAGCCTGTACAAAAGTCTATTGAGGCTATGGATGGGGACAATCTATCTCCACAAGATCAAAAGAACATGGTATTTCGTGGTACATATGTTGTAGGTGGACAAGCTCTTGGAGTGGTTGTTGCTACTGGTAGTAATACATTGATAGGTAAAATATCATTTAAATTACAAAGTCTTGATACAGATGTACCTCTGAAAGCTCAAATCAAGTCTTTATCAAAAGTATTAATTATTATTGTTCTATTAGTTGTAGGCATATTATTTTTGATTGGAATTAATTCTGGTATAGCTACGGTAGATATGTTTAGTATTGCTGTAGCTGTAGCTGTGTCTGCTATTCCCGAGGGTCTGCCAGTAGTTGTGACTCTAATACTTGCTACAGGGGTTAATCGTATGACTAAGCGCAATGCTCTGGTAAAGAACCTACAAGCAGTAGAGGCTCTGGGGCAAGCAGATGTAATCGCAGTCGACAAAACTGGAACAATAACTCTCAATCAAATGCAGGTTATGCAAGTATATGTTGATAGTGGTCTGTACGATGTCTCGGGGCAAGGTTATGAGCCAAAGGGTACAATAGAGCAAGATGGTAGCATCGTAAATTTTACAGACAAAGAAGACCTAATGCTTGTTGGCAAAATATCTGCACTTACTGCAATTGCTCATGTATCATACAATGAAGAAAATAAAATGTGGCAGAGAATAAGTGGCGATCCCACCGAGGTTGCGTTGCTCGTTTTTGCACAAAAATTAAGCATAAATAAAGAGATCGAGGAAAAGGACAATCCAAAAATCCAAGAAATTCCTTTTAGTTCAGCAAATCGTTACCATGCCACAATCAATAATTGCAAAAATAAAAATACACTTTTTATTGCAGGAGCACCAGAATTAATTTTTGATTCATCTGTAGATATTTTTACAAATGATGGCAAAATTCCTTTTACAGATGAGAAGAAAAATGAAATTTTATCTAAAATGAAAGAGATGTCGGATAGTGGATTGAGGATTATTGCACTTGCAACATCTGACCGCATGATAAATGATGTAAATTCAAAAAGTCTCCCAGAGCTTACATATGTCGGTATTGCTGGTATAGAGGATGCAATTAGAACAGAGGTGTACGAATCTGTACAAAGAGCCCAAACAGCTGGAATAAAAGTCGTAATGATAACAGGAGATCATATTGATACAGCTTGCGCTATTGCTCGTACAGTAGGAATCTACAAGGAGGGTGATAGTATCATAACAGATAAAGATTTTTTGGATTTAAATGCGAAACAATTAAGCGAGAAAATTGTCCAAACTAGTGTGTTTGCTCGTGTGACACCAGATCACAAGATGGCAATCGTAGATGCCTACAAGAGTGCAGGTCTTGTGATTGCAATGACCGGAGATGGTGTAAACGATGCATTGTCACTGGCTAGTGCGGATCTTGGAGTATCTATGGGTAAGACTGGTACAGAGGTTGCAAAAGAGGCTTCGGATATAGTACTACTCGATGATAATTTTGGTAGTATTGTTTATGCTGTTGAAGAGGGTAGGAATATTTACCGGACAATAAAAAAAGTTTTAATGTATTTATTGTCTACAGGATTGGGAGAGATTTTTGCAATTGGAGGGTTCATGCTGCTTGGACTCGAGATGCCATTTACAGCTGCACAAATAATATGGCTCAACTTTGTAACGGATGGATTCCTAGTTGTGGCGCTCGCATTTGAGCCAAAAGACAAAACTCTAATTTCTCATAAGATGAATAAGAAGGACCAAAAATTGATCAATATAGATATGCTCGTGAGAATGTTCCTAATGGGAGTAGTGATGATGGCAGGGACTATAATTATCTTTATGTATTACAAAGGGCTTGGAACAAGCTTTATAAGATCTACTACGATTGCTCTGACACTCCTTGCTGTGTATCAATGGTTCAATGCATTTAATTGCCGATCCGATTCAAAATCGATTTTCAAGATGAATTTACTTTCAAACTTGTACTTAATGGTTGCCCTCGTTTGCGTTGTGATATTGCAATTTATTGCAGTTTATAATCCTTGGTTTAATAAATTCCTAGATACTACACCTATCAGTACCTATGAATGGCTTGTTGTTGTAATTGTTGGACTATCAATCATTTTATTTGATGAAATTTACAAATTAATTAAATTTGGACTAAATAAATTTTGATAAATTATAGATATCAGAATTATTAAAGACCTGTTATAATACACACATGATAGTTACATTTGTCTCAATATTACTCTTGATTTCAGGGCTATTTTCAGCTTTGACTATTGCATATATGGGCTTTGATCTTGGTGTACTACACCGTCTCGCAAAGCAAAAGGACAAAAATGCAATTGCCATACTTGCTATCAGGTCAAATGGTATGAGGCTACTAATTACTTTGATTCTTGGTACAACACTTGCAAATGCCTTTGCGACGATATTGATAGGGGATCAGTTCTCAGGATTTGTGGCTGGAATAGTGAGTGCGTCACTTATATTCTTGCTTGCAGATGTACTACCGCAAGCATTTGGTAGTAGATATGCTCTAGCTTTTGGCGGTTTCTGCGCACCTCTTGTAAAGGTATTTTTATTTATCTTTTACCCCATATCTGCTCCAGTTGCATACTTACTAAAATATTTATTAGGAGAAGAAAAAGTGAATAAATTATCAAAGATTGATTTATTAACAATTCTAGAAGAGAGTGACAAGAGTGGAGTTACAGATGTAGACACAGACGAGCGTCGTATTGCCCGTGGATCACTACAATTTTCTGATCGTCGTGTAAACAATGTTATGACACCAAATACAGTAGTTAAAACAATTTCTCACGACGAGGTTATAGACCATGATAGGCTTATTGATCTGCGAAATACTGGATACTCTCGTATTCCTGTTTATGAAAATAATCAACACAATTTTACAGGTATTTTGTATTTAAAAGATTTGATTGGAATTGACGTTCCTTGCAAGGTAAGTAGCATAATGGATAATACAATTCATTTCGTGCATTCAAATGACCCGTTGGACAAAGTGTTGAGTGAATTCATTTCAACCAAGATGCATTTGTTTGTAGTACTAGATGAATTTGGAGGTTTTGAGGGAGTGATCACTGTAGAGGATATTTTAGAAGAAATTATTGGTCAGGAGATAATGGATGAAGATGATGTAATCCCAGACTTGCGCCAGTATGCCAAGGCTCGTCAGAAAAATAAAATGAAAAAATAATATGATAAAAAAAACACTAAAAGAATTATTAAAAGAAATAGAGAACAAAGAGAATGCATGTATTGTGGTTCTCGATGAGCTCACTGATGTACACAATGTAGGTGCTATTATCCGTACCGCTGTTGCTACGGGCGCAGATGCAGTAGTAGTAGGCAAGCACAATCAAGCTCCTATAAACGACACAGTAATGCGTACAAGCGCATATACAGCCGATATGATACCTATAATCGAAATGAATATTAATGACAGCCTTCGGATACTCAAAGACAATGATTTCTGGGTCCATGGCTTGTTTATGAAAGGGGATAGTAGTCTATGGAATAGTGACCTGAAAGGCAAAGTTGCGATAGTAGTAGGCAGTGAAGGCGATGGTATACATGACCTCACCCGCAAACTCTGCGATTTCGCCCTAGCAATTCCAATGGACGAAAAAGTTGAATCCCTAAACGCCTCAGTCTCTGCCGGCATAGCCCTCTACGAACGCTTGAGGCAGATATCGTAAAAAAGCTTCGAAATTTTGGACTGGTTAAAAGTTTAAATCTATGGTATAATCATTTCATGAAAAATAAAATTTTATTTAGCTTATTGTTTGTTTTCATGTTTAGTTTTTCTTTTACAGCATCTGCTTATAATTTTGGAACTACCACTCTAAAAAATGGAAGTAAAGGAGAAGCTGTTATGGAACTTCAAAGGTTTTTGAATGCAACTCTAAACCTAGGGTTGGTAGTTGATGGTAAA
>JAUPVQ010000035.1 GCA_030916965.1 Patescibacteria group bacterium
GCAAATAATTGCCAAAGCAGATATCGTGTATGACGTAGGGGGTATATACGACAAAGAGACAAATAGATTTGATCATCATCAGGTAGGTGGTGCCGGAATCAGGGAGAATAGCATACCATATGCTGCATTTGGCCTAGTTTGGGAAAAATTCGGAGAGGAAATTTGTAATTCAAAGGAGATAGCTCAATACATTGAAGGTAAATTAGTACAACCAATTGATGCAAATGACAACGGTGTCAATTTATTTAAAGTTGATGGTGAAGTTGCCCCATATCTAATTCAAGATTTATTTTTTCTCTTCCGCCCAAGTTGGAAAGAGGATTCAGATTACGACAAGCGGTTCATTAAGGTTGTCGCAATAGCAAAGACAATATTAACTCGAGAAATTTCAAAAATGCGCGACGCTCTCGAAGCCAAGAATTTCGTAATAGATGCATACAATAAAAGTGAGGATAAAAAGATAATAATTATAGATGGCCCATATCCTTGGGGTGAAGTTCTAGGTAGTTATCCGGAACCAACATACGCTGTATTTCCCAAGCTAGATACATGGCGTGTAGAGTGCGTAAGAAAAGAAAAATATTCTTTCGAGAATCGTAAACAACTACCGCAAGATTGGGCAGGTCTTCGGGACCAAGAATTGATAAATGCTACAGGTGTACCAGATGCGACATTTTGCCACAATGGTAGGTTTATGGCAGTATCAAAAAGCAAAGAGGGAGCCCTCGCCCTTGCTAATAAGGCTTTATTAGCGTAGGCTAAACATATGTTCATAGACGAAATCAAAATTCATGCAAAAGCAGGCCGCGGTGGAGACGGGGTTGTTCGCTGGCGCCAAGAGAAGTTTATAGATCGTGGGGGTCCAAACGGTGGCGATGGTGGCCGAGGAGGATCAGTCTATGCAGTTACAGTCCAAGATATAAACTTACTTTCCAAATACAAACACAAAAAGGAATTCAAAGCTGAAAAGGGTGACGATGGCGCCGGCGGAAGTCGCCATGGTAAAGATGGCGAGGATTTGATAATAGAATTACCCGTAGGAAGCATAATCACAAATATAGAAAACGGTGCATCTGTATCTCTTGATAAAGTAGGCCAAAAGGAATTGTTACTCAAAGGTGGCATGGGAGGGTACGGCAATGAACAATTCAAAAGCTCTATCAATACAACTCCTACCAAGGCTACAAAGGGAGCATTTGGTGAGGAAGGCAATTTCAAGATTGAGCTACAACTATTTGCAGATGTTGGACTAGTAGGATTACCAAATGCTGGCAAGAGCTCACTTTTAAATTCTATGACAAATGCCCATGCGAAAATTGGTGCTTACCAATTTACAACTCTTGATCCAAATCTTGGTGAATTTCATAAATATGTTATTGCTGATATTCCAGGACTTATCGAGGGAGCATCCGGCGGTAAAGGTTTGGGTATCAAATTTTTGAAGCATGTTAAGCGTACTCAAATGCTAGCGCATTTGGTGTCTTTCGAGAATGAAAACATGATGAAAGTTTACAAACAAATTCGCAAAGAATTGGAAAAATATGACAAGTCATTAGGAGATAAAGATGAGATTATAATCCTGACAAAGACTGATACAATTGATAATCCAAAGGTGATTGATAAAGCTGTCAAAGAATTTTCAAAATTAGGCAAGCAAGTTTTTACACTTTCACTTTATGATGACAAATCTGTAAAAGCTTTTTCGGACGCACTCGTCAAGCTTTTGAGAAACAAATAGATATAGTATAGTAAATGTATGCAAGACAAATACTATACTACAATAGGACTCGAAATACATGTTGAATTAAAGACAAATTCAAAGATGTTTTGCGGTTGCAAAAATGACCCCGCAGGAGAGAGTACTCCCAACGGGGCAAGCTCAGATACATATAAACCTAATACAAATATCTGTCCTGTGTGTATGGCGCACCCAGGCACATTGCCTGTTGCAAACAAGAAGGCAATCGAGAGTGTGATCAAGGTTGGATTGGCCCTTGGTGGTACAATTGCCGACTTTTCAGAATTTGATCGTAAGAATTACTTTTACCCAGATATTCCAAAGGCGTACCAGATTTCTCAGTACAAATATCCAATAGTTAGTGGTGGACATTTAAATGGTGTGGATATTACAAGAGTGCATTTAGAAGAGGATACAGCTACTTCGTCTCACTCAAGCGAAGGTTCACTTGTTGATTTCAATCGTGCTGGTGTACCACTTATGGAGCTAGTTACCGAGCCTTGTATTCATGACACTGATACACTTTCAAATTTTGCTCACGAACTTCAAACATTACTTCGCTATCTAGATGTTTCGGATGCCAATATGGAAAAGGGCCAAATGCGTGTGGAAGTAAATATTTCTGTCTCAAAAGACAAAGACACATTGGGTGTGCCTGTTGAAGTTAAAAATATTGCCTCATTCCGCTCTGCGGTAAAAGCTGCTCTTTATGAGCAAAAAAGAATGATAGATTTGATAGAAGAGGGCAAAATAGGTGAGATAGTAAAAGAAACTCGAGGCTGGGATGATAGTAAGCAGAAAACATTTTCTCAGCGTACAAAAGAAAATGCCGAGGATTATCGCTATTTCCCTGATCCTGATTTGCCAAAAATGTATTTGCACAAAGCATTTGATATAGAGAAAATGCGGGCAGAACTTCCAGAATTGCCGAATGCAAAACGTGCACGTTATAAAAATGACTACGGTATTAAGGATGAAGATATAGAGAGTTATATTGATGACATGGAACTTTCAAAGTGGTTTGAGAATGTTGCAGGTATTTTGAAAGATAAAAGTAAAATCCAAACAGCATCTAACTACATTACTTCTGACTATCTAGGTTTACAAAAATCAAATAAGGAAGTCCGACTTCCTAAGTTTGAGAATTTTGTCGAGCTTATAAATATGGTTTCTGATGGAGTACTTTCTTCCCGTGGTGCAAAAGACATATTGGCAATGATTGTAATTACAGACGAGTCGCCAATGAAGATTGCAACTGAGAAAGATTTGATACAGAAAAATGATGAAGGCGCACTCAAAGAAATCGCACAAAAAATTATTGATCAGAATCCTACAGTGGTAGCAACATACAAAGGCGGCAAGGAGAATGCACTGATGTCCCTAGTAGGCCAAATAATGAAAGAAACAAAAGGCAGCGCCAACCCTGCCCTCGTGCAGAAAATTTTAAAAGAATTACTTGCGTAAGATGCAAATTAAATTAGGTACATACAAACATTTCAAGGGGCATACTGTAGAGGTTATAGCAGTTGCTCGGAATTCGGAAAATTATGATGAAGAATTTGTTGTATATACTCATCCAATAGATGGACATGACCAAACATGGA
>JAUPVQ010000036.1 GCA_030916965.1 Patescibacteria group bacterium
GTCTTTGCTTTTTCATGCAATTCTTGCATTCCGCGCATGTACTCAGGTCCCGGTTCGCCCTCGTTAAGAGATTCAGTTTCTTTATTAGAATCAGCACTCACAATCTCGGGTCCAAGCATTGCCGATCCAACAAGAGCAGCGGCCCCTTTCAAAAAGTCTCGGCGGGTCACCCCTGCCGTTTCATTTTTTGATTCTTCTGAGGATTTTTCGAAAGACATACTGGTGATAAGGGCTGTGGGCACGGGGAGACTCGAACTCCCAAGGATTGCTCCATACGCTTCTGAGACGTACGCGTATACCAGTTCCGCCACGTGCCCGTTTGGTGAGTATATCGAACAATCGACTTCTGTGCGCGTGATAGGATTCGAACCTATGACCTCGTCATTATCAGTGACGTGCTCTAACCAGCTGAGCTACACGCGCATTACCTAGCGAGGAGACTATACCAAAAAGCGCCCATATTCTCAATGAAAAAATAAAGCAGCCCGTTCCCCGAGGGGACGGACTGCATTGACCGGAATCGAACCGGTCGGTGATGGTCACCGCAGAGGCGAGCCGTGCTTGTCGAGGTGAGCCAACACTCGTGGAGTGCACGCTATCGGCTCGACGTCGACCCACTGGCCGTACTTGAAGAAGTGCGCCCAGCAGAGACCGACCTCGTCCTCGACATAGAGGATATTCGACGGCATCTCTCTGTCGAAACGATTCTGCTGAGCCACAGTGGGTGTGCTGTTCACAGCCGCCAACAGAAGCGCAGCGAACCACACAAGCACTCCGAAGATCCCGGCCTTGCAGACGACAACGATCAGTTTGGCCACTTTCATGGCTTCTCCTTAGCGCCCCGTGAAGAAGTGGCGCTGGTTAGGCGGGAGACGGCGCGCGAGGCGCTTGTCGTCCCGACGGTTGAGGTACTTGGCCATCGCGACGAACGCGATGGTACCGATGACGACGATGAGAATCGGAATCATGAGACCCCCTTGATCAGTCCGGTGTGAACTCTCTTGGAACCACTCGGAAGCTGGATGATCTTCCAGAGTGACTTACACGTGAAGTGGTGTGCGGTGAAATCATCCGCAAGGATGTGTCCACAATCACATGCTGGAGATGAAACGACAGCGAACGGCTCGTTCGCTTTCGCCTCCTCCAGCAAATCGCTCGGCATGAGTTTCATGCCGATACCTGAGACGGCAGCTCTCACAGCTTCTCCTTTGCCTTCGTGAGTTTCGGTTTGTTGTCTTCTGCCCACCGAGCGCTACGAGCGCCCAGCAAGAACAGAAAACGAAGGATGATACCAAATGCCGTGACGGCGATGAGTACCCTGCCAACAAAAGTTGGCCAATCGAATTGCTCCACGATTCTCTCCCCCAGAGTTAAGGTACTGTTCAGATTACATTATAACATCCAAAAGACTGCTGTCAAGTACCCTGAGGTAGCAAAAAACCGCCTTGTTAGGCGGCCTTTTGGTATCGAAATATGTCCTTTCTTTTGTTCTGCTCAATCTCAGTCTTTCCCGAGTGTCTAGATTGTTTCGTAGGATCTTCAATCATGATCCATCACATGCTCAATTGAGGCACATGATATCGACCGCCTAAACTCCTACCCTTTCGGGATCAGAGCATTTTGTCATTTGACAAAATCCACGAGCAGCTTCCGCTACCCGTGCCTTGTTACGCCTTAACCCTAGTCACCGAACTTGCCTTAGTCCGCGCAATGCGCGAGTTTCGGGCACTCCCGGCTCCTTTGACTTGGCGGGCGGTGAGTACAAGGCTCGAGAACGTATTCACCGTGGTATGCTGACCCACGATTACTAGCGATTCCAACTTCATGAGGTCGAGTTGCAGACCTCAATCCGAACTGGGGATGGCTTTAAAGGATCCGCTCAGGGTTACCCCGTCGCTTCCCGCTGTACCATCCATTGTATCACGTGTGTAGCCCGAGGCATCAGAGGGACATGCTGACTTGGCGTCATCCCCGCCTTCCTCCCAGCACTTTATTCGCAAGCGAACAAAGAAGTGCCAAATCGCAAGTTCCAAATTCCAAATTTCTTTGGAACTTGATACTTATTACTTGGAAGTTCTTTGCGCTTGTGCGCAAAGTGCTGGGCAGTCTTGTCTGACACTTGTAACAGACAATAGGGGTTGCGTTCGTTACCCCACTTAAGGGAACAGCTCAAGCCACGAACTGACGACAGCCATGCATCACCTGTCCAGCCGCCCGAAGGCTCTCAAAGTTTCCTCTGAGATTCGTCTGGATGTCTAGCCTCGGTGAGGTTTTTCGTTTATCGTCGAATTAAACCACATGATCCACCGCTTGTGCGAGCCCCCGTCTATTCCTTTGAGTTTTAACCTTGCGGTCGTACTACCCAGGCGGATCACTTAACGCGTTAGCTTCGCCTCTCAGAGGGTCGATACTCCGAAAAGCTAGTGATCATCGTTTAGGGCCAGGACTACTGGGGTATCTAATCCCATTCGCTACCCTGGCTTTCGTGTTTCAGTGTCAGGTATGCGCCAGTGAATTGCCTTCGCTTTTGGCGTTCCCCATGATATCAACGGATTTCACCCCTACACCATGAGTTCTGCTTACCTCTCACATACTCAAGCATTGCCGTTTCGTTCGCGTTTTCCAAGTTAAGCTCGGATCTTTCACAAACGACTAACAACGCCACCTACACACCCTTTACGCCCAATAATTCCGGATAACGCTCGGGGCCTCTGTATTACCGCTCCTGCTGGCACAGAGTTAGGAGCCCCTTATTCATGAGGTACAGTCAATAAACTTCTTCCCTCATAAAAGATCTTTACACGACGAATCGCTTCATCAATCACGCGGCGTCGCTCCATCAGACTTTCGTCCATTGTGGAAGATTCTCGACTGCAGCCACCCGTAGGTGTATGGGCCGTGTCTCAGTCCCATCGGTGGGGGTCAGGCTCTCACCTCCCCTAAGCGTCATAGCCTTGGTGGTCTATTACACCGCCAACTAGCTGATACTTCACAGGCTCTTCCCCGAGCGAAAAACTTTACCCCGGAGGGACCATCTCGTATTAGCACACCTTTCGGTGCGTTGTTCGAGACTCGGGGGGAGATTCCTGTGTATTACTACCTCGTTCGCCACTAACTTCAAACGACCTTTGACTTTGATGTAATCTCAATCTCTGGAAAAATGAAGTCCGTTCGACTTGCATGCCTTATCCACGCCGCCAGCGTTCATCCTGAGCTAGGATCAAACTCTACTTTAAAAATAGAACGGAACAAAAGAAAAAATAGTTCACGTTCACCCCTTTAATTCTGGGGGTTGTCTCGACCGTGTCGAGACGCTCTGTTACTTAATTATCTGGACTTGCTACCACACCAACTTGGATAAAGTTTGGTGGGTTTGATTTAATGTCTTATTCATATTCAATTTTCAATGAAATTAAAACAGCCGGCATCTACCTGACTGTGGAATCCATTATATACATATAAATAAAGAAGTCAAGCACTATAAAAGCCCTTTATTTAAGGGCTTTTATCTAGTTAAGAGTATTCTTATATTCTGGGCTACTTTTAATATTTTGAATTTCATTTTCCAAAGCTTTAATAGCTGTTCTATCTCCTCTATTTTTTCTTAATTCTGCTAAAGATAATTGCTTTGCAAGTAACTGGTCTATTATTTTCTCAGCAGGACTCTTGAAAATTTGATTCCCAGTTTCCTCAGCTTTAGCTTCCTTTCGTTTGTCTACTCGCAATTTATTAGCTGCTGCGTCAGGAATATAAACATCTTGAAGATTAGCAAGACTTCCTGTCTCGCTTACTTTTGTATATTTGATATTATTTCCTCCACCCATTTGTTCCATTTTCATATATTTATATTGAATTAATTTCTAACACAAATTTAGTTTATTTTTTTGTCTTTATTTCGTTCACGATTTCTTCTCTCAAGCCAGATCTGTAAAGCTACACCATCAACCAATACTTGTCTGTATGCGCTCGTTTGATAACCATATGACAATTTACATTCCTCAGGTATACCATGTTCAGATCGAACTCTTCGGAAATGATCTTCTTTGCCGAGTCGATGAATTCTCTCTTCTTCTGTTTCAGGACCAATTGGCATATTCAAATGAGTTTGGTTTAAAGATTCTCTTATCATTATTTAAGTATACTCTTTTAAAAAGAAAAGCAAATAGTATTCTGTTTACAACAAGCTTGCAATAAACACCCAAATTTGGTAATATAGCCCTATGACGATTATTGTTAATTCTCTACCTTATATACAGATAATTCTATCAATCATTCTAACGATAGCAATTCTCCTACAGCAATCAGGCGCAGGCGCCGGAGGTGCTTTTGGAGGAGGCGATGGAGCAAGCCTCTACAACACACGCCGAGGATTTGAAAAATTCCTTTTTGTTACTACGATTGTTACTGCAATTCTATTTGCCGTTTCTGCTTTTATTGCAATTCTCGTTAAATAAGAAGCTATAAATTTATCAAATGTTAAAACTAAAACATCTCAAAGGTGGTTTTAATTCTCTCTATAAAAAAGAGCGTGTTATTTTTTATTTTTTTGCTATTTTATTGTGTCTTTCATTCCTTTCTATAATCATTAGATTAAATAACCGTTTTTTGGTAGCGATACCAGAGGACGGTGGATCTATTACTGAAGGTATCATAGGTACTCCTACTCTTGTAAACCCAGTTCTAGCTATAACAGACGCAGACAAAGATTTGGTTGAGTTGGTTTATTCTGGACTATTGCGTAAGGGAGCAAATGGAGATTATATTCCTGACTTAGCTGAGTCATATACAATATCTCCGGACGGCACAATTTACACATTTATATTAAAAGACAATCTAACATTTCATGACGGGAGCCCTGTTACCGCAAATGATGTTGTATTTACTATAAATAAAATCCAAGATCCTCTTATTAAGAGCCCTAGGAAAATACAATGGGAAGGTGTCACATCTGAAGTAAAAGATTCTAAAACAATAGTCTTTACACTTAAACAGCCTTATATATCATTCCTCAACAATGCCACTGTGGGAATATTGCCTACAAATATCTGGAAGAATATTACACCTGTTGAATTTGGTCTTAGTAATTTAAATATCAAAGGGATTGGTTCAGGCCCGTATATGATAAGTAGCGTAGATCATACGAGTGAAGGCATACCAAATGTATATAACCTAAAAAGGTTCAAGGAGTTTGCTCTAGGAAGTCCACATATAAAAAAGTTTGTAATCAAATCATACTCAAACGAAAAAGAATTAGTCCAAAATCTTAAAAAAGGAAATATTGACCAAGCTGGTGGTATTAGTCCCCTTCTAGCCGAGACAATCAGCACCAACGATGCTCGCATCATAACTTCAATTTTGCCTCGTAGTTTTGGAATATACTTTAACCAAGGTGCGAATAAATACTTTGGTGATCTTACTATTCGAAAAGCCATCGACCTTGGAGTTGACCGTGCTGGTATTATTGATGAAGTGTTGAAAGGTTATGGTTCGATTATCAATTCCCCAATTTCTGCAAACAAAAAAAGTGGTAACCAATCAACAGATGCAAATACTTTTGACCAAAACAGGGATTCTGCTATAAGCTTATTAGAGAAAGGTGGGTGGAAAGTAGGCTCTGATGGAATCCGCGAAAAAGGTAATACATCTACTATCACAACAGGAAAAGGTAAAAACAAAAAAACTGTTCAAGTGGAAAAGGGTCCCAAGACAAGACTTGCCTTTACTATCACAACTGGTGATACTCCAGAATTAACAGAGACAGCAGAATTGATCAAAGATAACATGCGCGCGATCGGGATTGAAGTAAATGTAAAGGTGTACGAAACTGGAGCACTGAACCAAATAATCCGAACTCGTGATTACGAAGCATTATTATTTGGACAAGTTGTAAACAGTGAGTCAGATATGTTTGCATTTTGGCATTCATCTCAAAGAAATGATCCAGGATTAAATATTGCCCTTTATAACAACCAAGCAATGGACATATTGCTCGAACAAATACAGAAAATCCTACCACAAGAAGAAAAACAAAAGAAGTATGACAACTTAGAAACATTATTCAAAAATGATATCCCTGCAGTATTTATATATTCTCCAGAATACATTTATGCGGTTTCAAAAAAATTAAATTTACATGAATCATTAACAACCACATTTCCAAAAGATCGATTTGCTTCTGTGTATCTATGGTTTACAGAAAGCGATATGATCTGGAAAATATTTTCTAAATAAAACAAAATTATTATAAAATTAATGCCAATAGGCAAACAAAATATATGGATGAAATAAAACCAAATATTACACCGAGTAATGGTGCTCGGAGAAGTAATAGATTTGTACACACAAATCGTAGTACAAATAACAGAAACACACTAACTAGCAGACCTGCACATACAGGCAAGCCTTTTGTAAGATCTACTCAAGCAACAACACATCATACAAAGACACCTCATGCTACAACAACACGTACAGACGCAAACAAAGGTGCACGTGGTAGCTATCAGTACAGCAAAGAGAAACAGATGGGTCGCCGTGGACCATCTCGACCACCAAGCTCTATTACCCCTCGTAAAATATCTTCACGATCAACATTAGTAATACCCAACCCTGCGCCTGGAGTAATTCGTATTATTCCACTTGGCGGAGTAGAAGAAATCGGCAAGAACATGACTGCAATCGAAATTGGTGATGATATCATCGTTATAGATGCCGGTATGCAATTCAAAACTGACGAGACTCCAGGTATTGACTACATAATTCCAAATACTACATACCTAGAGGAGCGCAAGGACAAAATCCGCGCCATGATTGTAACCCATGGTCACTTGGACCATATAGGTGGTATTCCACTTGTTATGAGTCGTATTGGCAATCCCCCATTGTACTCTCGTAATCTTTCAATTCTGATGATGCGCAAACGTCAAGAAGAATTTCCACATCTACCAGCACTCAATCCTCAAATTGTCGAGAAAGATAGCGTTATTACGTGCGGTAAAATACGTGTAAGATTTTTTGGAGTTACTCATACAGTACCAGACTCAATGGGTATCGTTATTGAAACTCCTTATGGTTCAATTGTTACTCCTGGAGACTACAAGCTAGACCAAATTGATGGAGTAGTAAGCGACGAAGAAGAAAAGGAGTATAAATTCTTTGATAAAGAAAATGTATTACTACTTTTGACAGATTCTACAAACATAGAAAATGAAGGCTTCTCATTACCTGAATCAAAAGTACACGAGGGTTTGGAGAGGTTGATCCGCTCATGCAGTGGGCGTATTATTATTGCGGCCTTTGCGTCACACATAACTCGACTGGTAAAAATTGTGGCAATTGCAGAAATGCTTGGAAAGAAAGTAGTGCTTGACGGCAGAAGCTTAAAAACAAATATGGAAGTTTGTGAACAGGCAGGATTGTTTACTCCAAAGAAAGGCACTATTATCCCCGTTGAAGATGCCGACAATTACCCACCAAACAAAGTAATAGTATTGATGACAGGAGCACAAGGTGAAGAATTTGCATCACTAAATCGTGCAGCAAACAAATCTCATAAAAAGTTTACTATTCGCAAGGGTGACACCATCATCCTTTCTGCAAGTATCGTTCCAGGAAACGAAATATCTGTTCAGCACCTCAAAGACAATTTGGCTCGCCATGGTGTAAAAATTATTAGTTATCGTACAAGCGAGGAAACAATCCATGCCACAGGTCACGGCAACCAAGAGGATGTGAAGTGGCTACACAGAAAGACTCACCCTAAATTCTTTATCCCTATCCACGGCTGGCACTCTATGCTTGTACGCCACAAAGAGCTCGCTATGGAGCTAGGCATGAGTGAAGAAAATATTGTTGTCCCAGATAATGGATCTCTGATTGAAATCACAGACAATGGCACAAAGATTAGTGTTCGAAAAGAAAAAGCACCAAGTGCACCAATGATGGTAGACGGATTCTCTGTTGGAGATGAACAAGATGTTGTGATCCGCGACCGTGTCATGCTTGCTCAGGATGGTATGTTTGTTATTATTGCCACAATTGATTCCATAACAGGCAAACTCCGCAAATCTCCAGACATTATTTCCCGTGGATTTATTTATCTAAAAGAGAACCAAGATTTGCTTAATCAAACACGATTAATCATCAAGAAAAGTATCGAAGATGGTACTCGAGGCCAGCACCCTATCAACTTTGATCCAATAAAAACAGATCTAGGTGATAATGTTTCCAAATTCCTTTATCAAAAGACCGCTAAGCGTCCACTTGTTATCCCTGTGTTATTGAGTATTTAAAATGAAAAAAAAGATCTATAGAGTATACATTCTTGCCTTTATATTTACGTTGCATATTGCCCTCTCTGCATATGCCAATTCATCTTTCCTTGCTCTTAATGTTGGTGAAAGTTATGTAGGTACACTTTATACAATAGCGGCCATTCTTAATCTACTTTTATTATCCAATACTTCATTTATATTGAAGTATTTTGGTAACAGGAGATTGGTGCTCGTATTCCTAATGATCAACATGGCGTCACTTGCTACATTAATAGTATCGAGTAATCCAGTCTATATTGCATTGGCATTTATATCATTTGTGGTTACAAATACATTAGTACTCTTTTGTATAGACATATTTATAGAACACTTCGGCACACCAAAAACTGTTGGTAGGACCCGAGGATTCTACCTAACAGTGACAAACTTGGCGTGGATCGCATCACCAGTACTTGCTGGCTTCTTGATCACACATGAAGGAGGATATAGAGCAATCTACATGGTTGCATTTGTTATGGCTATACTTATGAGTTTGGGGATGTTTTTATTTGTTAAAAAATTCCGAGATAAAACATATGTTAAAACTCCATTTCTAAAAATATACAAATTTCTAAAAACAAATACACACATAAGAGCTATCACACTGATAAACTTTATTTTGCAATTCTTCTTTGCAATTATGGTAATATATGTACCCTTATATTTAAATATTCATATAGGTTTGTCATGGCAGAAACTTGGCATCATTTTCACTATGATGCTTTTACCTTTTGTTCTTTTAGGTATCCCACTTGGCAAGCTTATCGACAAATATCATGTTCGCAAGAGATTTCTACTTACAATTGGATTTCTTGTAATGGCTATTTCAACAATGTTTATCTCACAGATGAATACCCAAAGTGTCCTCTTTTGGGGTATACTACTATTTATGACTCGTGTTGGAGCTGCTATTGTTGAGACAACTTCTGAAATATATTTCTTTACACATGTCCGAGAAGAAGATGCTTATCTACTTAGTATTTTCCGTGACATGCACCCTGTCTCATATGTAATTGCCCCACTACTTGGAAGTTTGTTTTTATTATTTTTCCCTTTCAAGTTTTTATTTATCGCACTTGGAATATTTACTTTAGTCGGACTTTATTATGTAACACAATTAAAACACCGTCACCATGCAATTGGAATACCCGATCAGAATTAATAAATATTTAGCCCATAACAATTACTCTACACGATTGGGTGCAGATGAACTTATCAAAAAAGGTAAGGTTTTTATCAACGGACAAAAAGCAATCCTTGGAGACAAAGTCTATGAGGGTGATGAGGTAATAGTTGATGAGAAAGGCAACAAAAAAACTTATGTATATTATGCCTACAACAAAGCCAAAGGTATAGTAACAAGTGCTCCGCAGAAAAATGAGAAGGACATAATGATGGTTACCAAATTCCCTGTACCTGTATTCCCTATTGGCCGATTAGACAAAGACTCCACAGGACTACTAATCATTACAGATGATGGCCGTGTTACCGATCGTTTACTATCGCCAAAATATGTTCACGAGAAAGAATATGTAGTAAAACTGGCGAATCCATTTACAGACGCATTCTTGGAAAACATGCAAAAGGGTGTGCGTTTTGACGGCTTTGTAAGCCAAAAATGTAAAGCCTGGAGAAAGACTAAGGATACCTTCCATATTATCCTCACAGAGGGCAAAAAACGCCAAATAAGACGTATGTGTGAGGCATTGCACCAAGATGTAACTGATCTGAAACGTATAAGAGTCATGAACATCCAATTAGCCACAATTAAACCAGGTGAATACAGAGAAATCAAAGGCCAAGAGTTAAAAGACTTCCTAAGTGTCCTAAAACTAATTTAAAATTCTTCTATACTGCCATCGTAGAATCTGCTCACTGTATAATTTTGGCTATCCCCTACACGATTTACAATAACATTATTCTTTTTTAATTTACCCAAAATATCATTTTTCTGTTCTTCAGAGTAATAATTAATTTCTTTGCCTTTGATATTAAAAGTACCTAAAGGAGGATTTTCCCGCAGTTTTGGAATAGCTAGTGGTTTGTTATAACGATATACATATAGTAAATTTACTCCTGGAAATTTAGAAAAAAACAATGGGAATACTGATTTACCACTTACAGGGCTATTAGTTAGACCATCTTCAAACCATTTTTTAGCCTCATTTTTTGCTTGACCTAAACTCATTCCTGATTTAGAAAGAAGTTCAGCATAATCATTTTCAACATCTTTTAAACTAAAAAATCTTTTCTCGTTTAAGATATCAATACTATTTCCATAATTATCTTTTCCTGTAGCTATTATTTTTTTATAAGCTCCTTCCCCGTTCATATATAGATTCAAACTATCGTTGTATTCTAATAGTGCTTTTTCATATTCTTCTTTTGTATCGTAATATTTAAAAAATTCTTTACCTTCTTTCATTTCAGGCATATTTTTTTTACTTTCTACTTCAATCACAGAATCTTTTTTATCAACTTTTTCTTCAGGTTCATATATTATTTCTTGAACTGGTTTTTTAAAAATAAGATCATCATACATTTTGGACCCAGTTGTAGTGCTACCTAATAGGTGAGCTTTATTCTCAGGAACTTTTTTGCCTAAATTATAATTTATATCATTCATAAAACCATAGGAAAGTTTATCAAATTCTTCGTTAGTAATTCCTTTTTTTATTTTTTCTTTTAGTAAGTTATTAAATTCCTGATTTTTTGTATAACTATTTAAACTATCGTCATAAGCTTTCAATCGTTTGTCGTTTTTATCATGCACAACAATTGGCTCTCTTTCTTTTGCTTTTTGTGCTTCGCTTTTATTTGGGAACAGTGCCGAAGCTGCTATCCCAGTTGCAAGCAATATCCGCCTGGCATGTTTTGCTAAGTTCAATCTTTCTTTTTCTGGCTCAGAAATAACCTCCTTTTTAGGTTCTAAATTCTGAGGTTGGAAACTTTCCATTTTCATATAAAACTATATCCAGTGGAGGAGATATGCTAAAAATAGTAGTGTGCCTACTAGGCCTAGTAATGAATTTACACGAGAAAGGACTCCGATTATTACTATAGCCAATATTACTTTTAGTGCGCCGAGCGCAAGTATAGATGCCCAGATTGTTTGTATTAATATCATATTTTAATTGTAGCTCAAATTTAGATTATTACAAAATAATTACTTTGCCTCGCCTAATACTAGGTATATTATTTTTTCTACTTTATTTCGTAATAACTTGATTATAATAGTATCTCCTACTTTTTTAGTACGAATTATGTATGCAAAATCTTCATCGCGCGTTATAGTCTTGCCATCAATTGTGGTAATTATATCTCCTTCTAAAATACCAGATCTCTCAGCGGGAGAGCCAGGTATAACCGCAGGATCATCCTTGCCACTACCTTTGACGACAAGTATGCCATATCCTACTGGTAAATCTCTATCAACTTTCAATTCTTCTGAGATGACAACATACCTTACACCAACATAAGGTCTCGAAATCTTGCCGGTCTTTTTCACTGAGTTAATAATACTTTTAATACTATTAACAGGAAGAGCGAAGCTCACACTTTGCGAGCCAGTTGCTGTTGCAACATTTACTCCTATCACTTTGCCGTATGTATCAATCAATGGGCCACCAGAGTTACCAGGATTGATAGCTGCATCTGTTTGAATAACTTTTTCCAATCTTTCAACTAATCCTGATCTACCATTTGCAGTTACAGAGCGAGATAGTCCAGAAACAATACCCACAGACACAGAATTCTTGAATTCTCCAAGTGCATTACCGATAGCAATCACACTTTCTCCAACGTTTAGTGTATCTGAATCCCCTAGTTCTAGGTATTCATATTTTTTATTTGAATTCGAAATCTTCATAATTGCTACATCATAGATAGGATCAATAGCAAGCACTTCGGCACTTTGGGTACCACCATTATTCAACACGATCTCGTATTCTACATTTTTGACATCAACAACATGTCTATTTGTTACTATCATTCCATCGGCTGACACAACAAAGCCAGAGCCACTACCGACATTTTGCCTCTCTGAGCCATTTTCTTTTTGCTCAATTTTCTTAGTATTCTTGTTTAAAACTAGTTCATATTTGGGGATATTTCTATACAATGAAATAGAAACAACTGCTGGGTTCGCTTTGCGTACTATGTCTACTATACTTTTTGGTGTGACTTTTTTTGCATTTTCTAGGGCTTCCTGTTTGAGCTTTTCCTCGTTTAGGATTTTTTCGTTCAAGTTATTTTCTAGTAATTTTTCTGCTTCTATGAGTGTTGTATCGCTAGCAATTTCGTTGTTTATCATTTCAGAAATTTGCTGGTTCCTCAATTGGAAAATTTTATCGAGAATTATATTCTTGTTATAAATAATAACAGAAAAAATTACCAAAATAGTAGCAAGAGAAGACAAAATACTGATAAAAATGTATTTAAAATTTTTACTTTTAAAAAAGTATTTTAGTTTCTGGTTTATCTTTTGTACAAATTTTCCTATATCGATTTCTTTGTCCATATTATTTTATTTTAACATTTTTCTAACTTTTTCAACATCAGAATTTATCTGATCTGTTAGATCATCTGTTTCTATAAACCTTTTTATATCACGAATTCTATCAACAATATCTACTTCAATTACCTTTCCATCTGTGTCTGGGAATGTCTCGTCTGTGATGTCTACAAGATGAACTTCCATTGTTTTGTTTTTATCATTAAATGTAGGAATTGGCCCATAATGCAACGCTCCTTTATAGGCTTTGTTGTCTATCACTATCCATGCCGAATAAATACCGTCATCGAGTATTAGATCCTTTGGTATAGATAGATTCAATGTTGGGAAACCAATTCCCTTTCCTCTGCCTATACCTTTTATGTGACTACTGTTGAACAACATAAGATTTTTGCAATTTTACTATACGAGCAATACTGTATATTAGTAAGAGGGCTGCGATCCATTGTGACAATGATAAAAATGAATTATACAACTTCATATCAATCAAGATTGCAATAAATGGGAATGTCAGCTCTAAAATCGTTGATATGTGCACAGGAGTCTTTTTAAGGCCTTTATAATATATAAGTAGTGCAACCATACCAGTAGATACTGATATCAGTGCAAAAAGACCAAACTGCGACATGGTAGGCAATACTAAGGAACTTGTATATCCAAATAATACGATTACGACAATAGCCATAATACTAGTTAGTAAAAAACGATAGAATGTAACTACATTACTTGAAACTTTGTTCAATAACATCTTGGAAAATGTAGTAGATGTACCCCATGCAAATGCAGCTCCGAGTGCATATAGTGCTGCGATTATTGTACCCTCACCAGTAGAGAGATTAACAACACCATCTTTGAACGTTACAAAATAAGCAGAAATTAAAGCGAGTATTGCCCAAGGGATATATTGTTTTGAAATTTTTTCTTTTAGGAAAATTGATGCAGACCCAATCGCAAAAATTGGCTGAAGTTTTTGCAAAAGAAATACTACAGAAAATGAAATAAAGTGAACCTTGAGCAATGCTGTGGTAAACCATAGCGTACCCAGAAGTCCAGACAAGAAAGCAATCACTGTCAGCAGAATCCATTCACGCTTCCCTATTTTTTCTTTAAGAATTATTTTCCAAACAAATGGGAACAGTATTACTAGGCCAACTAAATGCTCAAAAAATATAATTGTAATCGGTGGCAAGCTGTATAGATTACGGCGAATAACACCGTCCACTGCCCATAATAATGCTGCTATAATTATAAACATGGGTCCGGTAGGAATCTTCTTTAATTTATTCATATAAAGAAAAGTATACTAGTTTTTATCTCTATACACAACTAATAAAAAAGCCCCAATTTAGGGGCTTTTTTATTTACTTATCCTATTAGAGTCAAGGCAATACCCTTCTTGTTCCCACGGCCTGTACGACCAATGCGGTGTACATAATCGTCGTATGTGGCTGGCACATCGAAGTTGATCACATGAGATACATCAGGGATATCAAGACCTCGGGCTGCAACGTCTGTAGCCACAAGAATTTGGACTTGGTTGCTCTTGAACATTTTCAGTGCTTGTTGACGTTGTGAATGACGCTTGTCTCCATGAATTGATTCAGATTTGAATCCTTTTGAAGTAAGTACTTTTGAGAGCTTCTCTACTCCATGTTTTGTCTTTCCGAAAATCAAAACTTTTGTAAGTCCTGGTTGATTGAGTAGATCATGTAATACATCAATCTTCTCTTCAC
>JAUPVQ010000037.1 GCA_030916965.1 Patescibacteria group bacterium
ATTGGCATGTTACTGCCATCTTGAAATAGGCCAACTTGAATTCCAGAAAGACGTGGTTCTGTTGATGATTGATATGAACCGTTTTGGTTCAGGTCTTGGTATAGGTGGCCAGTAAGAGAGCCTAAGTAGACTGGGGGTGGTGGAGGGGGTGGAGCATTTACCGGACGTATAGAAATATTGTCGAAGTAGTTCCAGCTTTGTGGTTCATTTTTTACCCCATCGGCATAAAATACAACAGAAATGTATGTGTTGTTTGCTATAAAATTCTGACTATACGAATGCCATTCTAAAGGATTACCGCTCTGAACTTGGTTAAAAATATTTTGATTAGGATTTGGTATTGGCGTAGACATAGAAAGACTTACGGGGGTTGACATGATAACATAAAAATCTATTTCAAATCCTGGAAGTAATCCCTTATAAGCATGATCAAAACTTAGGATGTATTCCTCTCCAGGGGTAAGCGGCTGACCGAGCATCATAATTGTTCTTTCAAAACTGTGTCCGGTGCCAATATTATCAAATACCCCGGATCTTAAGTATGGAAAGGTGGTGCCCGTTGGTGCTGGTGATGAAGAGGCTGCGAACCCAGCGGGAATGTAACTATCTTCCATAATAACATCTGGAGTTCCACTAAAATTACAAGTATTAAGGACGTAGCCGTAAGCACCAATATTTGATGAAGTACCCCAAGAACTACAATGAATTAGTGAATATACCTCGTTTCCAGGTGGAGAAACAGCATCAAAACCCCCATTACAAACATATTCGTTAGGGTCGGTAACATCTTCACAAGAAGGTAAAGGAGGTAAGGTTAATATTACAGCTTCATTTGATAAACGAATGCTATTAGATCTCTTGTTGGAATATTTTAAAACCCTATCGACATTCAAAGAACTTGGAGTAAATAATATTGACCTCGCACCATACATGGATGGAAGTAATGCTCCATTACAATTACCATTTGAATAGTAATCTATGGTATCTCCTTGCTCAATACTAATTGGAGTTACAGAATTAATATGAAGCGATCCAAGCGATCCAGGACCGACCGGCACATCATTTATCAAAGGCTTAATGCAGACTGAATTTGTCTCATTTAAGAACACATAATCATCCATCGCCACCGGCGTCGGCACCTCGCACCCAGCCAACCCCTCTACCATATACCCCAAATGACAAAGCACTTCAAGCTCATGTTCATGTATTTCTCTGTCTGTATTTGTACCAATTGATGGATGCATAACATATTCTTCACCTCCTGCCCTGTTCATATCAAAGTGAGAAAGTGATGAACCTTGTTGCCAACTTGTAGGGCTGTATATTGGACGTATTCCATCTGGAGTAGCACCTAAAATATTTTTAACGCCACGATAGACAACTTGGTTTGTGACAAACCAAGGAGAAGGAGCGCCGACTGGGACGTTTAACAGATTCGTGACGGCAGTGATAAATCTATTTTGCAGAGATTCGTCTTTGTATGTGTGAGAGTCAAAAGTTCCATGGGTATGTTCTACGCCAGTTTGTGATATTACCGCTGGCAGAAGACGTCTAAAACCTAGTGCGTGCATCATCTCGTGCCACATAACAGTGTAAAAATCATATGTATTTTGATTAAGACTTGAATCAACAGACCAATTCACACTAAAGTTAGTTAAAATAAAGGCATCAAAATTACCTGCTTCTGGGGTTGGGTCTTGTTGTGAAATGATATGTCTATGAAGTGATCCATTATTTGGATTTGTTGAATTATAATCAAAATAAGATGATGCTCCAGCAAGAGCCCCTGGCGGCATACTTGGATTATTCATCTCAAAAAGTATGTCTGGGGTAACGTTCGTTTGATCGAGCATAATCATTTCAGAAATGTCCTGAAGGACCTGACACGCTTCTTCCCTTCTTCCTTCTCCATACGCAGGATCATCAAAACCAACGCTTGTATTTAAAGCCACGTCTTCAAAGTAAGCTTTAAAGTATCCTGTAATAGAAGTATTTGCCCTACAGTTATATACTCCCGGGTTTTGTGTGTCTTCGTCGTATGCCAACGCTTTGTTTATTTTTAAAGAGTCTAAGAAAGATTGTTTTTTTGTTTCCTCTTTTTTCATGAAAGCATTTTCTCTAACTGGGTATCCCCAAGCGTCACGAATTGGGCCAAAGTCTACATACTCTAATCCATACTCTTGTTTTAGGACAGCTCTTGCTTTTTCTTCATCAAAAGGAAGTATTGATAGGTCAAAGTTGGCTTCTTTTTTGTTTGTTGGAAGTTTTGCGTACTGATATTCAAAATTAAAAACTCCTGGAAATTTTTTTGAAGGAGATATGTTGTAGATGTTTTCAACTCGTGTTGATTTAATTACTGAGGCCTGCTGTCCAATTCGTGAGAAAATATCAGAAATATGATCGCTGGTTATATTAATAGTAAAAAATAATATCAAAAATAACGGCAAAAAGAGAGATTTAAGAAATTTTATTTTATTATTCATTAAAATAATTATATACCATAAAAAAAATGTGTAAAACTTTTATTGTTTTATTTTTTTATCGTGTATAATTTAAATATAAATCTTTTAAATTTTATTTATGGCAACAGTTAAAAAAACTACAACAAAAAAAGTTGCAAAAGAATCTCCTGTAATGCCTAAAAATGTAGCACCTCAAAAAGAAGAAAACGTTTTTGCAAAAATTACAAAAACAATTATGCAGCTATCAGTAGCCATTGTAGCTATTATAGTTGTTTTCTCTCCAGACAACACTTGGGTTTTAGGGCCAAT
>JAUPVQ010000038.1 GCA_030916965.1 Patescibacteria group bacterium
ACATACAAACATTTCAAGGGGCATACTGTAGAGGTTATAGCAGTTGCTCGGAATTCGGAAAATTATGATGAAGAATTTGTTGTATATACTCATCCAATAGATGGACATGACCAAACATGGATCAGGCCAATTGCAATGTTCCTCGAGAATGTAGAACGCGATGGGTATTCAGGTCCGAGATTTGAATATATTGGTAAATAAAAAAGGGCCAGAATTTTCTGAGCCCTTTTCTAATTACATTTTTTGTGAGTGTTTTTCTTATTCCTATCGTTATAGATAGTATTTGAAAGGCTACAAATAGGTAATCGCAGTTTTGAAATAAAATGTAGGCCAACATTGTGTCGGCAATTAGATTAATAAACCAACCCAATTTCTTATTTCTTGCGATCAGGAGCCCTCCTATTAGAAATGCACTTGATGAAATGGTTTCGTGTAGTTCACTATCTCCTGTAAAAAGATAAACCAAAACCACAGTTATTGCTACGGAAGCCATAATGTTATCAGTTCTAGTTACTTTCTCAACCCCGTGTTTCCATTTTTGCAAACCATAAATTGCAAAGGGAATATTTAGAGTTTCAACAAGAGCAAGGATATAATGCTCTTGCAGTCAGAAAAAGATGGCTGCAAGGGCAGAGGCAAAGATTGCCAGAGTCCAACCAGATAATTTTTCTTTAGCAAGCATATGCTCGCTTAAAACTGCACTTAGTGCAACGATTCCTTGTAAGGAATAATTTATATAGGTATTCATAAAATGAACGTCTTATAGTTCATTTACATTGTACACCTTTTTGATATAATACAAATATATGAAAACAATCAAAGTAGCTATAAATGGTTTTGGGCGCATAGGGCGTGCTTTTTTCAAAATTGCTTGGGAACATCCCGAGATCGAGATAGTTGCGGTCAATGACCTGGGTACACTCGAATCACTTGCATATTTGTTGAAGTACGACACAGTGTATGGCAAGTTTGGCAAGAAGGTAGAAGTCGTCGAAGGTGGTATTAATGTAGACGGCAAACTCGTAAAATTTATTTCAGAGAAAGATACTACCAAGCTTCCTTGGGGAGCACTCGGTATTGATGTAGTTGTAGAGTCCACAGGTCTATTTACAAATTATGAAAAAGCGAAATTCCATATTGATTGTGGTGCAAAGAAGGTAGTAATTTCAGCCCCAGCAAAAGGCGACGGTACAGTACCAGGCGAGATGATCCTGACAGGTATCAATGAAGAGAAGTTTGGCACATGCGATATCACATCTACTGCATCTTGTACTACCAATGCAGTGAGTCCTGTGATCGCAATACTCGACGAAGCTATCGGTATCGAGAAGGCTATGCTTTCTACTACACACGCTTACACTGGTACTCAAGCTCTAGTTGATGGCCCAAGCAAGAAGGACCTTCGCGAAGGCCGTGCTGCTGCACAAAATATGGTCCCATCATCTACTGGCGCAGCTGTTGCTGTTGGTAATGTGTACCCAAAGCTTTCAGGACTATTTGATGGTATCTCTATTCGAGTACCGGTACCAGCTGGCTCCATTGCCGATGTGACATTTATCGCCAAGCGTGCAACTACAGTTGAAGAGGTGAATGAGGCACTGAAGAAATCTGCTCTTGATTCTCGTTGGCAAGGTTTGTTTACTGCTACTGATGAGCCGATAGTATCATCTGACATTTTAGGCGACCCACATGCATCTATCGTAGACCTAGCGATGACACGAGTGGTAGGAGGCAATCTTGTAAAAGTATTGGCATGGTACGACAACGAAATGGGGTACACTCACGCACTAGTAGCACACGTAATCAAAACAGGCAATACTATAAAATAATATGAAAAAATTAATATTAATTTTAATAGTTGTTATTGCATTAATATTCTTTTTTGTACCAATTTTTGATTCATTTGAGGCTTGTGATTTTCGTACTATTGAATATAGGAATGGAGATAATTGTAATACCTCAAAAGAGACTGGTTTCCAGTACTTCTTTCAAGAAGCCCCAACGATGTACCAATAGTTTAAATATTTCCTATTTCATTTTGCCTTTAAAGACACAAACTGCGGGGCCGGAGAGCCAGATGTTTTCGTAGTTGCCAGTTTCTTCATTCACTATAAATTCTATTTTTAGATCACCACCGGGCATTTTGATATGGCAGACATTTTCTTTGAGCATACCTTTGTGGTGCGCAAATATTGCTACACAAGTAGCTCCTGTCCCACAAGCCATTGTCTCGTATTCGACTCCACGCTCATATGTTCGAACATAGAATATCCCATCTTTTTCTTCTACGAAATTTGTATTCATACCTTCCGGATCCGAATACCGGATTTTCCTACCTTCTTCGAGTACTGGATAATTCTCTATATCCTCTACAAATACTATATTGTGAGGTGTCGTTCCAGATGAGAGAAAGGGTAAATCATTGCGAGTACTAATATCAGTTATGTCTTGCATTTTGAGTTTGACTTCGTTACCACCAATTATTGCTTTGTGTTCACCGTCGACAGCTTTGAATTCTATATTGTTTGGGTCACCAACTATACCGAGTATTCTATCGGCAAAGTGCACAATACACCTACCACCATTACCACACATTGATCCAATGCTTCCGTCATTGTTTATAAATATCATTTCGAAATTGTAGTCTGGGTGATTCTCTAGGAGTATTATTCCGTCAGCACCAATGCCGAAATGCCGATGACACAATAATTTGATATTTTCGGTGTCATTTTTATCAAAAACCCTATCTCGATTGTCGATAAGGATAAAATCATTTCCAGCTCCATGGTATTTATAAAATTCAAGCATCCCATTATTATACTACATTTTTTAGATAGTCAATATGTATTTATTTGTACCCCCTATACATTTACAAGGGGAATGTAGTATAATATAGGGGTATTCTATTATTAACTAATTATTCTATTTATTATGGCAGAGAAAAAAGTATCAGCTTTCATGAAGCCGATGAAAATAAGTGAAGATTTGGCAAAGGTTGTGGGCAAAGGCCCAATGCCACGTTCTGAAGTTGTAAAAGCTTTATGGGTATATATCAAGAAGCATAATCTTCAGGATCCAAAAGCAAAGCGCAATATTGTTGCCGATGCAAACCTAAAGGCAGTCTTTGGAGGCAAAGCAATGGTAGACATGTTTGAAATGACAAAACTTGTTTCAAAACACCTTTCATAACAAAAAATCAAATTGTAAAACAAAAGTCACATTCTATCAATGTGGCTTTTGTTTTTGCTTTTGCTATAATGTGTGCATGAAAATCTACATTGGCACTGATCATGCCGGTTTTGAACTAAAAGAGAAATTAAAAGTTTATCTAAGTGGTTTGAGTTACGAAGTTGTCGACAAGGGTCCGTTTAGTTACGACAAAGATGATGATTACCCAGATTTGATTCGCCCAGTAGCAGAAGCTGTTGCAGGAGATATCGGTAGTATGGGAGTAATTCTCGGTGGTTCAGGCCAAGGTGAGGCAATGTGTGCGAATCGTGTAAATGGTGCACGTGCCGCAGTATTTTACGGGGGAGCAAGTACCCAGACAGATATCTCGGGCAATACACTAGACATGATCGGATCAATGCGTGAGCACAACAACGCAAACATTATTTCAATTGGTGCACGATTTATGACCGAAGACGAAGTCAAAGACGCTGTAAAAAGATTTCTTGAACTTCCATTTTCTGGTGACCCTAGGCACTCTCGTCGTATTAATAAATTAGATAATAAATAATATATGTTCGAAATAATCCCAGCAATTTTAGTAAAGAAGTATGATGATTTAAAAGATACACTTTCAAAGTTGGTTGGTGTAGTACACACTGTCCAAATCGATTTTTGCGATGGTGTTTTTGTCCCATCCAAAACCTGGCCATATGCAGATGGCGTGGATGAAGAGGGCAATATCCTCGACCACAACTTCCAGAAAATTATAAACGAAGAAGATGGTATGCCATTTTGGAATGAATTTGAATTTGAGCTTCACTTGATGGTAAAGGAGGCTCACAAGAATTTTGGTACTTTTTTGAAATTGGGTCCAAAAGCAATACTATTTCAGTTGGAAGCTGAAGGTGATGTAAATGAATTCAAGGAATTCCTAGAAGGTATCGATCCATATGTTCGCGATCATGTAGATATAGGATTGTCTATCAATATTGATACAGATCTAGAAATTGTTTATCCACTTATACCACTGTTGTCCTTCATCCAAGTTATGGGTATTGCAAAGATTGGTTATCAAGGTCAAGGTTTCGATGATCGCTCTTTAGAGAAAATCAAAACTCTTCGCGAGAAATATCCAGATCTAATCATTACAGTAGACGGTAGTGTAAATATGGAAACAGCACCAAAGATTATAAAAGCTGGTTGTACAAAATTAGTAGTAGGTTCAGCATTGTGGAAGGATGACGACCCAGCAGGCGCCATATTCGAAATGCAACAAGAGATTATTAAATAATTGTGTCAAAATAAATTTATGGAACACCTCATAGACGAGCAAATTTTAGATTTACAAATCAAAGCGACAAAGATTCGGATGAGCATTATCGAAATGCTAGCCGAGGCTAAGAGCGGTCACACTGCAGGATCACTCGGTATGACAGATGTTTTTACACTACTATATTTCCACACAATGAAGCACGACCCCAAGAATCCTACCTGGGCAGAGCGAGACAGGCTCCTTCTTTCCAATGGACACATTTGTCCAGTTCTTTATGCAACAATGGCACATGCAGGATATTTTCCTATCGAGGAATTGATGACACTAAGAAAATTCGGGAGCCGATTACAGGGCCACCCACACCGAGAATTCCTACCAATGGTAGAGACTAGCTCAGGACCGCTTGGCTCGGGACTTTCTCAAGCAGTTGGGATGGCAATAGCCGATCGTATAAATGGTGGTAATAAAAAATTCTATGTCCTTATGGGTGATGGTGAGAACAATGAAGGTAATGTATGGGAAGCTGCATTGTTGGCAGGAAAAGAAAAATTAAGAAATGTTGTGGCATTTATTGATCGCAATTTTATCCAGATAGATGGTGATACAGAAAAAGTTTTACCAATGGGCGACATGGCAAAGAAGTACGAGGAATTTGGCTGGCATGCACAAGAAGTTGATGGTCATAATCTAGTTGAACTCAATGATGCTATAAATCGTGCGCATGCTGTAGCCAACAAGCCATCGATCATTATCGCCATTACAGTTCCTAGTCGTGGTGTGCCATCTTTTGAAGGTGATTATCGTTGGCACGGCAACCCTCCAGGTGGAGGCCCAACAGAGGTTGTAGCAAAAGATAAACAGAAGGAAGTTGCACTAGCCGAACTGCAAACTACAATGGATCAATTAATGGCATTAAGAAAATAATATGTTAAACCAACAATTTCATTTAAATACAAAAATGTTTGATGCTGATGTCGAGCAAGTTCCAATCCGCAAAGGTTTCGGCCAAGGTTTGCTCAAGGCAGGGGAACTTGATTCAAATGTTGTAGCACTTTGTGCTGACTTGGTAGAGAGTACACAAATGCATTTTTTCTCAGAAAGATTTCCGGAAAGATATGTAGAGATTGGTGTTGCTGAGCAGAACCTAGTAACAGTTGCAGCTGGAATGGCAGCAATGGGCAAGATTCCTTTTGCATCAAGTTACGCCATGTTTAGCCCCGGCCGTAATTGGGAGCAGATTCGTACAACAGCTTGCTACAATGACCTACCTGTAAAGGTGGTCGGAAGTCATGCTGGAGTTTCTGTTGGCCCTGATGGTGGTACACACCAAGCTATAGAGGATATAGCTTTGATGCGCGTTTTGCCCAACATGGTAGTGATCTCGCCTTGCGATTCTATAGAGGCACACAAAGCAACAATGGCAACAGCAAAAGACAAACATCCTACCTATTTAAGATTAGCTCGCGAGAAGACTCCAGTCATGACAACACTCGATACTCCTTTTGAAATCGGTAAAGCGCAAATATTTTTTACACCTGACACGGGCCTGGCACAAGTAGGTATCATTGCTACCGGTGCACTAGTGCACAAAGCAATGTGTGTTGCAAAGAAATTGGAAGCGGAAGGTATAAAAGTAAAGGTTATGAATATGGCTACAATCAAACCACTTGATGTAAATGCAGTACTGGAATTAGCAAAAGAAACTCGAGCTCTTGTAACAGTAGAAGAGCATCAGATAAAAGGGGGACTAGGTGGTGCTGTCGCAGAATACCTAGCAGAGAATTATCCAACAGCAATAGAATTTATAGGAGTTCATGATCACTTTGGCCAGTCAGGTACACCAGCTGAGCTTATCGAGCACTATGGAATGGGGGAGAAAGATGTAGAGGCTGCTGTAAGGAAAGTTCTAACAAGGAAATAAATGCAAAATAAAAGAGCCCGATTCCTTGCGAAATCAGGCTCTTTTTATTTTTGGGTTTCTCTTTTTAAAGCTTGGTCGATATTCTCGATTATTGAGATCTCTTTGAATCTCTCCATGCTTTTTTTGAATTTTACTTTGTTTTGACCAAATGCGGGCACATACACCTGATGATAATCTGGATCGTCGTTATCAATTTCTTGAATTTCGGCGTCAATTTCATCAAGTATTTTTTTATGCTTAAGTCGTTTATCAAGCAAAAGGTTCAAACGGTTTTCATCGTCTTTGTTCATAATTGAAATGAAATAAAATTTTGTTTAGGATATTATATAATCTTTTGGAGCTTTTAGCAAGTATGCATCAATTTTATCCTTTGAGAGTAATCCTTCACGAGCACCTACATACATAACCACAGACATAGAATTTATTGGCCCATACAGTAGTGCATCTTTGAATTCCATACCTTGAGCAAGCATTGCGACGATTGTAGAAGCAGTCGCATCCCCGGCGCCTGTGCGGTCCACTGGCTCCTTTGGGTCTGGGTACATAGGTAGGCTATATATATTTGTTCCATCACTTGCAGTCAGTCCTTTTGGTCCATCAGTTATTACCACTTTTTTTGGGCCAAGTGTATGTATCATGGTAGCCAATTTCTTAATATCTTTCTCATCAGTTTTCAATATTATTTGAGCTTCTTCAAGGTTACAGAAAAAGATTTCTGTTTTTGCATAAATATCCTTTAGGACTTCAGTGCCAACTTTTATTTGGAATGTTCCAGGCTGAAAGGCCATTTTAGTATCAGGTCTATCTTCTAGCCATTTTACAACTTCGTGATGGAAGTCGAGTGCGTGCTCACCAATAGAGGAGAAGTATAGCCAGTCAACTTTAGTATCACTAGTAGGTAATACATATTTAAAAGGCGCATGTTTGATCAATATTGTTCGCTCTGCTCCATATCGCAAAACGTAATGATAGTTTGTAGGGTAGCGATTATCTTTGTATACAAAGTCAGTTATAACTTTTTCGTCGTGTAGAGTTTCGCGAGCTTCTTCTCCAAAACGATCATCACCTGTAGCAGACACTAGACCGGAAATGAGTCCAAGCCGGCTAGCAGCACAAGCTGCATTGGCGCTATTACCCACAGCGCGTATTTCTGTAACACTTTCATAAGGGACTTTGGCGCCGAATTTAACACAGAGCTCGCAGTCAACATTGTTGATATTGCAATGAACTGCTGCGTCTTTGAGTTCGATAAAAGCATCTGTAACCATGTCTCCGATTGCCAAGAACTGTATATGTTTATTTGTTTCCATTTGAATATTATAGCATATTAAATTTTCAACAAAAAATATTATAAATTAAATTTGCTAAATTTGATTAATATTGTGAAATACTAATATTTATCCTAATTTATAGTATAATAATTAAAAATAATCTTTAAAATGAAAAATTTATTAGTTTTCTCTCAAAAAGCTCTAGTGAGTAATTTTTGTATTTCGCAAGCGACGATCTTACTAATTCTAATTTTTATTGCCAAAAATTCACTGGCTATTACAGTAACCAGTGCGGGTACTGGCAATTGGAATACTGCAGGGACATGGAGTCCTAGTGGTGTACCAGCGTCAACAGATGATGTTGTAATAGCATCAGGAGATGTAATAACTCTTGATATAAGTACAACTTGTAAAAGTTTAACATTTACATCAGGATCATCTGGAGCAATACTTTATGTTTCTTCCAATAACCTGATTGTTACGGGAGATATTGTTGTGAACGGTACTAATCAAACAACTGGTACCAATCCAACTATTCTCTCGATAACTTCTGGCAGTGTTACTTGTGCCTCTCTTGCATTTAATATTGATAATGGAAACGTATCTAGTTCAACTAATTACAGTCAATTAAGCATAGAGTCAGGTGGACTATCTGTCACTGGAAACATAACACTTAATTATGCAATTACTGGTTCAGGTCAAACTGGAATAAATGTAGTTTCTGGAAACTCTCCTACTATAAATGTAGGAGGAAGTTTTATGACAACAACTGGATATTTTTCTCCCGCCAATTGCACAGTTGATTATAATGGTACAAGTCAAACTATTTCTCCTTACTCGTATTACAATTTAACCTTATCTAGTGGAAGTACCTTAGGAGGGAATGTTACTATTCTTACAAATGGTGTATTAACTTTAAACGGGACAGTTACAACTACTGCAAGTAATCTGTTAACTATTAATCTAAATGCTTACATTAATAGTGCAAGTAGTACTAATTACATCAATGGGCCCCTTAAAAAAATTGGTAATAATAATTTTACTTTTCCTGTCGGGAAAAATGGTAATTATGCACCTTGCGAAGTAAATAATTCTGGTGGAAATTCAAATGATGAATATACAGCAGAATATTTTAACTCTGGTTACAGTGACTTGAGTGTATCAGGAATTACAAATGTATCTTCTCGTGAATATTGGACAATTAATAGAACATCTGGGACATCAAACCCTACTATTATCCTATATTACGAAGACGGTAGTTATTCTGGAATTACTGCTACACCTAGTACAACAAACCTATTCATAGCAAGGTATAACGGTTCTGACTGGGTTGCAGCGAGCGGAGGGACCAATGGAGTAAGCGGTAACACTTCAAATGGAACTGCTTCATTAACCTCTGTAACTGCATTCGGCCCGTTTACTTTTGGTAGTGATGGAAATCAGCCGCTTCCTGTTAAATTAATTAAATTTGAAGCAAAAGTTGTGGACAGAAAAGTTGTTCTTCAGTGGACTACTTCAACCGAAATTAACAACGACTATTTTGAAATTGAAAAGTCGCTTAATGGTATTGATTTTCAGAAAATTGGTAGAGTCAAGGGTAATGGAAATTCCTCTCAGATTGTTAACTATCAGTTCATTGACAGCAATCTAATTCTACAGAAAACATTCTATAGACTTAAGCAAGTGGATTTCAATGGAGAATTTAGCTATTCAGGTATCAGGAAAGTTGATTATGAGAATATCATGTCGGCAAAATTGATTGTTTATCCGAACCCAACTACAAGTTCGATTACGGTAACAGGAGAAGAAGATGCTATTTTTCAAATCTTGAATGTTTATGGTCAGATTATATTAGAGTCTGATTTACAAAATATTGATTTATCAGGATATAGTCCTGGCGTGTACATTCTAAAAATAAAGAATGATCGTGGGTCAACACCTGCTGTCAAAATTCTTTTAGAGTAAAGTTATTAAAATTTGGGTCCGCAATGCATTGCGGACCCTTTTTATTGGTTATTTTATGTCAACTTGGTATAATAGGATTATATGAACATAACTGAAGAGATAAAGAAATTTTTCAAGGGTGATGTCGACGACAGTGCCGAGACTTTGGAGAAGTATTCCCATGATGCAAGTGTACTAGTAGTTCGTCCACAAGTTGTTGTTTTTCCAAAAGATTCAAACGATGTTCAAGTGTTGGTTAAGTGGGTAAATCAAAATAAGGCTGAGCATCCTGAACTATCTATCACACCACGGGCAGCAGGTACTTGTATGTCTGGAGGAGCAATTGGTGAGTCTATCATTATGGATTTTACCAAGTACATGAACATTGTTTCCAAAGTTGAAAAAGTCCCAGTACTCCAAATTACTCCCAAGTATCCCAATTCTCATAGCGTAGAAATCTCAGGTAGTGCAACTGTTATGCCAGG
>JAUPVQ010000039.1 GCA_030916965.1 Patescibacteria group bacterium
ATTACTACTGATTGGCCACTTGAGGCTGTGGGGTCAGATTTCTCAAATTTAATAGTCATTTTAGTATCATTGAGAGATAGTATGGCAACAGGCAGAAGCTCGCCATGGTAGCGGATTTGAGCAGTATATTGCTTATCAATCTCTATCTCCCCTCTTATTACTACTTTTTCAAGCACAATTTCTTGATTATTTTTTTGATACTCATTTTTATTATGCGACACAATTAACAAATTCTTATCTATATCTTTTGCGACTACATAATACGGCTCATCTGTTGTACCCTTCTCTGTAATATTAAATCCATGTCGTTCACCAAGAGTAAAAAATGTTGCACCATCGTGATTGCCAATTACTTTGCCATTTGTATCTACAACATCACCAACAACACTATCTATATAATGCTTTAGGAAATCTTTCATATCAAGAGGCCCAAGGAAACATACTCCTTGGCTATCTTTCTTTATAGCTGTTGGAAGTTTGCATTTCGCGGCAAGTTTTCGAACTTCTTTTTTCTGTAAATGCCCGATTGGAAAAAGTGTATGAGCCAAATCTTCCTGTGTCAAAGTCCAAAGGAAATATGATTGATCTTTAGAAATATCAGGGGAACGCATCAGAAAATTATCTTTCGAAGCCTCCGCAGGTGCGAAGCTTGGTGTTGTCAAGAGTACTTCTCTTGACAACGAAGCGCCGAGGACTAAGCGAGGTCTCCGCAGGAGAGACCGAGTGGGCTTGGAAAGATATTTTTCTGAGAAGTTATACATATTCTGCGCATAGTGCCCGGTAGCAATAAAATCAGCGCCACGCTCTTTGGCGAACTGCCAAAATATTCCAAATTTTACTTCACGATTACACATCACATCTGGGTTGGGCACACGACCCAATTTGTATTCAGATATCATATAATCTGCTACACCTTTCTTGTAAGCCTCTTCTGCATCACATTCAAGAAATGGTACATCTAAATGTGCGCATACACGCATTGCATCGCGCCTTTCATCGCGCCAAGTACATTCAATGAAATCTGGTGTCCAAGTACGTATAAACACGCCCACAACGTTGTAGCCTGCGTCTTTGAGTAATGCGATTGATACTGAACTATCAACACCTCCGGATACACCAACAAAAACCAGAGGTTTATCCCCGCCGGCCTGCCCCGTTGCAAGTACTCTTTGCTTCGGGGTTACTCCCACAAATACAGTTTGACCTAATTTCTTTCCCATCGAGCAAATATACCACAAGGTAGTAATCTGTCACTATTTGATTCTGCTATGGTCAATTCACCAATCTCAATTTTTCCATCACAATCTCTCATCATATCCTTAAGAACATTTTCATATCCAGTTGGCGAATAGCCAGCCGTGTATCCATTTATAAGTACAAATAGCGCTTTGTCTGATAAAACCTGCTTACAGAGGTCAATTAGCTCCATAAAATGCTCTTCAATTTTCCAAAGCTCATCTTTTGGCCCATGTCCAAATGCAGGAGGATCCATTAGGACTGCATCATATTTACGCCCACGTTTAACTTCCCTTTTCAAATACATAATACAATCCTCGATTATCCATCGTATCGGTTTGTCGGACATTCCTGAGAGCTCGGCATTCTCGCGTGCCCAAGCAACAGCAGTTTTGGACCCATCTACATGAGTGACCTCTGCCCCAGCATCGGCACATGCCAATGTCGCGCCACCTGTATAACCAAACAAGTTTAATACTGAAATCGGTTCAGAATAATTTTCTTTATTTTTTTTAATTACTTCCTTCATCCAATCCCAGTTTGCTAATTGCTCTGGGAAAAGTCCTACGTGCTTAAATGATGTTGGTTTGATTATAAATTTATATCCGCCAAAATCTATATCCCATTTAGGAGTTACAGATGATTTGAGGTTCCACTCTGATCTAGTACCACGACGAATGAATATAGCATCTGCGTTGTCCCAAGTGCGAGTTGGTAATTTATAATTCCAGAGTGCTTCAGGGTCCGGTCGGGAAAAAATTATCTCGCCATAGCGCTCCAATTTGAGTCCGTTTCCAGAATCAAGCAATTCATAATCTTTACTTTTTATTGTTTTTAGTATCATATATTTATTAAATGTTTATAAAGTTCAAAAAGCGCTTTTGTATCTGACAATGCACTATGTGCATTCTTGTTTTCTATTTTAAAATATTCGCATAATGTTCGCAAAGAATATTTATCTATGTCAGTACGATCATGCAATTTGGCGAATGCCATCGTAATTGTATCTATTCGTAAATAATGCATTTCATTTTTGACTCCAGTCTGCTTATAAGCACGATCTATAAAAGTAGCGTCAAAATACATATTGTGTGCAACCATTATAGAATCCTTTATTTTTGTATTGAGGATTTTCATTGCTTCTTTTAGTGCGTATGCATTTCCCCAATCCTCAGCATTATATTTATTAATTTTTAAGGATATTGGATCGGCCGTCTCTATGTGAACAGGTTTGATCTTTATTTCGAATTCTTCTATCACAGTAAAAACAGGTTTACCCTTTGTCCAATCCTGATCCACAAGTATTATCCCAATTTCGATTAGTTCATGCGTATCAGGGTCGAAACCGGTAGTTTCTGTATCAATAAATGCCAGTTTGTGGTGTCTCATCTTAAGTATTTCCTTATATTATTCTTATGTTCAGTAAATGTTTTCGCCAGATGTATCATACCATCTTTATCGTGAAGATAGAAAAGGTATACAGTTTCTTTTGGATTAACTGTTGCCGCTAGTGATTTGAGTCCAAAATTTGTAATTGGGTATTCTGGTAGACCCTTTGTTTTATAAGTCTCTGGGGCAACATCAACCTGTAACATCATACCCTTCTCCAATCTTTTCCAGAGTATTCCTGCAATTATATCTCTGTCTTCATTTCCATTTGCTTCTTCCTCTACTATCGAAGCCATAATTTCAATTTCTTTTATTGAATAACTTTTATAACCTTTTGTTAATATAACCTTCGTTTTATTATTGTATGTACTACTAAGAATATCAACAATTTCATCAACATTAGTCATAGGGTAGAAAAAATATGTATCAGGGAATAAATGTCCCTGCTTTCCTTCTATTGCGCGCTCAACTGCAAGAGTGTCGATGTTCGGCAATTTGTTTTTTATAATCTGAACCATATCAGCATTTGTAGTTCCTTCTGGAATCGTAATCTTGATTGGTTGTATATTGTGCACACCTCGAGCCAACCTATAAGCAACTTGAGGTAAAGAAAGTTTTTTATCGAAATAATAGTCTCCCAATTTTATTTTGTCATCACCACCAAGGAATGCGATAGCTGATTGCAAAAATACTGCTGAGCGGATCACTTTTTTATCTTCAAGTTCTTTTGCGATTGTGTGAACTTTGTCACCGCGAGCTATATGTATCGATACTGGCTTTTCCAAGGATACACCAGCCAACACAAAAAACCAAAAAAACACAAAGAGTCCAAATACGATACCAATAAATACAAACAAGCGAAACTTCTTTCGCTTGTTTGTTGGCTCTTGTGTTGATTGTATGTCATCCATATATTACGAAGGCAAGTTTGAAGGTGGTTTTGCAATCTTTGACTCTACACGCTTAAATGTTGGAGCCTCAGATACCATACCTGGGAAGTGAAAGATTGTAGCCAACTCTTCAGTACTCATTACAAATATTTCTGGACTTCCCGAAGGGAAAAATGTCTTGATTAGTGGATGATATTTGAAGCTATATTGTAATGGTGGGTGGAACATAACTCTCAAGCGATAAAAGTTGACCATACGAGCCTTCATCTTGTTAAGTACAAGTCCAGTAGGATCAGCAAAAGGTGAATCAAACTGTGTTGAATTTATACGATTGAGCTCATTGAGTGATGGTGATGCGTA
>JAUPVQ010000040.1 GCA_030916965.1 Patescibacteria group bacterium
CATATTTCTCTTGGCTATACCTTGCCTACCAATTGCATATATAGTCTTGAAATCGATTTGTTCTTCGTTGGCTCCCAACTCCAAAAATAGTTCCAATACTTCTTCGTGTACACGATCTGGGTTTGCTGCTGGCTTATCAATTTTGTTAATAACCACAATCGGCTTGAGTCCAAGTTCGAGAGACTTTTTCAATACGAAGCGAGTTTGTGGCATTGGGCCCTCTTGTGCATCTACAAGCAATAGCACGGAGTCAATTGCACGCAATACACGCTCAACTTCCGATCCGAAGTCCGCGTGACCAGGAGTATCCACGATATTGATCTTTGTACCTTTGTAATTTACAGAAGTATTCTTTGAATAAATAGTAATACCACGCTCTTGTTCAAGAGCATTGGAGTCCATAGTTAGGCCTGCGTCATTCATTCCGCACTGCTTCATCAGCTCATCAGTTAGAGTTGTCTTACCATGGTCAACGTGGGCTATAATTGCGATGTTTCTAATTTCCATACTTAATTTTGTTAAAAATAAATCGCCTTAAGGCGAGGGTTGTTATACAAGGACTATATCACAAAAGCATTGACATTACAAGCAAAAAGTATTATTTTAAAAAGAAAAATTGTATTATGTATAAATTATCTAGTGACTCAATTAAGGTAACCATGAAGGACACCCATGGAAACAAGCACGAATTCATTCTTGCAGACTCGGGGCAATGTAAAACTAAGCACGATGTAGACTTACTAATATCAGGTGCAACAGGTATCTTGCATGGATTGCAAAGTCCTCCAGTTAGTGTGTATTGTGAACAAATTGAAAGATTCTCAGTAATCTCTATTAATGAAGTATATTATCTTAAAAACAAAGAAATTATATTTTCAAAAAAAGGAGAAGAGCAACCTTATCATGGTCATCGTGAAGATAATGGGGATAATCTGTAGAAAAAAATTTAAAAAAGTCGGAAGCCTAGCTTCCGACTTTTTTTATTATAATAATTTACGAATATCGTTGAATGTGACTACAACCATCAATATCATCAATAACATAAATCCAATCATGTTTACAATATTTGCGATCTTTGGTTTGATTCGTGAACCCTTTATTCTTTCAATAAGTAGGAATAACAATCGTCCACCATCAAGCGCTGGAAATGGAATCAAGTTTATAACTGCTAGGTTAATAGATATTAGTGCAGTAAATGAAAGCAGATATACAAATCCGAAACTCATAGCATTACCAACAACCCCTACGATCCCTACTGGTCCAGTCACAGCTGACATATCACCTTGACCTATCACAGCATTATGAATAAGTGTATAGAATCCTACAACAGTTGCGACAAATACATTGGCCGACAATTTCAATCCCTGCCATAGTGCCTTGTATATAGGTAATTTTAAAGTCCCAATCATATCCATACCAATCCCAATCCCGGCCTCACCTTCTACAAGTCCAGCCTTTGGGGTAATATTTGTTTCCATCACTGTAGATTTACGAGTAAATTCGACTGTGATATTTTCTGTACTATGTTTACGAATAAAATATTTAAGGCTTTCAATAGATGGGACTTCCGTCATATCACCAGCAACAGAAAGTTGTTTTATCCTGTCACCAGTTTTTAATCCACCAACCTCTGCAGGAGAATTTTTTAGCACACTAGTAACAGCGAGTTCTGCATCTGTAATATTTGATCCAGCTGGCGCATTTGCCACAGATGATGGCAATCCTGTCATGAACCCAACAGTAAACAGTAGCCACGCTACTAGGAAGTTCATCACAACTCCAGCGACAAGTACTAATGCTTGTATGTACTTAGGTTTGTGAACGAAGCTCCTATCACGATCTGGGCCATTTGTATTCTCGTCATCTGGGTTCTCTCCAAAGATTGATACATATCCACCAATTGGTAGTGCATTGATACTGTATGTAGTCTCGCCCTTCTTTATACTCCAAAGTCGAGGTTTAAATCCAAAAGCAAATTCATCTACTCGAATACCTGACTTTTTTGCAACAATAAAATGCCCAAATTCATGGGACACAACCAAAACAAGCAATATTATTATAAAAATTATTATATTCATATTATTTAATTCATCACTTCGTGTTCTTTTTTATCGAAGATTGCTTCAAGGTTAATATTCGCTTCATCTACAACTTTTTGAATATCATCTTTTGCGCGCTTCTTCTCATCTTCTGGCAAATCTGCTGTTGTATCTATCTCATCTCCACGCATTTTACGTACAGAAATTCTCGCATCTTCCAATTTTTCCTTCAATACTTTTACGAGCTTGGCGCGAGTCTCTGTTGTGAGCATTGGGAATATTGCACGCACACCATCGCTGTCGGACAATACAGACAATCCAATATTTGAATCTTGGATTGCTTGTTCAATAGTACGGATCTGAGTCTTGTCCCAAGGAGCAATACGCAGTGTCTTTGGATCTTCTACTGTGATTGATGCAATATTTTTAAGTGCAGTCCGACTTCCATAACTCTCTATACTTATCCCATCGAGTACTATTGGTGTAGCTCTACCAGTCTGAACTTGCGACAATTCTTTTGATAGCCATTCTTCAACCTTTTTTAATTCAATTTTAAAATTTTGTGTATTGTATGCCATATGTTTATATTTTACACTATATTGTATTTTTTAGGAACTTTTTGTATTTCCTTATACTTATACTAACTACTTATACTATCAAAGCTATGTGTTCCAAAATCATTTTAACAGACGCTCCAGGAGTGGATAGATATTTCTTTGCTTTTATTAACTCGCTCAATTTCCATGCGCTATCTTTATCAATGATTTTTGTATTTTCTCTTATTACATATTCACATGCATCGAGCAATCTCCTAGCTTCATCACGAAGTGGTGCACTCGTTTCGGTATTTTTATTCTTTGCAATAATTCCTGTTATTATTTCCATTCTTTCACTTGGACTTTTTGTAACAAATTCGATAGCTAGCTCTTTTCCTAGAATATTCTCTTTGTGGTCTTCGTATATTAAATGTGCGCGGGATTTAAGCGTATCTGGTAATGTGTCTACTCTTGGTATTAGGAAAAAGAAGTGAGTATCCTCTGTTGGCTCTTCAAACATTTTTAGTAGCGCGTTATGAGCTTCATGGTTAATAGTGAGAGCTTCAATAATAAAAATCTTCTTGCCTATATTTGAAGATTTCTCATTGTGGTGTGCATTCAATGTGCGAACATTATCTATAGTAAAAGATTCGTATACCTCATTGAGTACGTTTGGATTGGCATAAATTTGAATATTTTGCGACAGCAAAAACTGCAAAAAATCCTCTTTCGTATTCGGTTGTGTACATTCTATGAAATATGTCTGGAAGAGGTTATTACCAATTTTAATTTCGAAAGTATTCATATGTTTATTTTACATCATATGGGAAAATATCGGAAAGCTCATCAGAGTAATAGAATTCATAAGAGATATCTCCGAAATTATAAGACATACCATTTACTATTACGATTGATCCACCAGATTGAGGATTTTGTTTGGGCACAGAATAATAGAAGCCTAGATTGTACAATGTTCCAAAGACATCCGGTCTCTCACTTATATCATACCCACTTTTTATCCATTGAGTTTGTATTTGCTTCATATATAACCCAGCATATAAATACGAGTAGTACGGATCATTTACATCTGTGATTCTGTTGAATCGCACCTTCTCTATATCAGCACCTTCATTGTACACAAAGAAGTTCTCCATCTCGGGGCCAAGATAAAATGGGGATTTGGGATCCTTCATGTGGTCCTCGATTTGCATCAATGTTTTTGGTTTGAGTCCTGCTATACCATATGATGTGTTGGACAATGATGCGAGGATTTTCAACGGCTCGAAATATTGTTTAAATGATTCCCTTCTGTTGCCAAAGAATCGGAACTGTTCCCCTATAATTCCACCAAGTAGTATCCTTGGCTCAATACCTGCGTCATTTGCAGCTTTTTTTATAATTTCTTGATCTCTTGTAAATACCTCCTTCATAAGTGCCCACTCCTCACTACTTGCCCATGCGCAAGAACTTGCTGGCACGCACAATTTCTCATTCTTAACTTCCAATATTCTTATATTATTTCCCTTCACAATATTAAAATATGAATTCCTTTGTGATGCGGATCCTCGGACATTAAGCCATCCAAATTGGATTGCAAAATATATAAATACAAAAATAAAACCGATTATGGCAAATAAATAAAGCAAATATTCAAATATTTTTTTAAAAGTTTTCTTATTCATTATAAAAATCTTATTTTTTACTTAAAATAGTTTTTTTGTATGTGTCCAAATGGTTGAGCGCTTCTCCTGTACCACGAACTACACAATATAGTGGCTCATCTGCCATGCGAGCCTTAACTCCAGTTTTCCTATAGACAAGATCTGGTAGATTACGAAGCTGTGATGACCCTCCTGTCATAATAATTCCATCGTCTATAATATCAGCTGCAAGCTCTGGTGGTGTCTCGGCAAGGACGTCTTTGATAGCGCTCACCATTGTTCGCAGTTCTTTGTCGATCGCACGCACAATTTCATTTGTAGAAATTTGAGCAGTTCTTGGAAGTCCCTGAACATAATCTCGGCCCTTGATTGTCATTGTGAGTTCTTCTTCGAGTGGTATTGCAGCACCTATTTTCATTTTGATTTCCTCGGCAGTTTTGTCTCCGATTGCTAGATTGAAAGTCTTCTTTATATAGTCAGTAATTGCGTGATCAATTTTGTCCCCTGCACATTTGACCGATGTACTTGCCACAATTCCTCCGAGTGATATCACAGCCACATCTGTTGTACCACCACCAATATCCACAATCATGTGCCCACTTGGCTCGTGTATTGGAATTCCAGCTCCAATAGCTGCGAGAATTGGCTCCTTCACAACATAAGCATTCTTTGCCCCAGCCTTGATCGCTGCTTCCACAACTGCACGACGTTCTGTAGAGGTAATACCTGCAGGCACCGACACCATAACATCGGGCTTCCACATGTTGTATTTACCTAGAGCTTTGCGGATGAAATATCGTAGCATGGCCTCGGTTACTCTATAGTCTGCTATTACACCATCTTTCATGGGCCTGTAAGCGATAATGCTCTCAGGGGTCTTGCCGATCATAGCCTTGGCCTCTATACCAATAGCCAATATTCGGTTGTCTTGCTCAGAAACTGCTACAACAGAAGGCTCGTTGAGCACAATTCCACGCCCTGGCATATACACGAGAGTGTTTGCAGTCCCCAAATCAATCCCCAATTTTTTAGAAAATAAAGCCATAAGTTCAAGGATTATAACATAGAATAATAAATAAAAATAATATAAATATGCTAGGATGAAGATATGTATATCGCTACCGTGATACCACTTTCGAAGAATATCCAGAAGGAGAACTTAACTTACTTTACAGCCAAGGAGATTCCACTCAGCTCTATTGTAAATTCACGTTAGGTCTTGCCTAACGTAGTGGACTTTTATATACTTCATATATGTCTATACGTAAAGTAAATTTTGTTCATGGTGAATATTATCATATTTATAATCGTGGAAATAGTAAGCAGAAAATTTTTCATGACACGGAGGATTACCTACGGTTCATTTCCCTTTTATATGTCGCAAATACAACAGACAAATTTAATTTATATGACGTATATCGTTTTACTAAATTCAATATCTATGATTTAGAAAAAAATAATACAATAGTATCAATTGGTGCGTACTGCATAATGCCAAATCACTTTCATATCCTAATCACAGAGCACAAGGAAGGTGGAGTAAGTAAATTTATGCAAAAACTAACTACTGCATACTCAATGTATTACAATAAAAAATACAAAAGAACTGGTGGGTTATTTGAGGGTAAATTTAAATCAGAACATGCAAAAAATGATCGCTATTTAAAATATTTATTTTCTTACATTCACTTAAATCCAGTAAAACTAATAGATAAGGATTGGAAAGAAAAAGGTATAAAAAATAAACAAGAAACTTTAGAGTATTTAAATAATTATAAATACTCAAGTTATATTGATTATTTGGAAATAGAAAGAGACCAAAAAAAAATCCTAAATATTAATTCATTCCCAAAATACTTTAAAACTAAGGATGATTTTACAAAAGATATTTTCGAATGGCTAAACTACAATCAAATAAATAAATCACGTTAGGTCTTGCCTAACGTAGTAAATTAAACATAAATTTTTATAAAATAATGCCTTCCCGTTCCCGAAAAGGCATTATAATTATTCTTTTTTACTTATTCTCTTTCATTGCTTGGCCACATATCTATTTGCCGATTAGCGGACATTGCTGTCCCATAGCTACCATCTTCTGGAACTCTGGTAATTAAAATGTAACCATGTGTAAGGTTTTTTAAAAATTCTACATATAACGCTTCAAATTGGATTTCTGAATCTGTAATATCTATATCACACTCAGTCATTAACATTTTAAATGTAGATGTATCAATTGTGTCATATGAAAATTTATTATTTTCTATCAAGTCGATAAATATTGTTACATAATTGTTTAAATCTTGTGCACAATAATTCAAAAAATTTAGAAAAAAAGTACGAAATGGATAAATGGAAATTTCATGTGTATTAAAAATCTTGTTTTTAATTTCTTCAATTTCTTCTTTGGAAAAGTTCTTATTTGTGTCCATGAGATTTTCTTTTAAAATTACTATATAAATAGCAATCTGTCAACAAAAATTTGGCTTACAAAAATTTTAAATAAAATGCTAGGATGAAGATATGTATATCGCTACCGTGATACCACTTTCGAAGAATATCCAGAAGGAGAACTTAACTTACTTTACAGCCAAGGAGATTCCACTTGGCTCTATTGTCTCGGTACCAGTACGCTCCAAGATGATAGATGCTCTGGTTATCGAGCTCGAAGATGCATCCAGTCTCAAAGGTGGGGTCAAAGATGCCGACTACCAGCTCAAGAAAATTGATAGCGTAAAAGGTATGGCACCGTATCGGGAATCCTTCTTCGAGGCATGTGTCCGAATGCAGAAGTATTATGCGACTACTACTGGTAGTATCATTGATGCAATGCTACCAAATATTTTCCTAGAAAAGTATTCTGAGTTCGAGAAACCAAAAGCTATTTTGAAAAACGAGAGTGACAAAAATCTGGCTTGCGAGAAATTAATTTTCCAGGCATTACCAAGTGACCGCTTGAGCTGGTATCGCACACTTGTCCGCGAAGCATTTGCCAAAAAGCAATCGGTATTTGTCTGCGTGCCTACAGAATACGATATTGATATTTTCTACAATGCATTTGCCAAAGGTATCGAGCAATATGTCTTTCGCTTCCATGGCAATATAAATAAAAAAACTTTGATAGCCGATTACAATCGCGCAATTACCGAAGAGCATGCTGTTATTATTATTGGTACTGGAATGTTCCTATCTATCCCAAGATATGATATCAAGACAATTATTGTCGAACACGAAAGCTCCGAGGCGTACAAAGGTATCCGTAGGCCATATGTCGACATCCGTAGCTTTGCCGAAGTGTTGGCAGAATGTGATGGCTCACGATTAATATATGGCGACACATTGCTTCGCCCAGAAACTTTGCAAAGACACGAGAACAAAGAGCTCGGTGAAGTTGCATCTCCACTCTTCCGCCTGCCCTCTGTTGAACGCCAAATCATTATAGATATGAAAGACGAAGTAAATGAAAAAGGCGAGCAATCTTTTACAGTATTAAGTGATACAACCAAAAAGATGATTCAATATGCCCAAGATCACAATGAGAGTGTCTTCCTCTTTACTGTTCGCAAGGGACTAGCTGGTGTTACTGTATGTGGAGATTGTGGCGACACAATGCTCTGCAATTATTGCAAAGTGCCAATAGTGCTCTACAACAAGAGAAATACAAAAGATAAAAACACAACCGAGGAGAGAATATTTATGTGCAACAAATGTGGCCGTCGCGAGACTGCCAAAGCCCGATGCCAGAAGTGTGACAGCTGGAATCTAACTCCGCTTGGCATAGGAACCGACCGTGTAAAAGAAGAAATTGAAAAATTATTTCCAGATGCAATTATTGTGCAGATAGACAAGGAAGCTACTCCAACAGAAAAGGATATCAAAATTGCCCAAAACAAAATCAAAAGTACTCCAAATGTAATTCTCATCGGTACCGAGATGGCGTTCTCTTCTATTAATCAAGAGTTCACTCACAGTGCAATCGTGTCGCTCGATGGCTTGCTCTCAGTGCCCTCATTTAATATGAACCAGAAAATTCTACATATAATAGAGAAGCTCTCACTCATAACCACTCGCAATATGATTATCCAGACTCGCGTGCCCGAGAATTTAATTCTCCAACACATTCTATCTGGTAATGTCTTGCCAATATATCGCGAGGATCTACGTGAACGCGAGACCTTTGGATATCCACCGTATAAAAAATTGATCAAAATTACCTTTGCCGGCAATGCCCGCGACAGCGAAAAAGCGCGTGCATATCTCGAGGAAGTTTTTACAGAATATGATCCCCAAATTTTTAGCGCTTTTGTCGGCCGAGTAAAAGGTGAATATGTAACCAATACAGTATTGAAAATTGATCCCAAAATCTGGCCCTTCCCACCAAAATTAAATACATTTAAAGATATGAAGGAATCAGTAGATCTAAGCGACAAACTATCCTCCCTTTCCCCTGCATTCTCGATAAACATCGATCCCGAGGATTTACTATAAAAAAAATCCCCGAAGTTATCCGGGGATTTTAATATTTTAGATTTTACCGTCTAGGACGATAAACTGTGTTATTTAGAACATCATAGTTTATAGCGAGAGTTTCTCGTAAGATTCTACGCTGTAAATGTAGGTTATAAAGTGCGTTGGCGAATTTGTTTCGAACTTTCTTATCTCTAAGATCTGCTCTTACAAAAACAAATTTTTTGTTAGGGTCTTGTTCTGAATGTTCCATAATTTTATAATTAAGGTTTCTGAAACATTTTGCGATAAGTGTTGAGCCAGGCAGTTTTGCCTTTAAAAATAAGAAGTGGAAAACTTAAAAATAGCTGCGTAAAAAATAAGCAAGCAAAAGCAAATCCAATACGAACATAGAATGGTGCTGTGCCACCACTGCTCATTGTCATAAAAAGGAAAAATAGTGAGATCAGGATAGATAGCGATGCCAATATCCATTTGAAGATTTTCAAGGTAATTGTTGTAAATAACTGTAGATTTATCATAATTTAATCTTTTTCTTTATTAGAGCATTTTTAGTGTTTTAAGTAAATACAGGCATATTGTATTGCGTGAGAATGGAATATATGCTATTGTTTTCTACATATGACAAAGGTAACAGTACAAGTAAACAAAAATACAAACGAAAGCAACATGAATCTTATTCGTCGCTTTTCACGCAAAGTGCAAGAGACAGGTATGATTCAGAAAGTTAAAGGCAAGCGCTACAATGCTCGTGCCCTTTCCAAACTTGCAGTCAAGAATGGTAGATTGAAATACATTGCAAAGAAAAAGATTCAAGAAAAGCTTTACAAAATGGGTAAGTCAACAAAAATTAAAAAATAGTATGCAAAATAGTTTTTCATTGAAAAACATGACAAAAGGCACTCCTCCAAGGGTGCCTTTTGTTGCAATCAAGGACAAAATTCTAGGCAAAAATTATGATTTGTCACTTGTATTTGCAACCAAGGCACTTTCCAAGAAATTGAACAATGCTCACCGTGGCAAAAATTATCCAACAAATATTTTAAGTTTTCCTCTCGATAAAATGTCTGGCGAAATATTTATCGAGCCAATTCAAACTCGACTCGATGCACCCAATTTCGACATGTCATACACCCAATTTTCCAAGTTTTTGTTTATCCACGGTTGTTTGCATTTGAAAGGAATGCAACATAGTAGTACAATGGAGAGAGCAGAGAAAAAATTTCTAAAACTTTTTTCATAAAAGAAATCATATCTCTCGAATTAATATATTATGAAAAGAAAAATTTCTTGTGGTATAGATGTAGGCACCAATGCAGTACGCGTGGTTGTTCTCGGTTATGAAAAGAATTCTGACACACCAATACTACTTGGTCGTGGCTTTGTTCCCTCAAATGGTATGAGGCTAGGATATATAGTCAATACAAATTTAATCAAGGAATCTATTAGGTTAGCAATTGATCAAGCGCAATCGACATCTGGTATACAGATCAAAAAGGCTTATCTTACTATTGGTGGGATTGGGCTTGGTAGTTCACTTGGGACTGGCGGGGCTATAATCTCACGTGCCGACAACGAAGCTACAATCCTTGATTTACAAAATTCACTTTCGGAAGCTGAAGAAAATTTGAATCTAACAAATAAAAAAATAGTCCAAACAATTCCCCTACAATACAAACTCGACGGCAAGGAAATCCATGGCAGACCAGAAGGAATGCGTGGGGTGAAGCTCGAAACAAAAGCCCTTTTTATAACAGTTACCAAACAACATATAGAAGATCTGGTCACAGCAGTTACAGAGTGTGGAATTGAAGTCAAAAATGTCATTGCAAGCCCGATAGCCGAGAGCATGATTCTACTTTCAGAGAAACAAAAAATGGCAGGATGTGCACTATTAAATATTGGCTACGAGGCTACAACTCTTGCTATCTTTGAAGAGGGTCTGTTGGTATCGTTGCAGACATTCCATATCGGTGGTATGGATATTACAAAAGACATTGCACTCGGATTCAAAATATCTCTAGATGATGCAGAGAATATTAAAAATGGTGCCATAATTGGCGACTATCCAAAAAAGAGATTGGACGAGATTATCGATGCCAGACTAGGAGACATTTTTGAACTTGTAGAAAATCATTTAAAGAAAATAAAACGTAGTGGATTATTACCAGCAGGAATTATTATTTCTGGTGGAGGATCCAAAATAAATACTGTTGAGAACGTTGCTAAACAATATCTCCGATTGCCTGTAAGTTTTGGTTATCAAAATGATGTTATAAATTCTAAATTCAAAATTAAAGATAACTTTTGGTACACAGCACTCGGATCTGCACTTATGAAGAATGTAAATTCTGCAGAAAAGGATTTATCAGGGAGCTTAAACGAAAATATAAAGGATGTTAAAGGTTTTTTTAAGGGAATTTTGTCTCAACTCCTACCATAAATTTTCCACTTGATATAGTTGCTGTTATATATATTTCTGCTATTATAGTGGGTATAGATTTATTAATAACAGAGTAATCCTCTTATAATATATGCCAAAAATCAATCCAGACGTAGAATCATTTGCTCGAATCAAGGTAATTGGAGTAGGTGGTTCAGGTAAAAACGCACTAAACCACATGATAAGCTCCAAGGTCAAGGGAGTAGAATTTATTGTAATGAATACGGATACTCAAGATCTCCACAATTCCCTATCAGACAAAAAAATTCATATTGGTAAGAATCTAACAAAGGGTCTAGGCGCTGGAATGAATCCCGAAATTGGTAAAAGAGCAGCCGAAGAAACAAAAGCAGAAATTCAAGATGTAATAAAAGGTGCAGACATGGTATTTATCGCATGTGGAATGGGTGGTGGTACCGGAACTGGTGCTGCGCCTATTATTGCAGCCTGCGCAAAAGAGCAAGGTATACTTACTGTTGCTGTTGTTACAAAGCCATTCTCTTTCGAAGGCAACCAACGTATGCGTCTCGCAGAAATGGGACTCTCTGAATTGGAGCGTGAAGTAGATGCAATCCTAGTTATTCCAAATGATCGCTTACTTGCAATCTCCGACAAGGACCTTGGTTTCCGCCAAGCATTTGCTATGTGTGATGAAGTCCTCAAGCAAGCTGTTGAAGGAATTTCTGAACTAATCACAACTCCAGGTATGATCAATGTGGACTTTGCTGACATCAAGGCTGTTATGTCTGATGCAGGAAGTGCGCTTATGGGTGTAGGTATAGCTGGTGGAGAAGGCCGTGCTCAAAAGGCTGCTATCGATGCTATCAATTCCCCACTTTTGGATCTTTCTATCTCTGGTGCAAAAGGAGTACTCTTTGCTATATCTGGTGGCGACGATCTAACTATCCATGAGATACAAGAAGCTGCTCAAGTTATCACTGAGTCAATTGATAAAGATGCAAAAGTTATTTTTGGTACAATCCGCGACGAGAAGTTGAAAAAGGGCGAAATGAAGGTTACAGTTATCGCAACAGGCTTCCCTTCTGGTATGCCAAAGAAGTCACTATTTCAAGCAAGCGTTATGACAGCCAATTCTAAGTTGGAAGCAAGCAATGCTCAAGCTGTAAAGGAGAATGTCATGGCAAGCATAAAGGCACCAAAGCAGATCGAGATGCCAGTAAATGAATATATCAAGAAACCTGAGCCTATAACAAAAGAAGTAAAGGAAGATGATCTATTCACAGACGACACAGACGATTGGTCAGCTGTACCTGCATTTCTACGACGTAACAAGAAATAGATTCTAAAAATAAACTCCAGTTTTGCTGGGGTTTATTTTTTGGTGTATAATACACCTTATGTATGATTTAATTATTCTTGGTGGTGGTCCAGCTGGTTGTGCAGCAGCTGTTTATGCTGCGCGAAAGCAACTCAAAACTGCATTAATTGCCAGTGAATTTGGTGGGCAATCAACTGTATCAACAACTATTTACAATTGGATAGGTACTCCAGAGATTGGCGGTGCAGAACTAGGAGAAAACCTCAAAAAGCATGTCATGTATTACAAAGGTGAATTCCTAGATATTTTCGAAGGTCAAAAAGTGACAGGCCTATCCAAAGAGAATAATATTTTTACTATTACTACAGACACTGGCAAGACTTACACAGCAAAGACTGTACTTATTACTACAGGCTCTGGCCGTAGGAAACTAGAGTGTATAAATGCTGACAAATACGAACACAAAGGTATCACATACTGTGCAAGTTGTGACGGTCCGATGTTTAGCGGGCAAGATGTAGTTGTAATTGGTGGAGGTAATGCAGGGTTTGAAAGCGCTGCCCAACTTTTGGCATACTGTAAAAGTGTCACCCTACTACATCGTAGCGATACTTTCCGCG
>JAUPVQ010000041.1 GCA_030916965.1 Patescibacteria group bacterium
CACTTAACTAATCTTGGAAGATTTACTCGCAATCAAATACACGAGACAGCCAAGACATTGGCCCTCGCACACGAGATTCCTGAACTCAATCACCACTTGATGGAAGGATTGGAATTCCCAAATACAAACAAAGAGAAAGTTTATTTTATGTTTTTCGAGTCTAATTTATATTCTGAGAAAATAAACAAAAGAATTGCAGTGACAAAAGATGTGCTCGCAAAACAGGGGATAAAGTACACAACTGTGGAAATGCAAGGCGAGAGCAAACTATCTCAGATCCTAATAGGCATGCAAAGGGCAATGTATCTAGCCTACACCCTAGGTATCATCCACGAAAAAGACCCAAGCGACATCAAATGGGTCAACTATTTCAAAGAGCAGTTATCTAAATAAAATTACTGCTAATTAACTTCTAATTTTGTATATTTTATTAGTTGCACAGAATAACCTTATTTTACAATGTATTATTTACCTATTGCTAACCAACTTCTAATTATGATATAATTAGAAGTATCATGAAAAGCATTCAGAAACCACCAAAATGGAAGGAGACGCTGAATCAAAATTTTGAAAAAATTTTTGGTTCTTTAGAGCTTAAAAAATTAATACACGAATCTCAAAAAGAATATTTATATTGGGATGTTTTTAAGTACAAACCAATGCCAGAAGGATTTACCCCAGAAGAAGCTTGGGCTGGGTTAAAAATAAATAGAATGAGTTTGTATCAGCCAACTCCAATCAAATCAAACGATGAGAAATATTTTAATTTTGCTTTGGTAAATTCGCTAAATCAAAAATTAAATTATATTGATACTTACGCTTCGGGTTTTATTAGAACATTCTCAGAAATCAAACCTTCTGAAGCGCAAAACAATAAATTTATTATGACAGGGCTACATGAGGAAGCCATTGCGACCAGCCAAATAGAAGGAGCGAATACAACAAGAAAAGTGGCAAAAGAAATGCTTGCTTCACAAAGACCCCCAAGGACAAGAAGTGAACAAATGATCATAAACAGTTATCATGTAATGCAGAAAATTGATGCATGGAAAAATCTTGATCTTAGTAGAGACATGCTTCTTGAGATCCAAAGTTTAGTAACAGAAAAAACTTTAGAAGACAACAATGACCAAGGAAGATTTAGGAACGACACCGATGAAATAGTGGTACATGACCCATTAACAGGGGAGATAGTTCACACTCCTCCTAAAGAAAATGAAATGCTGGAACAGCTCGACCAATTTATTGCATTTGCAAACCGCACAGAAGAAGATGGCAGTTTTATACACCCAGTCATCAAAGCGTCTATGCTTCATTTTTGGCTTGCATACATTCATCCATTTCCAGATGGTAATGGCAGAACGGCAAGGGTTATTTTTTACTGGTACCTTTTAAGAAAAGAATACTGGCTTATACAATACTTGTCTGTATCGAGAGCAATCATCGAAACAAGAAAAAGATATGATAATGCTTTTATTTATTCAGAAAATGACGATAACGATTTAACTTATTTTATTTTTTACATTGCTGATTCTTTTAAAACTGCAATAGTAAAATTCGTTGATTATTTTGAAGAAAAAATTAAAGAAGGAGAAGAACTTAAAAAAGTAGCTAGCAACTTGAAAGAATATAACCCAAGACAGATCGCCTTATTGCAATATTTATTGAATCATCATGAGGATATTGTGGAAGTAAATATACACATGACTAAGCATGGGGTTTCTAGACAAACAGCGCATAATGATCTAATGGATTTAGTAAAAAAAGGACTACTGGTACAAATGAGACAAAAAAGGAAATTCATTTTCATGCCAAATGTAAAGCTTATTAAAAAGATACTTAATAAATAGGCATAATCCACGAAAAAGACCCAAGCGACATCAAATGGGTCAATTATTTCAAAGAGCAGTTATCTAAGTAAATCAAATATAAACTCGTAAAAAGCCTTAGAATATAAGGCTTTTTACTATTGACAAATAGGCATGTATTGTGCTATAATATACACAAATAGGGTAAGCTGAAAACCTTTCAGAGTAGGCAAAAAACTAAAAAACAAGTAATGAAATTTTTTATTCGTAATCTACCTTTACCATTTCTCTTTTTTCTTATTTTTGATTTTGGAATCATAGGAATACCTATGACAATAAAAGCACTGTATGTTGAAAAAGAAACCGTTCTCGTTTGCATCGCACTCGCATTTTTTATTATTTCAACAACACTTGCTTCTGTAAACATTTACAGAAGAAGGTCAGAAATTTTAAATTAAAAATTGCTTAAAAATGATCAGTCCCAGCTTCGGTTGGGACTTTTTCTTTTACTCATCTCACAAAAACCCCTTATTTCACAAGGTGTTTTTGCTTGACAAATAGCTCTTTATTATGGTATAATACTCCTAGAAATAAAGTTCTTTGAAAAGTTTGTTTTGAAGGCATTAGAGGTTCCTTATACTGACCAAAATTTTTGGTTCGTGTAAAAAGCCTCTAAAACAAGGCCTCTAAAACAAAATGAAAAACACAAACAAAATTCTTGCATTTAGCCTAATGATTTTTGGGCTTGTAACTTTAGTAAACGGTCAAAAAGTTTCGATCAACTATTCAATTATTGATAGCGCAGTTATCGAAATTGGTGGTAATGGTGGTTTTACAAAAGACGAAGCTTTAAGACACTTTGGTAAAAACAGTCAATTCTTGCTTGACGATGATGACACTACACATTGTGGGGGAGCAACAACTTTTCGTAAAAGTATTTTGTATAATTGCACTGGAGAAGTTATACTTCCACATACAATTTACAAAGCGAAATACGAAGTTCCTGTACAACCAAAGGGTTACCGTACATTTCGATTATGCGATTTAACTGGTGAACTTTGGGCAAATCCAATTGTTCAGGAAGTAAGTCCTGACGAAATCGTTGCGCGAATTTTGGTTCTCACTTGTGGGCATGACGGTTTTTTGCCTAAAAATACAAACGGTTACGAAGGAATCTTTATTGGTTTCTGTAATAATCATATTGTTAATATTTTTTGGAAAAAATGTAATGATGGCGTATACCGCTGGAAAATCCAGTGCGACAATGCCTGTTCAGTTGTTCCAGCAAAAGAACCTGTGCTTCTGTAAAATTTTAAATCCGTACAACTAGAGAAAATCCAGTTGTACGGATTTTCTTTTGTCTATTTATAAAAAAGCTTATATATGGTATAAAGAAATTATTAATAGTTTAATTGCTAGCCCTCGGACAGTTAGAGTTGCAAGCTTAATTAAAGCTTCAAAACTAGAGTCTGGAGGTTAGTGCAACCCGGTAGTGAATTTTGGTGAAGTGCTAGCACGCCCTGAAAGGGCATCACCAAAATCTACTACGGGGTAAATAATATATGATTTCAAAAGAATTCGAGGTAGAGATTGGCGGTAAGAAGATTACTGCTATGTTTACAGACTTGGCTGATCAAGCCAATGGTTCAGTAATATTAAAAAGTGGTGGCACAGTAGTTATGGCTACAGCATGTATATCTCGTGATGGGAAATCCAATCCCGGATTTTTCAACTTGACTGTAGAGTATTTAGAGAAATTCTATGCCGCTGGAAAAATACTAGGTAGCCAATATATGCGCCGAGAGGGCCGTCCAAGTGACCAAGCGATTCTCGCTGCGCGTGTTATCGACCGTACTATCCGCCCACTATTTGATCACAGAATCAAAAATGCAGTGCAAGTAATTATCACAGTTATCGCAGTTGGTGATACAGATCCAAAAATGCTCGGAGTCAATGCAGCCTCTGTCGCACTTCATGTATCCGATATTCCATGGGCAGGTCCAGTAGGAGGAGTGCACATCAGTACTACAAAAGAAAACAATAATCTCGCAGTCAACAATTATATTCCTGCAAGCGACGAGCCAGTGTACGCACTTGATCTGATGGTTTGCGGAAAAGACAATACTATAAACATGATCGAATCCATGGCATTCGAGCTCGATGAATCTACAATGGGTAGTGCATTCGATTTGGCAATGGCCGAGATTACCAAATGGGAAACTTTCCAGAAAATGTTGCGTACTGAGATCGGTAAAGAGAAATTAATTTTCCCTACAGCAGAAACTACAGAAGAAATTATTAAACTTTTCAATGGATTGATTGTGCCAATGCTCGACAAAGGTTTGTTTAGCAAAACTGAAAGTAAGAAGACAATAAATGAAGCCGAGCATGAGTGGAAAAAGTTTGTCGAGGAAAAATATGCCGATGACGAAGCTATGAAATTCATCGCCGAAGATTATATCGAAACATATATCGACAAAGCTCTGCACAACAAAGCACTAGAGAGCGATATGCGTCCAGACATGCGAGGACTCGACGAAGTTCGCGCTCTTTCGGGAGTAGCAGGTGGTATATCAGATGTGTTACACGGCTCAGGAATATTCTATCGTGGCGAGACACATGTGATGTCAGTCCTCACTCTAGGGGGGCCAGAGAGCATGCACTCTATCGATGGGATAGAAAATGTTTACAAAAAGCGCTTTATGCACCACTACAATTTCCCTCCATACTCTGCTGGTGAAACAGGACGCGTGGGCGGAATTAATCGCCGAGAAATGGGTCATGGATTCCTAGCCGAGAAGGCAATGATTGCAGTCTTGCCTAGCAAAGTTGATTTCCCTTACACAATCCGTGTCGTTTCCGAATCAACAGCAAGCAATGGCTCTACATCAC
>JAUPVQ010000042.1 GCA_030916965.1 Patescibacteria group bacterium
AATTAAAAACTCACAAGAGAAAATAAAAGTTTTTACAACTCGAGCTGATACATTGTTTGGTGTGACTTATGTTGTCCTAGCACCAGAGCATGAATTGGTGAACAATCTTAAATCACAAATTTCGAATTGGGTAGAAGTTGAGAAATATGTAAAAGATGTAAAAAAGAAAACTGACATCGAGCGCACAGATGAAGGCAAAGAGAAAACTGGCGTAGAGCTCAAAGGCATAGTTGCAATCAATCCAAGCAATAATGAGGAAGTCCCAGTATATGTTGCTGACTACGTATTGCCACATTATGGCACCGGAGCAGTAATGGCAGTGCCTATGCACGACGAACGAGATCGAGATTTTTCTAATAAATTTAATCTACCGATTATTGATAGACCATTAGTTGATATAAATGAAATTACAGAAAAGGTTGGAGGGAAGATTGTTACGAAATTCAAACTCAGAGATTGGGTATTTTCACGACAGCGATACTGGGGTGAGCCGATACCGATTGTGAATTGTGAGAAATGTGGATACGTACCACTAAGTGAAAAGGATTTGCCATTGGAATTACCAAAGGTCAAATCTTATGCTCCAACAGACAATGGTGAGAGTCCTTTGGCAAATATTACAGCATGGGTCAATACAAAATGCCCTAAGTGTAAAGGTAAGGCCAAAAGGGAAACTGACACAATGCCAAACTGGGCCGGAAGTTCTTGGTATTTCCTACGCTACACAGATCCGAAAAACAAAAAGGAATTTGCTAATAAAAATGTATTAAAATACTGGATGAAGAATGGTATTGATTGGTACAACGGTGGTATGGAGCATACAACTCTTCACTTACTTTATTCACGATTCTGGCATAAATTCCTCTATGATTTGAAAGTCGTGCCGACAAGTGAACCGTACATGAAGCGAACAAGTCACGGAATGATATTGGCCGAAGGTGGAGAGAAGATGAGTAAGAGTGTAGGTAATACTGTGAATCCAGACGAAATTGTGAAATTGTACGGTGCTGATACCTTGCGCATGTACGAGATGTTTATGGGGCCATTTGACCAAGCGGTGTCTTGGAGTACAGAGAGCATGATCGGTCCACGTAGATTCTTGGAAAGAGTTTGGAGATTGGGGGTAAAAGTAGTCTCACCGACACAGCAGAATTTCCGCGCTTTACCTCTCGGGGGGACAATGAATGAACTGCTTCATTCTTTGTCTGGTTCACGAGGTGAAATCGCCGATGTGAGCTTGCGAACAGGCGATAAGGGACGACACGACTCAGATTTTGCATTATCTCCGAATTTAGACACTACTTTACACAAAACTATCAAGAAAGTTACAGAAGATATAGAAAGTATGAATTTCAATACCGCTGTTTCTTCTATGATGGTGTTGTTAAACGAGATGGAGAAATGTGAATCAGTAAGTGTTAAAGATTACAAAATTTTCTTACAAATTCTGGCACCTTTTGCTCCACATATTGCGGAAGATTTATGGATGCAAATGGGGGACCCCGCAAACGGGGCAAGCAAAAAGTCTATTCATTTATCGAAATGGCCAAAGTTTGATCCGAAGAAATTAGAATCCGAAACTATCAAGATAGGTGTGCAAGTAAATGGCAAAGTACGTGCAGAATTAATTGTAGGCAAGGATGATAGCGAAGAGGATGTAACAGCCAAAGCACTTGCTGATGAAAATGTCATCAAGTGGATAGATGGCAAACCTACAAAGAAAATTATTTATGTAAAAGGCCGCTTGGTGAATATAGTGATCTAATATGGTAAAAAAGATTTTTACATTTCTGAATAAGGAATTTCACGGTGTGAATGAAGCTGCGCTATTGCTCGGCTCTTTTGCATTCCTGTCGCAGATTCTCGGCCTTGTACGTGATCGACTGCTCGCTCATTCTGTAGGCGCCGGCACAAATTTGGATATTTATTATGCAGCATTCCGAATACCTGATTTCCTCTATGTATCTGTAGCATCATTGGCATCTATTACAGTACTTATGCCATTTATTGTACAGCGTATGGCAGGCGAGAATGGCAAGAAAAATGCTCAACAATTCCTTAACACAATTTTCTCTGCGTTTATGATTTGTATGCTTGTAGTGAGTATAATTATTTATATTTTTATGCCACAAATTGCGAAATTCATAGCACCTGGATTCAATCCATATTCTTATGATGTACTTGTGCAAACAAGTCGTATTATGTTGCTTTCCCCAATACTTATTGGATTCTCGAATTTGATTGGCACAATCACTCAATTGTATAAAAAGTTTTTTGTTTTTTCTTTATCACCAGTATTTTATAATTTGGGAATAATACTTGGGATTATTTTTTTCTACCCTAGCTTTGGCACATATGGATTGGCCTATGGAGTGATATTGGGCGCAATTTTGCACTTAGTAGTTCAGATTCCTACTGTAGTGTCACACGATTTACTACCTAAATTTACTAGTAAGATTGTCTGGGCCGATGTATGGTCTGTGATAAAGATTTCTATCCCTCGGACACTCACACTATCCTTTGGTAGTATTACAATGATTATATTTGTCGCTCTGGCCTCCAAATTGTCGACTGGCTCAATCTCACTTTTTACTTTCTCTTTTAATTTGCAGTCTGTGCCTGTCGGTATTATAGGTATATCCTATTCTGTAGCAGCATTTCCAATATTGGTCCGGGCATATGCAAGTAAAGACATGGAAAAATTCCGTATGAATATTATTGGTGGAATACAACAAATAATATTTTGGGCATTACCTATTACAATACTCTTTATGGTGTTACGTGCACAGATTGTGCGTGTGATACTAGGAGCAAGCACATTCTCATGGGGCCAAACGAAGCTTACCGCAGCTGCTGTAGCATTATTTATAATTTCGCTTGTATCACAAAGTATTGTATTGCTACTTGTGCGTGGGTATTATGCATCTGGTAATACAAAGAAGCCCATGTTAATAAACTTATTTTCATCTATTGTTGTTGTCGTTTTGGGTTATATAATCCTACACCTTTTCCTTACTATGCCTGTATTGCGCCATACCATTGAGAGCCTTTTGCGTGTGAGTGATGTGCATGGTACCGAGATGCTGGCGTTGCCATTTGCTTATGCGATCGGATCATTGATAAATGTCGGTTTGATATGGATATCATTTCGAAGAGATTTTTTTGTTGGTATCAAGACTGGGATTTCGAATTCAATATTTCAGAGCATAACAGCAACATCTGTAATCGGAATTATTTCTTATTTTTCTTTAGGAGTTTTTGACAAGATATTTACACTCTCAACATTTTGGGGAGTCTTTCTCCAAGGGTTCTGTGCCGGAATCACGGGTATAATTGCTGGAATAATAGTTCTACATTTTATGAAAAACAAACAATATTTTGCAGTTCGAGATGCAATGTCACATAAATTCTGGAAGAGGGCAATCTCAATTCCTGAGCAGACTGATCTATAGATAACTCAAAATTATTACCCCTTATCCTGCTCGTATAAAAGTCCTTTGAATATAAGGGTTTTTGTGGTATAATACTTAAATGTCATTTATTACAAACTTACGTAAATATGTTTGGCCTCAAATACAGAAATATCCTGTACTTTTTTATTCTATATTTATACTTTTTGGTATTAGAGTTGTCGTTGACGCAATCATTCGTCCAATATATTTTAAAAAAATTATTGATACTTTGTCGGACTCGATTACAGAAAAGTACATGCTCGCACCCGAGTTGTTTAAAATATTTACGATTATTGTCCTTTTAAATGTTTTTCTTCTTATTCTTGCTCGATTTGGAAAATTCTTGATATTTAAATTCGAGATAAATGTTATCAAAGAGTTGCGTAACTTTTCTTTTAAAAAAATTACGAGTAATTCACAATCATTTTTTTCAAATACATTCTCGGGTAGTCTTGTAACTAAATCTAGGCGTTTCGTAGGTTCATTTGAACAAATGTTTGATATATTTATTTATGAATTTTATGCATCTACTATTATATGTGTAGGTATATTTATAGTTATATTTAACCAATCTAAAAAAATTGGTTTGATATTTATTTTGTTTGTTGTTGTATATCTATTAATTATATTTATATTTATAAAGCAAAAGATCAAGTATGATTTGCTAGAAGCTAAATCTGATTCTCGTATTGGAGGAAGAATGGCCGATGTCTTTGGTAACATACTAGCCACAAAAATATTTTCTGCACGTAATCAAGAAATAAAGCTTTTTGACGAGATTACCCATGAAGCTTCAAATAATAGTAAAAAGTCATGGTTTTTTGCACTTAAAATTGAGCTTATACAATCGGTGCTTGTATTTACAACTTCAAGTACAATGCTGTATTACTTGATTAGTATGTGGCTTGATGGCAGAATTTCTACAGGTACTGTTGTGTTGGTACAGACATATATGGTTATTGTTTTTGAAAAATTGTGGCACCTAAGCAACAGCTTCATGCGCTTCATGAAGTCGCTGGCAGATATGCAAGAAGTTTTTGATATATTCAATACTGTGCCAGATATTCTAGATCCAGAAGTCCCAGAAAAATTGAAAATGAACAAAGGACATCTTGTATTTAAGGGTGTTAATTTTGTTTATAAAAATGGACAGCAGGTACTAAAAGACTTCAACCTAGATCTAAAAGCTGGTGAGCGTATTGGTATTGTTGGTCATTCTGGCGCTGGTAAATCAACTATTACAAATCTGATATTGCGCTTTATGGATGTGAGTGGCGGAGCGATAACTGTTGATGGTCAAGATATCCGTAATGTGACACAAGATGATTTGAGAAAAGTGATCTCCTACGTACCACAAGAGTCCATATTGTTCCACCGAACAATTCGTGAAAATATAGCTTATGGTAAGCCAAATGCAACCGAAGAAGAAATTATCGAAGTTGCACAAAAGGCATATTCACACGATTTCATATCTCGACTCCCATACGGATATGAGACTTATGTTGGAGAGCGAGGTGTGAAGCTATCTGGCGGAGAACGCCAGCGCGTGGCTATAGCACGAGCGATGATCAAGGATTCCCCAATACTAATCCTCGACGAAGCGACAAGCTCGCTTGATAGTGTCTCTGAGCAATATATACAGGATGCATTCAACGAGCTTATGAAAGGCAAGACTACTATTGTGATTGCTCACCGCCTATCTACGATTCAGAAAATGGACAGGATAATAGTGCTTGAAGAAGGAAAAATTGTAGAAGAAGGTACTCATAAAGAACTTATCAAAAAAGAAGGCGCATATGCCGACCTTTGGAATCACCAAGTCGGAGGGTTCATAGAATAGTTTGTGTTTTTTGTTTTTTTGTGATAATTTAAGAAAAAACAAAATTATATACTTATGAACAGAGATTTCTTTTTTAGTGGTCCAGATGGGACCGCACATTCTTTCACTTTACAAGATTTTAAACCCGGTAGTACTCCCAGCACTGGAAGTATTCTTTGTGATTGCGGCAATAAGCATTCAATTTTTCACAACAAATTTGAGCATGGTGTAAGGCTTGGTTATATAAAACCTGCCGATAATGCTTACGAAGACCACCGTACACACATTTACTACTTCAGTTTTGTAGAAGAAAAAGTGCGGGAAGAATTTCCCGGATCTACAAAGTTGTAGAAAAAATTGTAAAATTATTTTAAAATCCAGTTACAGAATTGTAACTGGATTTTCTGCTTTTAATTTAAGGGTTTTTCTGGTAGGATAGGGGAATAATGGATGTTAAACATATAAGAAATTTCAGTATTATTGCCCATATTGACCACGGTAAAAGTACCCTTGCAGACCGAATGCTTGAAGTAACAGGTACTATTGAGGCACGCAAGATGAAGGACCAAGTTCTCGATTCTATGGAGCTTGAGCGTGAACGTGGAATTACTATCAAAATGCAACCAGTACGAATGGAGCATATTTTGAATGGCGAAAAGCACATTCTAAACCTGATTGATACACCGGGCCATATCGACTTCTCCTACGAAGTATCCAGGGCTTTAAAGGCCGTAGAAGGCTCTATACTGCTTGTAGATTCCACTCAAGGAGTCCAAGCTCAAACTCTGACAACACTGCAAATGGCACGCGATTCAGGGCTTGTGATAATACCTGTACTCTCAAAAATAGATTCACCATTAGCGCGGATTGATGAGACCAAAATGGAGCTCGCACTACTACTTGATATTGATCCTGATACTATACTTGAAGTTTCTGGAAAAACTGGGGACGGAGTAAAAGAGTTGTTGGACCAAATAATTGAGAGGATTCCATGCCCACATGTCGAAGAGCAACCTACATCTGGCCGAGCGCTTGTTTTCGACTTCAAATACGATAACCATCGTGGGGTTATTGTTTATGTACGAGTAATTGACGGTAGCTTTGTAAAAGGTGAGTCGCTACTATTTGCCATATCAGATGAGAAATTTATATCACTCGAGGTTGGGACATTTTCTCCAGAAGAATTTCCTCGTGACAAAATTACTGGCGGGGAAATTGGATATATCGTAACTGGGATCAAGAAGCCAGGTATAGCATCTGTTGGAGATACCATTACATATACAAAAAAGCCATTGGAAGCATTGCCTGGATACATGAAGCCAAGTCCTGTGGTATGGGCATCTGTGTATCCAGAAAGTGCAGATGATTTCCCAGAATTGAAATCTGCTTTTGGTAAATTGCGCTTGTCTGACTCATCTTTCTCTTATGAAGAGGAAACATCTGGAAGTCTCGGTAGAGGATTCCGATGTGGATTTCTTGGGATGCTACATCTCGAGATTATTACAGAGCGATTGATGCGTGAATTTAATTTGCAATTAGTGGTGACAATGCCATCGATTACTTATAAAGTAGTATTGAAAAATAATAAAGAGCAAATAATCTATTCTCCACACTTATTCCCTGATGATGGAAATATTATCAAAATCTTTGAGCCATGGGTAGACGTCAAAATTATCATGCCGACAAAATATATCACTCCACTTATGCCATTCCTCTATGAACACGAAGCAACAGTGAAAATGACAGAAAATTTCGGAGATAGTAGATCGTCTGTCGACATGGAGATGCCACTTCGCGAGCTTATGCGCAATTTCTTTGACGAGCTCAAGAGCTTGAGCTCAGGATACGCATCTATATCATATGAAATCGGTGAATACCGCGAAGCTGACGTTGTGCGCCTAGATATACTCGTAGCAGACGAGCCCATGGTAGCATTTACACGAGTAGTATCACGCCGTCGTGTAGAGGAGGAGGCCAAGACTCAAGTAGAGAAATTGAAAAAGGTTATACCTCGCCAGCAGTTCGCATTCAAAATCCAAGGCAAAGCCTTGGGGCGAATAATTTCATCTGAATCAGTTAGCGCATTCATGAAGGATGTGACTCAACATATGTATGGAGGTGATATTACCCGAAAGATGAAATTAAGAGAGAAACAAAAGAAAGGCAAGAAAAAGATGGCAGGTCGCGGCGTAGTAAATATACCCCACGATGTTTTCCTGAAGATGATGCGGAATAAGTCCGAATAATATATAGGATTATCTAGTTAAAAAGGAAAGAGAATAAAGCATAACCATACTTATAATAACAAGTATTGATAAAATGCTGAAAATCATCCTTATTTTCTTTTGGTGTTTTGGGTTGAAAAACATGATATAATCATAGCAGAATATGGCAGAATTTCAAACAAAACAACATTCAAAAAAAATGTGGCACTCACCACTCTCGCTTTTTGTATTACTGGTTGTATTGCTTGTGTTTATGTACAATATGGTTGGACTTGTAGAGATTAAAAATGAAACAACCAAAAAAAATCAAATTGCTTTAAATGAAATGGAGTCAGTTTTGTCACGGGAAATAGCTATTAAGTCAACAATAAATAAATTGAGCACGGATCTCGGCAAAGAAGAGACACTTAGGGATAAATATCATTTGGTTAAGGAAGGGGAGAAGATGGTAGTGATCGTCAACCAAGAGGCAAGTGCTTTGAATGTAGTGGATGAGAGTAAGGACGACAATGGATTTATTAAATTCTTTAAGAATTTGTTCCGTTAGTAAGCAAAAAAATAAACATTTTGTGCAAGTAATTTTTATGATATAATAGAAGAATATTTATCAGTTAATGCCTTCGGGCGATATATAATATGAACACAGTTACTGTATATAGCACACCAACTTGTCACTTTTGTCATATGGCAAAAGACTTCTTTAAAGAACATAACGTAGCATTTACTGATTTTAACGTTGCCGAAGACAACGAGAAGCGCCAAGAGATGATCAAGAAAAGTGGCCAAATGGGAGTACCAGTTATCCTTATTAACAACGATATTATTGTCGGATTCAACAAGCCAAAGATAGTAGAGTTGCTTGGGATAAAAGAGTAGCAAAATTAAAGAAAATTGAGTATTATAAAGGCACCAGAAATGGTGTTTTTGTAATTTGCCCTCGTAGTTCAATGGATAGAACAGTTCCGTCCTAAGGAATAGATGCACGTTCGATTCGTACCGAGGGCACATTTATTTTTTTATAGATTTATGCTATAGTATTTGTAATGGATTCTGAGTTAAAAAAGATGTTGGAAGAAGATTTGGCTCTCAACAAGGAGAATAATACTATTCTCAAGGGGATTCGTAGTGCACAAAGAAGGGCCCAAATAATGAAAATTGTATACTGGATTATAATCCTAGGTATTACATTTGGTGCATATTACTTCATACAACCATATATTGAGAGTTTGATGGGGTATTATGGTAGTTTGGCCGGTCTTGCAGGAGAGGGAGACAAGGCAGGCGGTGCAAGTACAATTCCAAATTTGACTCAAATTCAAGATTTATTGAAACAGTATCAAGGGCAATAAATTTATTTCATGCCTAGGTAGCTCAGTTGGTAGAGCGCTCCCCTGAAGAGGGAGATGTCCCCAGTTCAAATCTGGGCCTAGGCACAGCCACAACAATCCGGAAAATCGGAAAAATTAAAAGCGAATTTCTGCGAAATTCGCAAGGAGTCGGAAGTCCGTCCGGTCTTTATAAATAAGGTGAAATCCCACAAATCCCCCCAGTGTATGGAAACCATTTTGTCTTTAATTATGGGGTTCGAGCCGACTTTTAGAAAAAACTTCTTCCATTCGATGTAATCGGAAGTTTTTTCTAAATTGACGGCTTCTTTTAAGGACAAAATGAAATTCCGCAAAGGTTCGACCCAATTGTTTCTCTGATGTCCAAAATTGTTCAAACTTTCCTCAAGCTTGATTTTTTGACGCATCAAAATATCTTTTCGTTCGAGATATATACCTTTCTCAACCTCGCCATCGAGATATATCGAGACGAGCCGATCAAGCTTGGTTTTGGTTTCGGAAAGTTTGGTCTTCACATTTTGGATATCAATTCCGTTTGCCGAAATTGACTCACTTTCCCAAACAGTAATCTGTTTTTCCATTTCTTCAATTTCGGTGAGCGGAAACGACACTGATTGAAGCAGGGTACGCAATTGTGTGGCGAGTGCATTTTCCTGCAAATACGGCTGACTACACTTTCCTTTCTTTTTACTGCAACGATAATAAATATACCGAGTTCCAGAATCATTCGTTGCATATTGAGCCGTAATTGCTCCTGTGCATTCGCCACACTTCGCAAGACCACGAAAATCAAATGGATGCGCAATTTTTGATTTTCGTGGTTTCTGACGATTTGCGTACACCTTCTGCGCTGCTTCAAACAGTGTCGGAGAAATAATTGGCTCAAAGGTTCCATCGTACCATTCGCCACGATGGTTTATAAAACCGAGATATGCGCGATTGGTGAGCATTTTCGCGATGGACCAAGTGCATAGTGGCGTTCCTTTTTTCTGTACAACTCCGTGATCCGCCAAAAAATCTGCCAATGTTTCAAAAGTGTGAGTCTTGGTGGAATACTCTTCAAACGCTCGCTTGATAACTTTGCCATACACTGGATGTGGTTCAATATTCTTTGTTTTATAATTATTCACATAGCCCATCGGAGCGAGCGTTAGCCATTCACCACGACGGATTTTTTGGCGGATTCCACGCTTCACGTTTTCGACAAGGTTGTCAGAAAAATATTTGGATTGCCCGAACGCCACTTGCAACATAAATTTGCCTTGCGGAGTCGGCTCAAACCAAAACTGCGGAAAACGCAAAGAAGCAATTCTGTTGATATCCACAAGGTAAATTATTTTACCTCCATCAACAGAATTCCGAGCGAGACGGTCAGGATGCCATGCCAAAATACCAAGTGGTTCACTTGAGTTTTCAATATACTCAATCATTTTGGCAAAACCGTCTCGCCCGGGCTTCTTTGCGCTTTTCGATTCAGTAAATACTTTTACTATCTCAATGCGTTCTCTGCTCGCAAATTCTTTTAACTCGAAAAGCTGAGCTTCAATACTCATCACTTGTTTGTCATCTTCCTCCGTGCTTTTGCGAGCATAGAGAACACATTTAGTTTTGGTTTGAGTTGTTTCCATACACTGGGGGGGATTTATGGGATTTCACCTTATTTATAAAGACCGGACGGACTTCCGACTCCTTGCGAATTTCGCAGAAATTCGCTTTTAATTTTTCCGATTTTCCGGATTGTTGTGGCTGTGCGCTAATTATACGCTTTGCGCGAACTTTTTTCGAGAAGCAAAGTGATTAAGCGCATCCGTTGCGCTGAAGCGCCACCACGCCAAGCGTGGTGCTTTTCCTAAAAGGAAAAGACGGAA